>JAJYDR010000114.1 GCA_021777285.1 Actinomycetes bacterium
GCCCCTGAGAGAGTGAACCCGAGCACCAGTGCCCACAGGGTCTCCCAGAACATGAAGAAACCTTCACGCAGACTGCGGCCAATATCGCCCGCTGCTCGTCCAACTGTCAGTGTGGCGATAAGTTCAGGCTGCATTCTTCATCTCTTCATAGGTACGCTAAACGCGAATGTCAAAGCTGTTCGCTACAGCAACTTTCAAGTAGGCTGCGAAGGTCACCCCGATCTCAGTCATCACGACCGAACCAGTCGTGCGATTGCTACCTGCGCTTCTTTCACCTTGGCTTCCACCTCGGTGCTACCCCTGGACACCGCTTCCATGACGCAATGAGAGAGGTGATCGGCAAGGAGCTTCATTGCGACCGCTTGGAGCGCGCGAGTGGTCGCAGAGACCTGATCAAGGATGTTGATACAGTATTGGTCTTCTTCGACGAGCCGCTGGATGCCACGAATCTGACCTTCAACTCGCCGGAGGCGCTTTTGGACAGCGGCCTTCTCATCGATGTAGCCAGGCAGTATCACGTTGCGGCCCCCATGGTCTAGCAGTATACCCCCTGGCAGTATATGATCAAGGCCGAACGATGCGCCGATAGGATGCGGCCAGTCGCGATTCAGCATCTTGAAGTACGTGACCGCGTTGAATATTGACACTGCCGAACTACTAAAACGCAAAGGGGGAACTTCCA
This sequence comes from Actinomycetes bacterium, assembly GCA_021777285.1. The sequence continues at coordinate 683 of JAJYDR010000114.1, forward strand.
ATCAGCATGTCCTACGAACCTGACCGCCAAGTGGATTCTTTGCTGCCTCCGGATACTCCGGGTCAGTTTTGGCGTTGGATAGGTTTTGGCGTGCTCCCTCTTCTGCTCGCCTTCGCCGTCGCGCTGGCCATCACTGCCTTCCTGGACGCTCGCAACGTCAACGCTGTCGGCAATTCAAGTGAGACGTCAAGTCGGCAGTCACTCACGACCCTTATGAGTCTCTCCCCGCTGCCCCTCCGTAAAGCTCCCAACTTCACACTGATTGACCAGAATGGCAAGTCAACAAGTTTGCGGCAATTTCGAGGTAAATCGGTTCTACTCGCCTTCATGGACACTCGTTGCACGGAGGTATGTCCCGTTGAGGCCCAAGAATTCTTGCGCGCCGAAAAGGATCTGGGTCAGCGAGCACGAAACGTGATTTTTCTTGGTGTGAACGTCAACCCTCACGCAAACTCTGTCGCCGACGTGCGGCAGTTCACTAATCAGCATGGACTCAGCGCGCTTAAGAACTGGCACTTCCTCACCGGTACCTTGGCGCAACTCGCACCGATCTGGCGCGCGTACGGCGTGGAGGTATTCGTTTCGAAGACTTCACGGCAAACGGCCCACTCATCGTACCTGTATTTCTTGAATCCCTTGGGAGTCGAGCGCTTTCTGGCCGACGCGAACGTGCTGCAGCGGCCGAACGGGTCGGGATATCTGCCTTCGAACCTCGTAAAGCGCTGGGGTCAGGGCATTGCGCGCTATCTCACGAAATCGGCCGAAGGATGAGACTGCTCACCGCACCCTTGTTCGCCATCGTCGCGGGATTGATCTCCTTCACTTCACCGTGCGCATTGCCGCTGGTGCCCAGTTACTTGTCATACATTTCAGGACTCCCAGTGAGCGAGCTTTCAGAGCGACGAGCGCGTCGCATCGTACTCCTGTCGACCGCAGCGTTCGTAGGGGGCTTCACTGTCGTCTTTACTGCTCTCGGTGCGTCCTCGACATTCTTCGGGTCTTTCCTCATTCACCACTTACCCCTAATCTTGAAGATTTCGGGTATCGTGATCATTGTCTTTGGCCTCGCAATGACGGGACTGATTACGATCCCGTTCGTTGCCAGAGAACGGCGGCTGGATCTGAATAGGATCGTTGGGGGGCCCCGTGGGGCCTTTCCGCTCGGTATGGCATTCGCGTTTGGCTGGACGCCCTGCATCGGTCCAATCCTCGCCTCCATCCTGGCGGTCGCGAGCACCAGCAGAACCGTGGTGGAAGGTGCGTTCTTACTGGCCCTCTACTCGCTCGGTCTTGGCATTCCCTTCATGCTGCTTTCCGTTGGCATAGGCCACGCGCGTCGGTCGCTCTCATTTCTTGGTCGTCACGGTCGGGCCATTGAAATTGCTGGTGGGATCTTGCTGATTGCGGTTGGCCTGCTTTTCCTCAGTGGTGTATGGAAGACGATGTTCATCCCGCTCCAAGTTCGCTTCGCCCGGCTAGGTTGGCCGCCCTTCTGAAAGAAAGTAATTTAATGAGTGACGTTTCGGACATCGCCTCAAACGACAATCCCAATGCGAAATCGGAGACGAGGAACCTCCACCGTCGTGCCCCGTTTCGGTGGTGGCTCCTCGCGTCTGTGGCCGTCATCGTCGGGGCGTCAGTGGGAACGGCAGTGGCGCGTGCCAATCGCCACGCGGCTTTCGGGCTGTCATCAGCGAACGTCGTAACCTCGAACGGCGGGACCTTCACTCGAGTTCACTCGACGGTGGCCCCAACTTTCTCTCTGGTTGATTTGGAGAATCCGACTCAAACAATCTCGCTGAGGGATTTTCATGGCCGCAATCTCATTGTCAATTTTTGGGCATCGTGGTGTCCACCGTGTCGTAAAGAGATGCCAGCTTTGGCCGAAGTTGCACGCGAGCTAAAACGTCGCGTAGCCTTCGTGGGTCTTGATACCCAGGATCAGCGAAGTGCAGGGCTCGCTTTCGCGAAGAGCACGCACGTCAACTACCCTCTGGCGTTTGACACCGCGCAGGTCTGGACCTCGTATGGTGTGTACGGGCTGCCCACGACCTTTTTTATTTCACCCTCGGGCCGAGTCCTTGGAAAACAAGTTGGAGGTTTAACGAAATCGCGTCTCCTCAGATTGATTCGCGAGGTCTTCAATGTTTCATCTACTCAGAAATCACCGATACCGATTTCCAAAACTACGCGTTGAAGGGGAGATCCATTCCAATGGTTACGGCTTCTTAGGCTCGAACGCGTCCAATTCCCACAAACCCGTATCCCAATCGAATAGGACTGATGTGGACAAGTGTGCCCGACGAGGCGGCTTCAATCATCTGGCCGTTGCCGATGTACATAGCTTCGTGCTCACTCCCACCAGGACCATAGAAGAGAAGATCACCGGGCTGAATATTCCAGAGAGGAACTCGCTCCGTCACCGCATACTGCGAACCGGAGTAGTGAGGCAGGGTCACACCAGCGGCCGCGTAAGCGAGAAGAATCAAACCCGAACAGTCGACACCGCTCCGTGATGCGCCACCCCAGACGTAGGGTACGCCAATCATGCTCAGAGCCGCACGAATCGCGACATTGGCGCTCGTATTCGGCGGTGGCGCGGTAATCCCTTGCGTGGGTTTCGCGGTTGGGAGGGTCGCGGCTTTGAGGGCGGCCGCGGATGCCGCGGCCGCGGCGGCTTCTTGTTGGATTATGAAGGTGGCGATTTGACCTTTAACTTGGCTCAGCTCGTGCTCAAGTCTGGCTCGTAGAACGTTCGCGTCATGGAACGACTTTGCAGCGTCGTGCGCAGCGCTGTTAGCTCGGCGCTCATGTCTATAAAGAAGCGTACGCTCTCGGGTTAATTTCAATTTTTGGTACTTCAAACTGGCGAGAGTGGCGCTCACGTTTCCTCCGGCAATTTGGCTATAGACGTTGGTGGCGTCAGCCTTCCATCGATTACGCGAGAAGAGTGGATTGATGCTCGTCGCGGAGCTATTGGTCACGTACGCGAAGATGGCATCTCTCCGGAGTTCCATCCTACCTTCTGCCAAGCTGCGCTCAATTCCGGAGATGAGACTCTTCGAGTGATTAATCTGAGTATTGTAGCGGCGCAGGTTTATTTGGGCTAAATCATACTTCTGCCCGAGAGTTTCGACCCGACTGCCAATCGACTGAATCTGTCGATAAAGGATCGCGGCTTGAGCCCGAGCAGTGCCGACGTTTGACGCCCCGGATGAAACAGTCGGAGCGATAACCAAACTAGATAATGTCGCAAGAATCGCGACGGCGAGGGAAACGCCCTGTTGCGCTTGGGAACCTTTGGCTCGCTTTCGCATCCACCTACGCCGCCGGCGCTCAACGCGAGTCATACCCGTAAGGCTACCCTGAGAATAGGTAAGGAGGTCGGAGCCTCTTGATTGAAAGGGAAATGAGGGATCTCACCTGGCACGACGGCTCTTGGGCCGGAGCTTCATCCGCCAACTCGGACACTCGTCGTGAGTCGGGACCCCGGCTCAGACTGGAGTCCAGATTCCCCGTCCCTACCCGCCGGAGTTCCGGTGTCGAGCGATCGATCTCGCCCGACGACGAACGAAGTGCGTCGCCAAGGTTCCAGGGATCTCTGAGAGGTGTCTGCATAACTGGATGCACCAAGTCGACATCAATCAGGGGGTCCGTGAGGGTGTGAGAAGCGAGCCGAGCTGGTGTGTCTTCGTTGTGAGAAGCGCGTCCAGACGATGGAGATCGAAATCTTGAAGGGCGCCGGCGTCTTCTTCGTAGGGGAGAACGTCCTCCCAAAGTGACGACGCCGACGCAGAGCTCGACCGGCTGGTCTCGGATGGCCTAGTAGGATTCGTAACTAGTCCAGCCTCGAGAAACTCGGTCGATGGTGACACTCGTTGTACTCGCGTACGTCGGATACGTCAAGGCTCGTGGTGCGTGGATTAGCCCTCGATGGAGCCGGTGGAGGGATTCGAACCCACGACCTGACGATTACAAATCGCCTGCGCTACCACTGCGCCACACCGGCCGACGTGTCAAGGCTAGTGAACGCGGGCGTCGCGTTCTAATGGGATTGGGAGGTTTGTCTCAGATGAGGCAGGCTTCCCACTGAGCCGCTGACTGGTGAGCACTCACTGGGCCTGAACCTTGAGTTCTACATCTAGATCGTGCCCCAGCCGGTCGGTGAGGTTGACGGAGAAGGCTGGAGGGGTGTCGTGCCAGGAGCACTGATCCATTAGGTCGCCGCCGTTGCCCTCGAGGCTCGAAACCATCGAGTAACGGAGGTGATCACGTGATATTCGTCGGAGTGGACTGGGCCGAGGCCCACCACGACATCTGCGTCCTTAGCGAGGCGGGGGAGGTTCTCGCTCGCAAGAGGATCCCGGACACGCTTACGGGCGTGAGAGCCCTGCACGAGCTGCTGGGTGAGCACGCCGAAGAGCCCGAAGAGGTGCTCGTCGGCATCGAGAAGGACCGCGGTCTCCTCGTCACGGCGATGTTGGGCGCTCGCTACCGCGTCTACGCCATCAACCCGATGTCGGCCGCGCGCTATCGCGAGCGCCACGTCACCTCGGGATCGAAGTCCGACCCCGGTGACGCGAAGGTGCTCGCCGACCTCGTTCGCACCGACCGGCACAACCACCGCGAGGTGGCCGGCGACTCGGAGGGCGCCGAAGCGATCAAGGTCCTCGCGCGAGCACATCAGAGCGCCATCTGGGCTCGCCAGCGAGAGACCAACGCCTTGCGCAACGCGCTGAAGGACTACTACCCGGGGGCGCTCGTCGCCTTTGGCACCGATCTCGACGATCGCGACGCGGTGGCGATCCTCGAGATCGCCCAGACGCCACCACTCGGACGCCAGCTGTCCACGGCGAAGATCACCGCAGCGCTAAAGCGCGCGGGTCGGGCCCGCAACCTTGATCGACGAGCCGGTGAGATCCGGGCGGCGCTGCGTGAAGAGCAACTCCGTGAACTTCCCCTCGTCGAGCTCGCCTACGGGGCGACGACGAGCGCCCACGTCGCGATGATCCGCGCCTACAACACTCAGATCGAGCACCTCGAAGCGTTGCTGACGAAGGATTTTGAGCAGCACCCGGACGCTTCGATCGTCCTGTCCCTGCCAGGAATGGGGACGATCCTCGGCGCCCGGGTGCTCGCAGAGTTCGGGGACGACCCGAACCGCTACGCCAACGCCAAGTCTCGCAGGAACTACGCCGGCACGTCGCCGATCACCAGGGCCTCGGGCAAGAGCCACGTCGTGCTCGCTCGCCACAAGCGAAACCGACGTTTGGCTGACGCCCTCGACCAATGGGCATTCTGCTCGCTCACCAAGTCAACGGGGGCGCGCGCCTACTACGACGAGTTGCGCAATCGCGACAAGACCCATCGACAGGCCATTCGTCAACTGGCCAATCGCTGGGTCGGGATCTTGCACGCCTGCCTCGACCAGCGCGTCGACTACGACGAGACGATCGCCTGGAAGCACCGGATCGACCTCGCGGCTTGACTTTTACGCGCTAGGGGTGTCTAGGCTGTGCCCGATGAGCACGTCCTCGCCAGAGCCGCCGGTCTCGGGCTCGCACTACCAGCCGCGTCTCGGCGTGGTGCTGACGCTGCTGATTCTCTTCGTGGCGGCCTCCTTCGCCGTCCTGCATTCGTCGTCGCCCGCCTCGAGCGGGCCGACGGCGACGTCGTCGTCGACGACGACCACGGCCGCGGGCACTCACGCGACCACCACCACGACGCCCACGCGTTCGCGAGTGCGTGTTCAGGTCGCCAACGGAACGCTCACCACGGGTCTCGCTGGCTCCTACACCCAATTACTCATCACCCAGGGCTGGGATGCGCTGCCCCAGGTGAACGCGTCTTCGCGCGTCACGAAGACGATCGTCTACTTCAACCCGGGCTTTCAGTGGGCGGCTCAGCAGATCGCCACCCAGATCAAGGTGCCGTCATCGGCCGTGACGGCGCTCAACGGTCAGACGCCGGTGCCGGGGGCCTCGGGCGATGACGTCGTCGTCGTCCTCGGTCCCGACGTCGCGGTCAGCTGATCTCGCCGCTCGGCAACTCGACGTCGTAGCGCTCGAGCGCGGCGCGTAGCACCTCGCTCGCCATCGGGCGCAGCTCCTCGAGGGGTCGGTTGCGGTGGCGTCGCACGCCCAGGTCGACCTGGGCGAGGGATCGCACCCCGAACTTGCGCGCGACGTCGATCAGCAGGGCGATCTCCACGCCGTAGCCGTTCTCGAAGTCGACCGCGTCGAGCGCACTGCGTCGCGCGGCGGTCTCGCCCGCCAGGGGCTGGCGGATCTCGCCGAGTCCGGGGTAGAGCAGCGAGAGGATCGGCCGGGCGGCGAGCTCGGTGACTCGGCCGCCCCCGGTGGGCATGTGGTGCAGGGGGCGCTCGTAGTAGCCCTTGACGAACTGGACCTCCTCGGACTCGAGCAGGGGCTGGATCAGGCGCCCCACGAAGTCGGCCATCGGGGAGAGCACGTCGGCGTCGAGGAAGACCACGAGCTCGCTCGTCGTCGCGGCGAGGCCCATCGCCATGGCCGCGCCCTTGCCACGATCGCCCAGCGCCGGGACGATCGCCGCGCCGTGGTGCGCGGCCACGGTGGCGGTGTCGTCACTCGAGTGGTCATCGACGACCACCAACTCGAGATCGG
>JAJYDR010000011.1 GCA_021777285.1 Actinomycetes bacterium
AGCTACGGCACGTTCTGGACGGGCGAGGGGCTCCACGTGCGCTGGCCCGGCAACGACGTGATGCTCGTCGGGTTCGTGGCGCTCTACCTGCTCGTGACCTGGACCCTCGTCGCCTACCTGCGCCGTGAGCGGCGCGTGCGCGAGGTGGCGGCGTGAACGGCGAGACGCGATCACCGCTGGCGTGGCGACTCGTCAAGGGCTTCGCGATGTTCTGGTGGGACTTTCTCATTGGTGATACGCCCGAGCTCTTCATCGCCGCGCTCGTGACCATCGGGGTCGTGGCGGTGCTGCGCCATCTCTGGCACCTCAACGACGTAGCCGCGCTCGCGCTGCCCGTGCTCGCAATCGCGGCCCTCGTGCTCTCGATCCGACGGGCGGTGAGAGGCGACCGACGGCGCTGAATCAGAGGTAGTGCGGCGGCACTTCGTGCTGGGTGCGCCGCAGGACGCGGATCTCCTCCTTCAGCCGCGCGACCTCGGCGCGAAGCGCCGCGATCTGGCGCTCGAGCTCTTCGCGAGTCGGTTCCTCTGACACCGAGCCACTCTGTCACACGTGGCGCGCGGACTGGCCATCGCGCGCCTGGTCCGGGGCCCCAGCCGATTCACAGGGTATTCACAGGCGTTGCCGAGGGAATTCACTAGTCGCCTGGTTACGGTTTGTTTTACCTGATGGTCGGTGATAGCCATCGACGCCATGGGTGGATGGGGCGGCGAGAATCGTGAGCCGAGAGTACCTAACGTTGCCGGAACGATCGAGCAAACCGCGTGAGTTCGGGCTCACCATGGCGATCGACAAAGGACTGCCGCTTCGCTACTTCACCGACGTCGTCTCGACGGCGAGCGACTACCTGGACTTCGTGAAGTTCGGGTGGGGCACGTCGGTGGTGGACCGCAACGTCCGCGACAAGATCATGGCCCTGCGCAGCGAAGGCGTCGACTTCTACTTCGGGGGCACCCTGTTCGAGAAGTACGTCCTCCAGGACCGTTTCGACGAGTTCCGCACCATGTGCCGCTCCTACGGCTGCACCTTCGTCGAGGTCTCCAACGGCACCATCGAGCTCAGCGACGCGGCCAAGGCCGAGTACGTCGCCGAGCTCGCCAAGGACTTCTCGGTGATCTCCGAGGTCGGCTCGAAGGACCAGGTGAAGTCCGAGAACATGGCGCCGCACAAGTGGATCGGCTACATCGGCGCGGACCTCGACGCCGGAGCGGTGCTCGTCACCCTCGAGACCCGCGAGAGCGGCCACGGCGGGATCTGCCGGCCCAACGGGGAGCTGCGCTTCGGGCTGATCGAGGAGATCCTGGCCAGCTCGATCAGCGTGGACCGGCTCCTCTTCGAGGCGCCGACCCTCGAGCTGCAGAGCCACTTCGTCTCGCGCATCGGCGCCAACGTGAACCTGGGCAACGTCGCCACCGCGGACCTCATCGGCCTGGAGACGGTGCGACTCGGCCTGCGAAGCGAGACCCTGTGCACCTTCGAGCCCGACGTCGAGCACACCTTCCAGGTGCGCCGGTGAGAGAGGGGCGCGACGCCTTTCACCTCGCGGTGCCGGCCCACGACCTCGACGCGGCCGTCGCGTTCTACGTCACCCAGCTCGGGTGCAAGCTGGCCCGTCGCTACGACGACCGCGTGACCTTCGATTTCTTCGGTGACCAGCTCGTCTGTCACCGCACCGCGCCCCCGGCCGAGCCGGTCGAGCCCGCGAGCCGCTCGCTCTATCCGCGCCACTTCGGGGTGACCTTTCGCGAGGCGGCCGACTTCGAGGCGGTGCACCGGCTCTGCGAGCAGCGCGGGGTCGAGTTCTTCGCCCCGATGAGTGTGCGCTTCGAGGGTCGCGTCGAGGTCCATCGGACCTTCGTCGTCGAGGACCCCTCGGCGAACCTGATCGAGTTCAAACACTACGCCGACCCGCGAATGATGTACTGACCGGCTCGATCGGTCACCCCCTTGTGACGTCGTTCGACGGGCCCGGCGTGCCGGGCACCGCGCCTCGCCGCCCGCTTCTCGCCGGGGTGGGCGGCGAGGCGCGGTTCAGGCGAGCGGGTCACCGTTGACGTCGGTCGTCCACACGCTCGCGTTGTCCACCGGGTACCACACGGTCTGTGCGATGGGCGTGGCGGCGCTCGCCGCGCGGATGGCCCGCACCGTCCCGCCGTGGGTCACCGCGAGCACGCGCGCGCCGGCGTAGTCGAGCCGCAGCGCGGCCAGCCACCGGGCCGCGCGGTCGCAGAGGTCGTTGAGCGACTCGCCGCCGGGCGGGCGGGCGTCGGCGTCGATCACGCGATCGCCCTCCCAGCCGGCCATCGATGCCGGGAGGTCGCTGATCGACCGGCCCTCGAAGTCGCCGTAGGTGCGCTCGCGAAGCGCGAGCGTCGTCACGACCTCGAGCCCGCGGCCCGACGCGAGGATCGCCGCGGTGTCGCGCGCGCGGCGCAGGTCGCTCGAGAGCACGACGTCGAAGTCGGTCGCGCGCAGGGCGCCGGCCGCCTCGGCGGCCTGGCGCCGGCCGCGCTCGGTGAGCGTGGGGTCGTCGATGTGGCCCTGGACCAGCTGGCTGAGGTTCCAGGTGGTCTCGCCGTGGCGCACCAGCACGAGGCTGCGCAGGGGCGTCGAGGGCATGTCCTTCAGCGTACCGGCCGGCGGCACCGCCGCCGATCAGGTATAGCCCACCATCGTCGACCGGGCGGTGCCGTGGTGCTCGACCGCCTCGGCGAGGTCGGCGAGGAACTCGTCCACGTGGGCGCCGTGGATCGGCGCGATCATCATCTGCACGCCCGAGGGGTTGTGCACGCGATTGAGGTGCCAGCCGCGCTCGTCCATGACGTCGGCGATGGCGAAGATGTCATCGCGCGTCGAGGTGAAGGACATCAGCGGGCCGATCGAGTCGCCGAGGATCGATAGGCCGGGCAACGCGCGGACCCCCTGGCGGAACCGGCGCGTCGTCTCGAGCAGGTCGCGCATGATCGCGGTGTAGCCGTCCGCCCCGAGGTAGGTGAGCAGCGCCCACGAGGCCGCGACCGGACTCGCCGCGCGCGCACCCGCGACCGAGGCGTTGCGGTAGCGCCCGGGCGGCCAGACGTCGTAGTCGAAGACCTGGTGCGTGAGCCAGGCCGCGTCGCGGTAGACGACCACCGACGCGCCCTTGGTGACGTAGCCGTACTTGTGGATGTCACACGACATCTGGGTGACCCCGGGCAGGCGGAAGTCGAACGGGGGGATCTCGTAGCCGAGCCGTTCCATGAAAGGCAGCACGAAACTACCGATGCAGGTGTCGGAGTGGAACGGGATCCCGCGTTCGAGGGCGCGGCCGCTGAGCTCCTCGATGGGGTCGATGACGCCGTGGGGGAAGCCGTAGGCCGAACCCACGATCAGCACCGTGTTCGCGTCGACCCGCTCGAAGAGGGCGTCCACGTCCGCGGTGAACCCGTCGGTCAGCGGCGTCGCGCGCGCCTCGAGGCCGAGGTAGAAGGCGGCCTTGGCGAAGGCGGGATGCGCGGAGGAGGGAAAGACGATGTTGGGCTCGGTGATCCCTCGCTCGACGCGGCCGCGCTCGCGGCTGACGAGCACCGACATGAGGATCGACTCGGTGCCGCCGGCGGTGAAGCCCGCACCGGCGTGTGAGGGCGCGTTGACGAGCGACGAGACCATCTCGAGCACCTCGGCCTGCATGGTGCCCAGGCTCGGGAACCGCGCGGGGTTGAGGGCGTTCTCAAACAGGTACGCGTTGTTGGCCTCGGTGAGCACGCGGTCGACGTCGGCGCGACCGGTCGGGTAGACGAGGTTGAAGGTGCGCCCGCGCTGCCAGTCGGCGTCGGCGGTCTTCCGCTCGAAGAGTTCGGCCATCACCGCCGCGGCGGTCGCGCCCCGGGCCGGGAACGGCTTTCGGCCGGTCCGCTCGTGGTCGTCTTTCTCGGGCTGGTTCACTGAGGCGCTCATGTCGTGCTCCGTTGGTCGGACGGTCCGCCGGGGACCGGGCGACGACGCCGCCACCTCGCCACGCTATCGCCGTCTCGACGGCGCCCTGGTGGCGGCCAGAAACGGCGAATGCCGGCGCCACGGCGAGCACCGCCGCGGCGCCGGCATTCGCCGACCGGTAGTGATCAGGGGAAGAGGCCGCGGACTTCGGTCGCTTCGGCGATGCGCTCCACGCCGACGGCGATGGCCGTCTCGCGCAGTGTCACATTCAGCTCCTGGTGGCGCTTCCAGATGTGGTTGAAGGCGTCGCTCATGGTCTTCTCGAGGCGCTGCTGGAAGAGCTCCGGCTCCCACATGAAGCCCTGGAGGTCCTGGGCCCACTCGAAGTACGACGCCACGACGCCACCGGCGTTCGCGAGGACGTCGGGGATCACGGGCACGTTGCGGGCGGCGAGGATCGCCGCGCCTTCACCGGTCGTGGGGCCGTTGGCGGCCTCGACCATGATCGTGGCGCTCATCGTCTCGGCGACCTTCTCGGTGATGACGCCGCCGAGGGCCGCCGGGATGGCGATGTCACTCGGCAACGAGAAGAGCTCGTCAGCGGGGATTGTCTCGCTGCCGGGGTAGCCGACCACCGTGCCGGCCTCGGCGAAGTGCTTGGCGATGAGCGTCGGGTTGATCCCGTCGGGCACGTGGACCGCACCGCGCACGTCGGCGATGCCGACGACCTTCATGCCGCGGTCGCTCAGCAGCTTCACGAGCGGCGCGCCGACCTTGCCGTAGCCCTGGATGACGACGCGCTGCTCGTTGGCCATGCGGCCCATGCGCTGCAGCAGCGCCGTAGTGACGATGGTCACGCCCAGCGAGGTGGCGCCGGCGTGGCCGAGGCTCCCGCCGATCGAGAGCGGCTTGCCCGTCACGACGCCGGGCGTGTTGTGTCCGCGCAGCATCGAGACGGTGTCCATGATCCAACTCATCACCTGGAAGTCGGTGTTGATGTCGGGGGCGGGGATGTCGCGGTCGGGCCCGATCATCGGCGCGATCGAGAAGGCGTAGCGGCGCGTGAGCCGCTCGAGCTCGGCGCGCGAGAGCGTCGACGGGTCGACGCGCACGCCGCCCTTGGCCCCGCCGTAGGGGATGTTCACGACGGCGCACTTGATCGACATGTCAGCCGACAGCGCGGCGATCTCGTCGGCGTTCACGCTCGGGTGGAACCGGATGCCGCCCTTGCCCGGGCCGCGCGAGGTGTCGTGCTGGATGCGCCAGCCGGTGAACATGCGTACTTCGCCGTCGTCCATGCGCACCGGCACGGCGACTTCCAGGATTCGTTCGGGTGTGACGATCCTTGCGATCATGTCGTCGTGCAGTCCGAGCAGTTGCCCGGCCTCCTCGATCAGCGACACCACTCGCAGCCACGGATTGAACTCGTGCGGAGGTGTTTCATTGGGACGTGTGACCACGTTGTCACCAGCCTTTGGTCTCGGTGAGGGCATTGGCGCCTTCGCTACCAGCGTAGGACACGCAACCCGGGCCACGACGTCACGGTCCGGTACGCTGACGATTTGACGAAGGGACGGACCGTGAAGATCTCCACGATGCTGAGTTACGCGGGCGGGTTCAAGCAGGCCGCGCGAGACGTGGCCGACATGGAGCGGGCCGGTCTCGACCTCGTCTGGGTCGCCGAGGCGTACGGCTTTGACAGCCCGTCCCTGATGGGCTACCTGGCGGCACTGACCGAGCGCGTGGAGATCGGCGCGGCGATCCTGCCGATCTACACCCGCACGCCGACTCTGATCGCGATGACCGCGGCGGGCATCGACGCCCTCTCGGACGGGCGCTTCCACCTCGGGCTCGGGGCCTCCGGTCCCCAGGTCATCGAGGGCTTCCACGGCGTGCCCTACACCGATCCCCTCGGGCGCACCCGCGAGATCGTCTCGATCTGTCGCGACGTGTGGCGCCGCGAGGCGCCGCTCGAGCACCAGGGCAAGCACTACCGCATGCCCCTCGCGCCCGAGCAGGGAACGGGACTGGGCAAGCCGCTCAAGATCATCGCCCACCCGCTGCGCCCGTCGATCCCGGTGTGGATCGCGTCGCTCGGCGAGAAGAACGTGTCGCTCACGGCCGAAGTCGCCGACGGCTGGATCCCGATCCTGTTCATTCCCGAGCGCGCGCACGACGTGTGGGGCGACGCGCTCGCCGCGGGGCGTGCCAAGCGCGACCCGGCGCTGGGCGACCTGATGATCACCGCGGGCGGCCTGCTCGCCATCGGCGAGGGCGAGGAGATCGTCGCACTGCGCGACCTGCAGCGCTCGATGGTGGCGCTCTACGTCGGGGGCATGGGCGCCAAGGGCAAGAACTTCTACAACGAGCTGGCCGTGCGCTACGGCTTTGAGCGCGAGGCGGCCGAGATCCAGGACCTCTACCTCGCGGGCAAGAAGCGCGAGGCCGAGGCCGCCGTGCCCGCCGAGTTCCTCGAGTTGACCACGCTCTGCGGCCCGGCCAGCTACGTCGCCGAACGGGTGGCGGCCTTCGCCGAGGCGGGGGTCACCCACCTGCAGGTGCACCCACTGCCCCAGCCCGGCCAGAGCGCGGCGTCGCTCATCGAAGCCGTGCGCTCGATGGTCGACTAGTCGGATTCTCGCCGGGTGTCGCGCCCGCCCGAGGCGAGCCACGAGGCGTACATCGTCGCGTAGGCGCCACCGGCCGCGAGGAGTTCGCTCGGGGTGCCGGACTCGACGACGCCTCCGTGGTCGACGACCACGATGCGGTCGGCGCGCTGGGCCGTGGTGAGCCGGTGCGCGATGAGGATGGCGGAGCGGCCCTCGAGGATTCGGTCGAGGGCCCGCTCGACGATCGTCTCGCTCTGCAGGTCGAGCGACGAGGTGGCCTCGTCCAGGATCAGGATCCGCGGCGCGGCGAGGAAGGCCCGCGCGAGCGCCAGCAGCTGGCGCTCGCCCGCCGACAGCGTTTGGCCGCGCTCGTGGACCTCGGCGTCGATACCGTTGGGCAGTCGGTCCACGAGCTCGCGCAGCCCCACCACGTCGATGGCCTGCTCGATCTGGGCGTCGGTGGCGTCGGGGCGGCCGAAGGCGAGGTTGGTGCGGATCGAGCCCGCGAAGAGGAAGGGCTCCTGGGGCACGACGCCGACCTGGGAGCGCAGCGAGTGCAGGGTGACCGTGCGCACGTCGACACCGTCGATGAGGACCCGGCCCGACGTCGGGTCATAGAAGCGGTTCGCGAGCTTGGCGATCGTGGACTTGCCCGCGCCGGTCGGGCCGACGAAGGCGATCGACTCCCCAGCGGCGATCTCCAGGTTGACGTCGGTCAGCACCGGCCGGTCGGGGTCGTAGCCGAAGCTCACGTGCTCGAACGTGATCCGCCCTTCGACCGGGCCGAGGGTCGTGGCGTGCTCGTCCTCGTCGACGCTCGGTGCCGTCTCGAGCAACTCGCGCAGGCGCGTGATCGAGGAGCGGCCCTGCTGGAGCGCGTTGTACTGCTGGACGAGGAGCTGGATGGGCGAGAAGAACCGGTTGAGGTAGAGGAAGAAGGCGATCAGGGCGCCGATGGTGAGCTTGTGCTCGAGCACGAGCCGCCCGCCGATCGCGAGCAGGAGCCCCTGGCCGAGGATGCCGATCATCACGGTCGACGGGCCGTAGATGCTGCTCACCCGGCCGGTGTAGAGGTTGGCGTCGCGGTAGGCGCCCACGACGTGGCGGTGGTTGCGGATATTGCGGCGCTGGCGGTTGTTCGCGGTCACGACGCGGATGCCGTAAAGCGACTCGGACAGGTCGGCGAGCACGTTGGCGATCCGGTCGCGGGTGCGCAGGTAGCCGCGCTCGCTCGCCTGGTGGAACCAGATGGAAAAGACGAAGAGCAGTGGCACGACGAGCAGCACGGTCCAGGTCGCCAGGGCGACGTTGGTCGCGAACAGGATCACCGTGATGACCACCATCGTCAATCCCTGGACGGCGAACTGGCTGATGCCGTCTTGGACTAGCTGCTGGAGGTTTTCGATGTCACTGGTCATGCGGCTCATCAGGACGCCGGCCTTCTCCTCGGTGAAAAAGCCCAGGCTCAGCCGCTGGAGATGGGTGAACACCCGGATGCGCAGGTCGTGCATGACCCGCGAGGCGAGACGACCCGTGACGTCCACCTGGGCACGCTGAAGGAAGGCGCTCGCGAGCGCGAGGACCAGGTAGACCACGCCACAGACGACGACCACCGTCAGCGAGTGGTGGCCCGGGACCATGCCGTTGTTGATCGCGTACTCGGTGAGCTTGGGGCCGGCCTGCAGGACCAAGCTGATCGCGATCACGAGCATCGAGCCGCCGTAGAGGTAGCGCGGGTAGCGCCCGACCAGGCGCGCCAGGCTGAGCTGCTGGCGTTCGGCCGCCGAAGGGCGCTGGGTGAAGGTGAGATTTGCGGGCTCGTGAACCGGCTCGGTGGCGAGCAACTTGGTCGCCTCGTCCATCAGTTCGCTCGGGATCCCCCCGAACGGCAGGCCGTTGTCCGTGGCGCTGCGGTGACCGCCGCCCCCGAACCCGCCAGTGAAGCCGCCGCCCCAAGCCATCAGTCGCCCTCCCTCGTGGCCTGGGCGAGGATCTGGGCGTAGAGCGGGGTCGTCGCGAGCAGGGCGTCGTGGGTGCCCGAGGCGACGACGCGCCCGTCGTCGAGCACGAGTACGCGGTCGGCGAGCGCGATCGTGGAGACGCGATGGGCGATGACGATGGTGGTGCGCCGTTCGAGCAGGTGCGCCAGCGCCTCGTGGATCCCCGCCTCGACGTGCACGTCGATGGCGCTGGTCGCGTCGTCGAGGATCAGCACCGGCGGGTTGACGAGCAAGGTCCGAGCGATGGCGATGCGCTGGCGCTGGCCGCCCGAGAGGGTGTAGCCCCGTTCGCCCACCACGGTGTCGTAGCCGTGGGGCAGCCGCTCGATGAACTCGGCCGCGTTGGCCGCCTGGGCCGCGGCGACCACCTCGTCCATCGACGCGTTGGGCCGGCCGTAGGCGATGTTGTCACGGATCGAGATCGAGAAGAGGAACGGCTCGTCCATCACGACGCCGACCGCCGTGCGCAGCGAGTGCAATGTGAGGTCGGTGACGTCGTGGCCGTCGATGCGAACGGCGCCGTCGGTCGCGTCGTAGAACCGTGTGAGCAGCCGCGCGACGGTGGACTTGCCCGATCCCGTGCGCCCCACGATGGCGACCGTCTCGCCGGGCTCGATGACGGCGCTGAAGTCGCCAAGGATCGCCGGCCCGTCGCCGTAGTGGAAGCTGACGTGGTCGAACTCGATGTGCCCCTTGACGTCCACCAGGTCGTACGCCCCGGGCCGCTCGGTGATCGTGGGGTTCTCGTCGAGGATCTCGAAGATCCGCTCGGCGCTGGCCTTGGCGCGCTGGCCCATCATGACGAGCTGGCCGAGCATCATGAACGGCGCCTGGAGCATCAGCAGGTAGGCGTTAAAGGCGAGGATCGCGCCGATGCCGAGGTGTCCGTCGATGACCATCCAGCCGCCGAAGACGAGCACGAGGGCGAGTCCGAGTTGGGGGAGGTTCTGCACCCACGGGGACCAGATGGCGCGCAGCTGGGCGTCCTTGATGTAGGCCCACGCCACGCGCTCGGCGGCGTCAGCGAGCCGGTTGACCTCGGCCTCTTCCTGGGCGAAGGACTTGACGACCCGCACGCCGTTGACGTTCTCGTCGACGATGGTCGCCACGTCGGCGAGGCGCGCCTGAGTGATCCAGGAGATCGGGAACATGACCCGGCGCATCTTGATCCCGACGAAGTAGAGGATCGGCATGACGATCATCGCGATCAGCGCCAGGACGACGTTGATCGAGAGCATGAAGCCAAAGGCGATCACGCCGATGAAGCTCTGCACGACGATGAGCGGCGCGAAGGTGGAGTACATCTGCACGCTGCGGATGTCGCTGTTGGCCCGGCTGATCAGCTGGCCCGACTGGACCTGGTCGTAGAAGCTGAAGGAGAGCCAGGCGAGGTGCTCGTAGATGAGCGAGCGCAGGTCGGCCTCGACGTTGTAGGCGGTCTTGAAGACGTACTGGCGCGAGACGATGCCGGTGATGCCGGCAATCAGGCCGACGACCAGCACTTCGATGACGGCGGTCGACAGGGCGGCGGAATGGGCGACGAGGGAGTGGTCGATCGCGCCGTTGAGTAGTTGGGGCACCAGGGTCTGGAAGACGAGGCTGATGAACGAGAGGCTGATGGCGAGGGCGAACGTGTAGCGGTGCGAGGCGATTACCGGCAGGACCCGACGCCACCACGGCAGTGCCGGATCGCGCGAGATCTGCGCACTCGGACCGGGATAACTCGAGTAGACCCCGCCCAGCGGATCGCTGTCGGCCCGATCGGTTTCGATCGAGTCACGCGCGTCCAAGGTCACCGAGGCATCGTACCGGGCGACATCGTGCAGACAGCCCGCGGAGCCGACGCGCAATCGCCGCGCGACGTAATGTGACGTCGTGCCTACGCCACTCGTCGTCAATCACCCCATCGTCGCCGACAAGGTTCGCCAGCTGCGCGACAGCGCCACGTCCAACGCCGATTTCTTGCGCCTGGCGCGCGAGATCTCGCGCTTCGTCGCCTACGAGGCCTTTCGAGACACGCCGACCACGCCGACCACGGTCGACACGCCCGTCAAGTCCGGCGCGCCCGCGGTAAAGGTCGACACCGAGTACGTCATCGTGCCGATCCTGCGCGCGGGCCTCGGCATGAGCCCGGCGGTCCAGGAGGTTCTGCCCCACACGCGGGTCTGCCTCGTCGGCCTGCGTCGCAACGAGACGACCCTGCTGCCCGACGTCTACCTGGACGGCCTGCCCGATTCCCTGGTCGGCGCCCACGTGGTGATCTGTGATCCGATGCTCGCGACCGGGGGCTCACTCGACATGGTCCTCACGATGCTGGCCTCGCGCGGCGCGACCGATACCACCGTGCTGTGCCTGATCGCCGCGCGTCCCGGCGTCGAGTTCGTGCTGTCGCGCCACCCCGACGTGACCATCGTGGCCGCCGCGCTCGACGAGCAACTCACCGACACCGGCTACATCACGCCCGGGCTCGGCGACGCGGGCGACCGACTCTTCGGACCACCTGTTCGCTAACTACTCCCCGATGTCCTCGTTCCAGAGTTGGGCGTGGTCGTGGATGAAGGTGCCGAGCAGCTCGGTGCAGGTCGGATCGTCGAGCACGATCACCTCGACGCCGAGTTCGGCGAGCCACTCGTGGCCGCCCGAGAAGTTGGTCGACTCGCCGATTACCACGGCGCCGATGTTGAACTGACGCACGAGTCCCGAGCAGTACCAGCACGGCGAGAGCGTCGTGACCATGACCGTGTCGCGGTAGCCCCGGCGACGGCCCGCGCGCCGGAAGGCGTCGGTCTCGGCGTGCACCGACGCGTCGTCCTCTTGGACCCGTCTATTGTGCCCGGCGCCGAGGAGCTCGCCGGTCCGCGTGAAGAGCGCGGCGCCGATCGGGATGCCGCCCTCGTCTCGACCGCGCACGGCCTCGTCGATGGCGGTATCGAGCATGCGTCGGGCGAGGTCGTGGTCGAGCGGTGTCGGGGCGGTCGTCATGGGCTCAGTATGCTCGACCACGGTGGAACGGCGCACGTACGAGGTAGAAATCGGTTCTCAGCGGGTCTCGTTGCCGGTGGTGCCACTGTCAGAGGACCTGTCGCTGGCGCTCTTGATCACGGTCGACATGGGCGTGCGGTTCATGTCACGGGCCGGCGAGGAGTTGGCGGAACTCTTGCGTCCCCACGACGTCGACATCGTGGCCACCGTGGCGACGATGGGCATCCCCCTGGCCGTGGAGGTCACGCGGCACCTCGGACTCGACCAGTACGTCATCTTGCACAAGACGCCCAAGATCCACCTGGCTGATGCGGTGACCGAGTCGGTGCGCTCGATCACCACCGACGCCGATCAGCGGCTCCTGTTTGACCGCGCGAGGATCGGCGACGTGGCGGGCAAGCGCGTCGCCATCGTCGACGACGTGATCTCGACGGGCGCGTCCACTGGGGCGGCCCTACGGCTACTTCGCCGGATCGACGCCGACGTGGCCGCGATCGGAACACTGGTGACCGAGGCGTCCCTGTGGCGTTCGTCACTGGGTGACGATGCGGCGATGGTCCAAGCCCTCGGGGCGATTCCCGTCTTTCGCCCCGATGGAGCCGGAGGGCTCACCGAGGACTGGGCCGGCTAAGCAATCGCGGGGATGCCTGGCAATCCGCACCCGTTTTGCTATAGATTTCAGGCGTTACCCAGGTTCTGCACAGGTCTTTTTAAATGAGGGCGGCCACACTGGACATGGTTACTAAAGGTCAACCGAAGGAAGGGTCTATGAACCGAAATCTGAAAGTGAAGTTAACCCGCAGCGCCAGCGCCGCCGCCATCGTTGCGGCACTCGTCGTTAGCGGCGCTGGAATCGCTGGTGCATCGGCGAACGGTGCACGGGCCTCGGTCACGTTGAGTGTTCGTGCGTCCAATCATGACCATGGTGGTGCCAAGTTTCGCCCGATCGAAGGCACTATTACCTCGGTTGTGATCTCGACCTCATTTGTCGTGTCGTCACCCCGGTTGACGGGTGTCACCGTGACGTACAACGCCGGCACGAAGTTCATTGTCGGTCACACCTCTGTTCCAGCCGCACCGGTGTTCGTGACGGGCGAGCGCGTGTTCGTCACCCCGGCGACGGGTTCCACGGCTACTACCTACATCGCCGCGACGATTCGAATCGTGCCTACCAAGATCCACCCGATTGAGGGCATGATCTCGTCGGTCAACGGGACGATGTCGATGGCCGTTACCGTCCGTCGAAACGTGACCATGACGGTCCTGTTTTCGTCGGTGACTCCGGCCACCGTCGTCACGATGGGCCACAACACGGTCGGACTAGTGAACCTCGTCGCTGGCGAACGTGTGCACGTCACACCGACGTCAACGTCAACGACCGCGTCGTACATGGCGTCAAAGATTGCGATCCAGTCCACGAAGATCCACCCGATCGAGGGCGTGGTCGCGTCGGTCAATGGAACAACGAGCATGGTTGTCACGACGAAGAACAACACGCCCGTAACCGTCTACTTCGGTCTTGAGTCCCTTTTGGCGAACGGAACCACTGTCGCGCCACTTATCTCGAATGTGGGAAGCCTTACTACGGTGCCGCCTGCACACGTGCACGTGGTGTTAGTGCCCGGCCCGTCTGGCTCAACGCCGCAAGCCTTGCTTGTACGGATTCAGCCCCAGTCGTAACCACTGACCAAGCCGAACAACGAACGAGCCCCGGGGCATTGCCCCGGGGCTCGTTCGTTGTTCGCGAGACGGATCAGCGTGTCGGCTCGAGTTCCTTCTGGCGCGCGACCTGCATGCCGACGTAGCCCGTAACCTTCTCGAAGAGGAAGTACAGGATCGCAGCGACCAGGATGCCCATGGGAATCGAGAAGTCGGCGCCGCCGAACCAGCCGGCTTGACCGCAGTTGGCGCTCGCGGTGCCGGTGCAGTAGAAGGCGCCGTAGTGGTTGGAGATCGGCGTCATCCAGTGGAACGGGAAGTTGACCGGCGGCGGCGCCTTTGAGTAGGCGAGGGTCGAGGCGACGAGGCCCACGAAGAATGCGACGATCGCGTTCCAGTTGACCCCACTCTTGCCGCCGAAGTAGAGGCCCTCGCGGTCGGTGCGCTGGAGCTCGGCCGGGTTGTAGCGGAATCGGCGAAGGATCCAGTCCATGATGTACACCCCGAACCACGGTGCGATCCAGACGATGATGACCCCGACGAACTCCTTCATGTAGAGCGAGAAGGTCGACTGGAACATGGCGTAGATCGTGAGCAGCCCGGCGATGATGCTGTCCATCACGACCGCCTGGTAGCGCTTGAGGTGGATCCCCATCGCCTGGACCGAGACCCCCGAGCTGTAGAGGTCGAGGGAGTTGATGCCAAAGAGCTGGACGATCGCAAAGACGAGGAAGACCGCGACGACCCAGGTCGGGATGAAGTGCTGGCCGTAGAGCGCCTGCAGCGGGTTCGAGCCGTTCCAGGCGGCCACTTGGGCGCTCGAGGAGATGAAGGTGTAGGTGAGCGCACCCAGGGTCATCAGGACGATCTCGGGCAGTGCGGTGCCGAGGAACACCCAGCCGACGATCGCCCCCTTCTTGGAGTCGCGGGGCAGGTAGCGGGTGTAGTCGTTGCCGCACTCGGTCCAGCCGAGGCCCGAGAGGGCGATCGTGAAGGCGAGGCCCGCGGTGTAGAGCTCCCAGCCGCCGAGGAATCCCTTGAAGTGCACCGAGCCGTGCTTGAGGTCAAAGATCGCGAGCAGGGCGAAGATCGCCACGAAGGGGATGATCAGCGCGCGCAGGATCTTCACCATCGTCGCGTGGCCGAGGTACGGCATGACGGCCTGGATGGCCGCGGCGAGGATGATCAGGATCACCTTGAGCGGGCTGCTGACGTGGATGCCGGCCATCTGGAAGAGCACCATCGCCGCGCCGACGATGAGGATCAGGCCCTCGGTCTCAAATCCCAGCTGGGTGATCCAGTTGAAGAAGCTCACGACGCGCGATCCCCGCAGGCCAAAGGGCGCCCGGCTGATCGCGAAGGCGGTCGTGCCCGACTCGGGTCCCTGCAGTGACGCGACGCCGAGCAGCAGGTACGAGAGGTTGCCGAGCACGATCAGACTGAATGCGGTCCAGAAGCTGAACCCGAAGCCCATCAGGATCGCGCCGTAGATGAAGTACTCGACGTTGACCGCCGACCCCGTCCACATCGCACCGATATTGCGGGCGGTCGCCCACCGTTCCTCCTCGGGAATGTAGTCAATCCCGTGTTGTTCTATGTGAAACGGCTCGTCTTCAACCGAGCCGTCGTGTGTTCCCAACGTCGACGCCACGTTCGTGGTCCTCCCTAATAGATGTGTCTCATCCGAACGGCTCCGTGAGGTGCTAGCCGCACGGAGCCAGTCTGCCCGATGCGCGGCCCGCCGCGGTGGTTTGCCGAGTCGAGCGGGCGGCTGGAGTTTTAGTGGGCTCTTAGCGAGACCACATCGGCGCCTCAGGGGGCCTCGCCAGGATGGTCAGGTCTCGATCCCACCCTCCCTCGAGACAGAAAGCAGGCAACGATGTCCTCCAGGAACGAACACAGGATCGGCAAGCGCGTTGGCGTCTCGACCGTGGTGGCGATCGGGGCACTCGCGACGGGCATCGGCGTCGCCGGCGCCGCGTCGACCACCGGGTCGCGCGCGACCTCGGCGCCGACGACGGTCGCCGCCGCCCGCCACGCCTGGGATCACGCCCCCTTTGGCGACCACGCCCCCTTTGGCGACCTCGGCGCCGTGGGCGTCGTCACGGCCGTGAACGCCACCTCCATCACCGTGCAGGATCCCAGCGGGACGCTTTCGACCTACGCCCTGACGGGCTCGACGGTATTTCGCAAGGATGGAGCCACCGCCACCGCGTCGGCCGTCACGATCGGCGAGAACGTGGCGGTCATGGTCGCAGCGTCGGGCTCGACGACCGCCACCACCGTCGTCGTGGTTCCGGCGCACGGACCCGGCGGCGGGGCCCCGAGCGGGGTCGTGACCGCCGAAAGCGCCACCTCGATCACGCTGCAGCTGCCTGACGGAACGTCCTCCACCTACGCGGTCGAGCCGTCAACCACGGTGAGCGAGGGGATGGCGAGCGCCTCGGCGTCCGCCCTCGCGGTCGGTGAGCGGGTCCAGGTCCGGCCGTCGGTGACGAATGCCGCGACAGCGTCGGCCATCGAGATCGACCTCGCGCACGTGTCGGGTTCGGTCGTCTCAGTCTCGGGCAGCACCATCGTCGTGAGCGACGCCCAGGGCTTCTATCGCACGATCCAGGTCGGCAACTCGACCACGTATACCAAGTCGGGCTCGAGTGCCACCCTGGGCGACGTGACCACGGGCACGGTCATCGAGGCCGAGGGGACGGTCGGTGCCAGCCACACGGTCCTTGACGCGTCCAATGTCGGTATTAGCGGGTCCCCGACGGACGGCGCGTGGGCCGCCGGGCCGGGCAACGGTGGGCGATTTCGCCCCGGACTGGACATGATGGCCAACTGACGGCCCCAGAGATCGTCAGGGTCCGGGTGGTTCCTCCCGCCACCCGGACCCTGATTTGAAGGAGAAATCGCGGCCCTGGCCCACGCCGACTGGGCGGTCACTGAGAGCGGTCTAAGAGAAAGTTTGGCCGGTCCGACGTTGTTGCCCAGCCCGAGATTGCTAGGTTCACCGCAAGGGGGGACTCGGCAACAGGGCCGGATCCTGATGCGAGAGGAAGTTGACGATGACTTCGACGATTGACCGGCGGACGTTCCTCACCCATTCGGCGGCGACGGTGGGCGGCATTGCGATGGCCGGTTCGGTCGTCGACGACCTGCTCGCCACGGCCGCTGGCGCCGCGCCCGGCGTCAACCTCGGCAAGCCCACGCTGGGCGGGACGCTGCGCGTCGGTCTGGTCTCGGACGTGCCGAACTATCACATCTTCAACGGCGCCCAGGGCAAGATGGACTCCTCGGGCTTCTGCGTGGCCAACGCGCTCTACGACGCGCTCTTCGTCTCCTCGGCCAACGGCCGCACCTGGCTGCCGATGCTCGCGCTCTCGGCCACGCCGAGCAACCTGTACAAGACCTGGACGGTCGTCCTGCGCCAGGGCGTGACGTTCTCCAACGGCGACCCCTTCAACGCCGACATCGTGGTGGCGAACTTCAACGCCGCCGCCGCCGACCCGACCGTCGGCCTCGCGATCCGCCCGATTATCGCCTCGGTCACCAAGGTGAGCGCCTACGTCGTGAAGTTCGACCTGGTCATCTCGTATTCGACCTTCCCCTACGGCGCGCTCTGCGAGCAGCAGACCGCCTACATGGCCCATCCCGACACCTTCTCGCCGACCTACACGGGCAATCCGATCGGGACGGGCCCCTTCGTCGTCGAGTCCTGGCAGGTCAATTTCGAGTCGAAGTTCAAGCGCAATCCGAAGTACTGGCGCAAGGACGGCCACCACCGCCGGCTGCCCTACCTCGATGGGGTGACCTTCCGCACGATCCCCGACGACCCGACGCGCAACCTCGCCCTGCAGTCGGGTCAGGTCGACATGATCCTGACCCAGGACGGTTCGAGCGTGGCGAACCTCAAGACCATGAAGGGCATCAAGTACCGCACCGACGTCAACGACCCGACGAATCCCGACTCGCTCTGCCTGATCGTCAACACGACGGGCACGATGAACCAGTACTTCGCCTGGGCCGGCGAGTTCGCCACGGCGGGCGTGCCCGGCGCGCTCTCCTACATCGAGAAGGGTCAGGCGGTGCCGACGCCCGTGCAGTTCGCCGACTACGAGGGGACCATGGGCGCCGTCGATCCGTCGACCCTGACGTGGAACACCAAGCTCAAGCCCGTGCTGAACGACGTGACGATCCGCCAGGCCTGCGCCATGGCGATCAACCGCAAGACCTTCCACACGGTGGTCGCCGGCGGGGTCCAGCCGATATCGGACGGCATCTACAAGACGTCGTCGCCCTACTACCGCAACCCCCACTACCCGTCCTACAACCCGAAGAAGGCCAAGGAACTGGTCGACGCCTACAAGGCCAATCACAAGGTCTCGACGGTCGGCTTCGTGATGGACTACATCGCCGGCAGCGCGTCGTCGGCGAAGGGCTTCGCGTTCCTGTCCCAGCAGCTCCAGGCGGTCGGCATCACGGTGACCCCGCGGCCGCTGACCCAGTCGACGCTGATCGAGAACGTGATCCTCGGGCAGTACGACTGCGCGGACTGGATCCAGTTCGGCGGCGTCGACCCGGCCCTCAACTACGTCTGGTTCGTCTCACAGCCCGCGACGGCGTCGCCGGCCCAGGGAGGCCTCGGACTCCCCGCCCTGCCCGCGAACACCTTCATCGCCGGCGCGGTGAATTTCGCGCACCTGGGCGACCCGGTCGTCGAGTCGGCCATGCTCAACGCGCTCGCGTCACCGGCCAACTCGGGCCAGTTGCGCTCCCTGTGGGCGAAGGTGAACCAGCAGTTCGCCAAAGACATCCCGTACCTGTTCCTGACCTTCGTCGTGACGGGCTGGGCGGCTCGGGACAACATCCAGAACTGGGCCTACGCCACCGCGGGCGACGGGACGACGCGCTGTCTGAACCCCGACCTGGGCTCGACCCGGTGGGATCAGATCTGGATCAAGTAATCGCGGCCTCGCTGGGCGCCGCGCGCACGTGGCCCCGAACGTCTCGCCACCACGCGAGCGTGGTCACCGTGAGTACCGCCGATGTGATCGCCATTACCGTGAAGGGCAGCGCCTCGTTGATCGTGAAGAGGTAACCCGACACGCTCGCGGCGATGGCCAGCGAGGCGGTGTTGGCGGTCGCGTAGAGGCCCTGGCGTCGCCCGAGCTCACGCGAGTCCGCGCCCTGGGTGAGCAGCGACGAGATGGACGGCATCGACAGCGACGTGCCGATTGACTCGAGCGATCCCAGCAGGAGCAGCGCGACGTTGTTGTGGATGTGCGGGTAGAGCGAGAGGAAGAAGGCGACGTTGAGCAAGCCGAGCAAGGCCGTCACGCGTCGATTCGCGTGGTCGGCGAGCCATCCGCCGGCTCGGCTGAGCGCGACCCAGGGGACGCTAAAGAGGGTCCAGCTCAGCCGGATCTGCAGGGTGGAGGCGTGGTGCGCGTGCATCAGGAGGCTCCAGCACGCCTCGTAGACGCCGATCGCGAGGCCCGTCGCGCTCGCCGCGGTCAGCGAGCCGAGCACTTGGGGCGTCCACTGGAGCTTGGGCAGTGGCAGCGAGGTGTCCACGACGTCGCCGAGCGAGATGCGGCCCGTCTGGACCGCGGCGAGCAGGCTGATGACCCCGGTCACGAAGAAGGCCCAGCCGAGGGTGCGCACCGACGCCACGACGCCGACGACCGGTCCGATGGCGATCCCGAGCAGCTGGGCGGCCATGATCCGCGAGACCGCTCGGCCCCGTTCGGACTCGGGGAACAGGGCCGATACCGCCGAGAGCGATGCGACCTCGATGGCGCCGGCCGCCGCACCCTGGAAGCCGCGGGTCAGCGCGAACCACGGTGCGGCCACCGGGAGGAGGTAGGTCATGCTCGCGAGGCCGTAGACGACGAGGCTCGCGATGAGGATCGGGCGCCGACCGAAGCGGTCGGCCAGGTGGCCGAGCGCGAACTGGGTGGCCACGCCGGCGACGAAGAAGGCGGCCATGATGAAGCCGATGACCGTGGGCGTGCCGCCGCGGTGCTCGAGGAAGAGCGGGAGCAGCGGCAGGCCGAGGGTCGCGCCCATCCACTGCAGCGCCACGATCACCGTCAATCGGTTGAGCGTCTGATTGGCGGTCGTCGTTGACACGGCTTCGACGCTAGCGGTCGGCCTGGCGTCTCCGGGCTAGAGGAGCCCGCTTTCGACGAGGATCAGTCCGCCCAGCACGAGATAGACCCACGGGGTGATTCGATGGGCGTTCGCCTCCCCGAAGGCGGCGACGCGCGGGTGTCGCGTCAGACGCTGCGCGCTGAGTAGAAACACGAGCTCCCAGACCGCGAAGACCGCGACGGTGAGGATCCCGTAGACGAGGCCGTCCACGCGCAGCAGGGGGATCCACACGCCGAGGTTGTCCCCGCCGAGCGCGACGGTCACGAGCACGGTGGTGAGCGCACCGCGTCGATAGGTCGCTGGTGCGTGGTGGTCGTGGTGGCGCCAGCGGTACCAGGCCATCGACCACGGCGCGACACAGAACAGTCCCGTCCAATGCACGGGTATGGCGGTGAGCACCGAGCCGACGGCGGCGGCGACGACGACAAGCATCGCGACCCCGACCGCCTGGGCCCACGCGACGCGCCGGAATCGCGCGGGGTCGGTGACGAGCAGCTGGGCGGCGAAGGCGAAGTAGTTATCGAACATCGTGCCCACGAAGGCGACCGAGGACAGGACGACGACGTCGAGAACCGAGTGCACGGGCCGACCTTACTGGTGGGCAACCGAAACGACGGAACGGCCCCCACTAAGGTAAACACGGAGGTTTCCCCATGATTCGACACGTCGCGGCACCGACACCCGAACAGCTCGAGACGGCTCGCGAGGTCATCGCGCGCTATCTCGTTCCGACTCCGGCCGTGACGCTGAACATGCGCGACCGCCTGGTCACCG
Organism: Actinomycetes bacterium; assembly: GCA_021777285.1. Next base: position 20,090 of record JAJYDR010000011.1, read on the forward strand.
CGAAGCTCGAGGGCCTGCAGGTCACGGGATCGTTCAAGGTGCGAGGAGCGCTCAGCGCCATCGACGCGGCGCACCGAGAGGACCCCTCGGGTGCAGTGATCACGTCGTCAGCCGGCAACCACGGTCTGGGCATCGCCCACGCGTCGATGCTGCTCGGCGTGCCGGCCACGGTCGTCGTGCCCGCGAACGCCTCCATCGCGAAGGTCCAGAAACTGCGCCGCTACGACATCGAGCTGATCCAGGTCGGCTCCAGCTACGACGAGGCTCAGGCGCACGCGCTCGAGTTGGCGAGCCAGCGGGGCATCCGCTACATCTCGCCCTTCAACGACACGAGCGTCATCGCGGGCCAGGCCACGGTCTTTGACGAACTCATCGAGCAGGTGCCCGACCTCGAGCACCTCGTGGTGCCGGTGGGCGGTGGCGGCCTGATCTCGGGCGTACTGCTGTCGCGCGAGGCCCACGGCCGGGGCGACGTGCGAATCACGGGCGTCCAGCCCGAGGAGAGCGCCGCGATGTACCACGTGCTGCGCGGCACGCCCATGGAAGAGGTGGTGCACCACGAGACGATCGCCGACGGGCTGGCGGGTGGCGGCGACGACGGCGCGGTGACCAACGAGCTGATCGCGCGCTTCGGCGTGCCGCTCGTGCTCGTGCCCGAGGTCGCGATCCGCCACGGGGTCCGCGAGGTCGCGGAGAACTCGGGCCTGGTGATGGAGGGCTCGGCGACCACGGCCTACGCCGCCATCACGGCCGACGTGGTCGGAGACGCGACCTCGCGAATCGGCTTCATCGCCAGTGGCCGCAACATCGCCCACGAGCTGTTCATCGAGTTGCTCGGCACGGCCTGAGCGACGTCGTCCAACCCGCTGTTCACTAGGGTGGACGCATGGCATTTTCCAAGCGGGCGGGCGCCATCGCGCTGGTCGTGGTCGCCGTCGCGCTGACGGTGACGGGCATCGTCCTGGCGGCAACCGACACCAATCCTGGCTCGAGCACGGCTGACAACCTGGCGCTCAACGGGTATCCGCCCCGAACGGCCGACCTCGCCGTCGCCATCACGACGGGCCAGGCCTATTCGGTCAACGCCGACGTAAAGGTCAATTTCGTGACCAACAGCGTCGACGCGACGGTGCACGTGCCCTTCGCCTTCTCGTCGCTCAACGCGGACCTGCGCCTGGTCCACCGGCACCTCTACGCGGGCCTGTCGAACCTGCAGTCGATTGTCGGGCGCTCGTGGATCAGCACCCCGATGAAGACGCCGTCGCTCTACGGCTACTCCCTCGAGCTGACCAAGCCCGACATCGCGCTCATCTCGGGCTACACCCGCAAGACGGTCACGACCTCGGGAACGGTGACGACCTACAACTTCTACCGCGACCACACGACGATCCGCGCGCCGGCCGGGCTGCCCGTGACGCTGCCCACCCTCGCCACCGTCGACTTCAGCATCTCGGTGGGTAGTCAGGGCGAGGTGACGGGGCTCGGGCTGACGGTCACCTCGAAGCGCTCGACGGCCTCGATCACCGTCACGGTGCTGTCCTACAACCAGCGCACGCCGATCAGCGCGCCGCCGGCGAAGGACGTCGTGCCGGTCACCAAGTCGATCCTGAAGAAGTTGTTCGGCTCGACGTCGTCGATCCCGTCGCTCATCTCGCCCCAGAACGTCGCGGCGATGGGCCAGATTCGACTCAGTTAATCTTCGGGCGTGACCGACGCCCGACCCGAACCACGCTGGCCCGCATCCCTGGCGCTCGTCGTGTGCATCGTGCTCTACGTCGTGCTACCCAGCCGGCTGGTGATCGGCCCGCGCTGGCTCGTGCCGGTGCTGATCGTCCTGCCGCTGATCCCGCTGTCGCTGCGCCGCCACCGCCACCCCAATGAGTCGCCGCTCGTCCGTCAGGTCACCATCGTCCTCATCGCCTTGATCAGCGTGGCCAACGTGATGTCGATGGCCCTGCTCGTGCACCACCTGCTCACGAGCGCGGTCACCCAGGGTCGCGAGCTGGTCTATTCGGCGGTCTCGATCTGGATCACCAACGTCGTCATCTTCGGCCTGTGGTTCTGGGAGATCGACCGGGGCGGTCCGCACCGCCGGGCGGGCCACACGACGGCCTGGCCCGACCTGCAGTTCCCCCAGATGGAGAATCCGCAGCTGGCGCCACCGGACTGGTATCCGCACTTCACCGACTACCTCTACACGTCCTTGGCCAACGGGACGAGCTTCGCCCCCGCGGACGCCATGCCGCTGAGTGCGCGCGCGAAGGCCCTCTTCGCCGCTGAGTCCGTCGTGTCGCTGGTCACGTTCGCGGTGGTCGCCGCCCGGGCCGTGAATATCCTGCGCTGACTCAGCCCATCAGCCGTTCGACCCACTCGCCCGCGCGGCTCGGTGCGTCGTGACGGCGCTCGTGGTGGTCGGCCCAGGTCGCCGCCCCGAGACCGGCGTTGATGCCGAGCCAGCGCAGTGGCTCGCACTCCCAGCGCCGCGAGTGGTGTTGGACGAAGGGCAGGCGCGTGAAGTCGGTCTCGGTCTCGGGGTCGACGAGCAGGTCGGCCATGGCGGTCGCCGCGACGCGACTGAGCACGACCCCGTCGCCGGTGTAGCCACCGACACTGCCGAGGCCCGTGTGACGGTCGAGCACGACCGACGGCGCGTGGTCGCGCGGCATGGCGAGTGGGCCGCCCCAGCGGTGCGTGACCGTGCCCGCCAGGGTGGGGAACAGGTCGCGCAGCGTCGACTCGAGCAGCCCGAAGACCTTGTGACTGTGGTCGAAGCGCGGCTCGACCGTGGAACCGAAGTGATACGGGGCGCCGCGTCCGCCAAAGGCGATCCGGTCGTCGGCCGTGCGCTGGCCGTAGATGATCAGGTGTCGCCCGTCGGCGAAGGTCTCGTAGTCGGCGAACCCGACCTCGTCCCAGAAGGGGGCGCCGAGCGGCTCGGTGGCGATCATGAGCGAGTACAGCGGGACCACCGATCGGCGCGAGCCGGCGAGTGTTGGCGTGTAGCCCTCGGTCGCGCGCACGACGTAGGTGGCGTGGACCGAGCCGTTCGTGGTCACCACGGTGGCGCGCCGCGACGCGTCACCGGCCACGATCCGGGTGACCGCCGTCTCTTCGACGATGGTCGCACCGGCGCGTTCGACGGCGCGTGCGAGGCCCCGGACGAGCTTGGCGGGGTGCAGGCGCGCGCAGTGGGGCGTGAAGAGCGCACCGCGGGCGTGGGTGACCGCGCCGCGCTCGCGCGCTTCGTCCTCGCCGAGCCACTGCACGTCCGTCGCACCGGCGGCGCGCAGCTCATCGAACTCGGCATGAAGGCGTGACGCCTGCACGTCGCTACGGGCGAACACCAGCGTGCCGCCGCGCACGAAGTCGGCGTCGATGCCGTCGGCCGCGGCCGCGTCGCCGAGGTCCTCGACGGCCCGCTCGAGGGTGAGCCGCAGGTGGGTCGCGGCGTCGTCGCCGTAGGCGTCGCGCACCGCCGCGGCGCTCTGGGGGTAGAGGGCCGACGCCCAGCCGCCGTTGCGCCCCGACGCCCCGAAGCCGCAGACTTCCTTCTCGATGACGAGCACGCGCAGGCTCGGGTCGCGGCGCAGTGCTTCACGGGCCGTCCATAGGCCCGTGAAGCCGCCACCGATGATGGCCACGTCCACGTCGGCGTGAGCGTTCAGGGCCGGTCGGGCCGTGACCTCCTCACCCATCGTGGACCACCAGAGCGAGTCTGGCGGTCGCATTAGTACTGCCGCTGGGACGCTCCAGTGAAGACCTCGCGGAGCACACCGACCATGAAGTCGATGTCGTCGCGCGTCGAGATGAGCGGCGGCGCGAGCTGCACGACCGGGTCGCCCCGGTCGTCCGAGCGGCAGATCAGGCCGCGCCGGAACATCTCGGGTGAGACGTAGCCGCGCAGTAGGCGCTCCGCTTCGTCGCCCGACCAGCCCTGCTTGGTCTCCTGGTCCTTGACGAGTTCGACACCCCAGAAGTAGCCGGTCCCGCGAATGTCGCCGACGATGGGAATGTCGCGCAGCGCGAGCAGGCTCTCGTGGAAGTACTCCTGGTTCGCCTGGACGTTCTCGATGACGTGCTCGGTCTCCATGATCTCGATGCTCTTGAGTGCCACGGCGCACGAGAGCGGGTGGCCCGCCCAGGTGAAGCCGTGCTGGAAGGCCGTGTCGTCGTGCTGGAACGGCTCGGCGATCCGGTCCGAGACGATCATCGCGCCCAGTGGCGCGTACCCCGCGGTGATGCCCTTGGCCGCGGTGATGATGTCGGGCACGTAGTCGTACTTCTGGCCGCCGAACCAGGTCCCGATCCGGCCGAAGGCGCAGATCACCTCGTCCGAGACGAGCAGCACGCCGTACTTGTCACAGATCTCGCGGACCCGCTGCCAGTAGCCCGGGGGCGGCGTGAAGCAGCCGCCGGCGTTCTGGACGGGCTCGAGGAATACTGCCGCGATCGTCTCGGGCCCCTCGCGAAGGATGGCCTCTTCGATCTGGTTGGCCGACCACAGTCCGAAGGCGACGATGTCGTCAGCGTGCTCGGTCGCCCGATAGAAGTTGGTCGGCGGCACCTTGACGGCGCCGGGGACCAGCGGCTCGAACTGCTTGCGGTAGCCCTCTAGCGAGGTGATGGTGAGCGCCCCCATCGTGGTGCCGTGGTAGGCGATGTCGCGGCTGATCACCTTGTAGCGGTCGGTCTCGCCGCGCAGGCGGTGGTACTGACGGGCCAGCTTCCAGGCGCTCTCGACCGCTTCGCCTCCACCAGTGGTGAAGAAGACTCGATTGAGGTCGCCGGGGGCCAGGCTCGCCAGCTTCTCGGCCAGCTCGATCGCCTTGGGGTGCGCGTAGGTCCACAGCGGGAAGAACGCCAGCTCCTTCATCTGCGCGGCGGCCGCCTCGGCAATGTCGGCGCGGCCGTGGCCGAGCGCGTTGGTGAACAGGCCCGACAGGCCGTCAAAGTACTCGACACCGTTGGCGTCGTAGACCCGTGTTCCTTCGCCGCGCACCATGATCGGCACTTCGTTTGACTCCGAGTACGCGCCCATCCGCGACATCTGCAACCACAGATTGCGGCGAGCACGCTCGGAGTACGCATGGCTCTCGTGTTTCGGATCGTTGACGGCGATGCCGTCTGAGATGATTTCGTGCAAGGTCACTTCGTCCCCCATGTGTAGGTCTGCTTTGAAAGTTTCAAATACAGAAAGGTTTCAACTTCGGTCACCCCAGGGATGCTCCGAATGGCGTCGTTGAGAAGGTGCACCAGGGCCGCGTCATCGACGGCGATGACCTCGGCGATGATGTCGAAACTGCCCGCGGTCATAACCACGTAGTTGGCCTCGTCGATCGCGGCGACCCGATCGGCGACCAGGCGCACGTCGCCGTGCACCCGGATGCCGATCAGTGCCTCGCGGCCGTAGCCGAGCTGCAACGGGTCCGTGATGGCCACGATCTGCATGACGCCCATGTCGCGCAGCCGCTGGACCCGTCGGCGCACGCCCGCTTCGGAGAGCCCGACCTCGCCGGCGATCGCGCCGTAGGCGCGCCGGCCGTCCTCCTGGAGGTGGCTGATGATCTGGCGATCGATGTCGTCCAGGCCATTCGTCGTGGCGACCACTTCGAGCCGCGCGTGGTCGGAGACCGATGCCTTCCTCGCGTTCTTGGTCGTCTGTCGCTTTGAAGTTGCTGGCATTGGTCGCTCCCGGTCCTCGCACTGAACCAGTGCTCGAACTGCGGATACGTACAGTATATGCACACTTCACGACGGAATGCGTCGTGAAAGTGGTAAGTGATGACTTATTTCTTACATATGACCTTGCGCACGGTCGCACAATCTGGCAGAGTGTCACTGGTGTTACGTGGTCAGTACTGGATTCAGGAGGGGTGGGCATGCGTCGTTTGGCAAATTTCATAGGGGGCGAATACGTTGCGCCGAAGAGCGCGAAGTACGCCGAAGTCTTCAATCCGGCGACGGGCCAGCCCTTCGCCGAGATGCCCGTTTCTGACGCGGCGGACGTCGACTATGCGGTCAACGTCGCCGCGAAGGCCTTCCAGTCGTGGCGGCGCACCACGCCGTCCCAGCGCAGCCTGGCGCTGCTCAAGATCGCCGACGTGCTCGAACAGCACGCCGACGAGCTCGTGGCCATTGAGTCCGAGAACACGGGCAAGATCCTCTCGCTCACCCACAGCGAAGAGGTCCCCCCGATGCTGGACCAGATCCGCTTCTTCGCCGGCGCCGCGCGCCTGCTCGAGGGGCGCGGCGCCACCGAGTACATGGAGGGCATGACGAGCTACGTCCGCCGCGAGCCCATCGGGGTCTGCGGCGCGGTGACGCCGTGGAACTACCCGATGATGATGGCGGTGTGGAAGTGGGCGCCGGCCCTCGCGGCGGGCAACACCATGGTGCTCAAGCCCGGCGACTCGACGCCCGCGTCGACGCTCTACATGGCTGAGCTCATGGCCCAGGTCCTGCCCGAAGGCGTCTTCAACGTGGTCTGCGGTGACCGCGACACCGGCCGCGCGCTCGTCGAGCACCGCGTGCCGGCGATGGTGTCGGTGACCGGGTCGGTGCGCGCGGGCATGGAGGTTGCCTCCACCGCATCAAAGACGCTCAAGAAGGTGCACCTCGAGCTCGGCGGCAAGGCACCGGTCATCGTCTTTGACGACGTGGACCTGGCCGCGGCCGTCGAGGGCATCGCGATCGCGGGCTACTTCAACGCCGGCCAGGACTGCACGGCGGCGACCCGGGTGCTCGTCGCCTCCAAGGTCTACGGCGACTTCGTGGACGCCCTGGCCGAGCAGGCCAAGCACACGGTCATCGGCAAGCCCGACAACGCCGACGCGCTCTTCGGGCCCGTCAACAACGTCAACCAGCTGGCGCGGGTCACGGGCTTTCTCGAGCGCGTACCGAGCCACGCCTCGGTCGCCGCGGGCGGCTCGCAGGTCGGCGACGAGGGGTTCTTCGTCGCGCCGACGGTGGTCGCCGGGCTGCACCAGGACGACGAGATGATCCAGAACGAGATCTTCGGACCGGTCATCACGGTCCAGAAGTTCAATGACGACGCAGAAGCCCTGGCCTACGCGAACGGGGTCGACTACGGCCTGGCGTCATCGGTGTGGACCGCGAACCACGGCCGCGCGATGCGCTTCACGCGCGACCTCGACTTCGGCTGCGTCTGGGTCAACACCCACATTCCGCTGGTGGCCGAGATGCCCCACGGCGGCTTCAAGAGTTCGGGTTACGGCAAGGACCTGTCGGTCTACGGCTTCGAGGACTACACGCGCATCAAGCACGTGATGCACAACATCGAGATGTAACCGTCAGTTCACGGTGTTGAACTGACGGGGCGGTTTTGGGGTGATAGGCCTTGTCCATGACTCAGGGGTCGTGGCGAGGGGGGGAGTGGCTTCGGCCACGCAGAAGGCAGTCGGGGGGACGTACATGAGCATTGGGGCGACGAAGGCTACCGAGTCCAAGCCGCGAGGCGCGCGGGGACCGGGCCGAGCGGGCAGGATTGCCAATCTGGAGTCCGCCGACGTCGAGTTCATCAACGTCACCAAGACGTTCAATGACGCGAACGCGGTGGACGACCTGAACCTGCGCGTGGAAGCGGGGGAGTTCTTCAGCCTCCTCGGGCCGTCGGGTTGTGGCAAGACGACGTCGCTGCGCATGCTGGGCGGCTTCGAGGACCCCACCAAGGGACGGATCCTGCTCGGCGGCCAGGACGTGACCAACCTGCCGCCCTATCGCCGCGACGTCAACACGGTCTTCCAGTCCTACGCGCTCTTCCCGCACCTCAATGTCTACGAGAACGTCGCGTTCGGCCTGCGCCGCCAGCGCATCGAGAAGAACGAGATCAAGCGGCGCGTCGGCGAGATGCTCGAGATCGTCGACCTACCCAACTACGAAAAGCGTCAGTCGTCCCAGCTCTCGGGTGGCCAGCAGCAGCGCGTGGCCCTGGCGCGTGCGCTCGTCAACCAGCCCAAGCTGCTGCTGCTCGACGAGCCGATGTCGGCCCTCGACGCGAAGCTTCGCCGCCAGATGCAGATCGAGCTCAAGCGCATCCAGACCCAGGTCGGCATCACCTTTCTCTACGTCACCCACGACCAGGAGGAGGCGATGACGATGTCGGACCGCCTGGCGGTCATGTGGCACGGTCGCATCGAGGGGATGGGCACGCCCAAGGACGTCTACGACAGCCCGACCACCGAGTTCGTGGCGTCATTCCTCGGGGCGTCGAACTTGCTCGCGGGCTCTATCGTCTCAACCTCGGGTTCGCGCACCACCATCGCGATCGACGGCGGCGGGACCATCGTCGTGCCCGCGGACCACGTCCCCGACCTCGGCGGGAGCACGGCGGTCAAGGTTGGCGTTCGCCCCGAGAAGATCGGCATCCTGCCGGCGGACGCCGTCGTCGCCTCCGACCACAACTCCATTGGCGGGCGCGTCCGCGTGTCGACCTTCACCGGCGTGGGCAACCAGTACATCGTCGAGACGAACCTCGGGGTCGAAGTCACGGCCTACGCCCAGAACATCGGCCACCAGCTGGCCCCGCGCAGCGGCGATGAGGTCATCCTCAGCTGGCCCGTCGAACACACCTTCACCGTCAAACCACTACCAACAACCGTAGAAATCAATGAAACAGAGGGGGACTAACCATGTCAGAGGAGTTCAAGGTTTTTGATCAGAGCGGCGGCATCGACCCGTCGTTCTGGCGTGGACTCACCGAGCAGCGCTTCTCGCGTCGCGGCTTGATGAAGGCTGCGGGCGCCGGCGCGGGGGCGTCGCTGCTGCTCTCGAGCGGTGCGGGTGCGACGGCACTGCCCAACAAGAACGTGGGTACCGCCAAGTGGTGGTCGAAGCAGAAGCTGCATCACACGGTCAACTTCGCGAACTGGCCCCTCTACATCGACGTCCTGAACGGCAAGCACTTGTCGCTGCAGCACTTCACCCAGACCACGAAGATCAAGGTCAACTACTACGAGGTCATCCAGGACAACGCGTCCTTCTACGCCAAGATCCGTCCGTCGCTCGCGGCGGGCCAGTCGACGGGTTACGACATCGTCGTCATGACCAACAACAACCCCGAGCTGGGCTACCTGATCCAGAACGGCTGGCTCGTGCCGCTGGACCACAAGTTGATGACGAACTTCAATAAGTACGCGGGACCACTCGTCAAGAGCCCGTCGTGGGACCCGGGCAACAAGTACACGATGGCTTGGCAGTCGGGCTGGACCTCGGTCGCCTACAACGCCAAGCACGTGAAGAACCCCGGCGACAGCATCCAGATCCTGTTCGATAAGAAGTACGCGGGCAAGATCGGCATGCTGTCGGACCCCTTCGAGCTGGGCAGCGCGGGCTTGCTCGCCATCGGCGTCGAGCCGTTCTCCTCGACCGAGAAGGACTGGGCGAAAGCGGCCAAGAAGCTCCAGACCCAGCGCAGTGACGGCCTGGTCGCCGCGTACTACGACCAGAGCTACATCCAGCACCTCAAGAACGGCGACACCGTCGTCTCGCAGTGCTACTCGGGCGACATCTTCCAGGCCAACTTGAACTCCAAGTACAAGGACCTCGTCCTCATGGTCCCCAAAGAGGGGCTCATGCTCTGGACCGACAACATGGCGATTCCGCTCTACGCCCAGAATCCACTCGACGCGATGAAGCTGATGGACTTCTACTACAGCCCGATGACCCAGGCGGTCGTGGAGTACTACAACGACTACATCTGCCCGGTTCCCTCGGCCAAGCAGCAGTTGATCCACCCGACCGGCTGGGACGCCGCGGCGCTCAAGGCGATGGCGCCGTCGATCGGCCTCGCGACGTCGGTGACCGCCGACTCGCCGTCGGTCTTCCCGACGCCCGATCGGGTCAAGTTGTCCAAGAACTACTACCCCTTTAAGAATCAGGAGGAGATCAACGCGTGGAACAACTTGTTCCTCCCGATCACGCAGGGGGCGTAGCACCACGGCGTACTCGGCGAGTAGGTAGGGCGCTCGCGCCCTACCTACTCAGCCTGCCGTCGGGCCTGTGGCTCCTCCTGCTGTTCCTCGTGCCGCTGGTCTTGATGCTTTCGTTGTCACTGAAGACGTGCAGCCCCTCGACCGGGGCGTGCGTGATGGCCTGGCACTGGGGCGAGTTCTCCAGTGAGATGAGCCTCTACCACCAGGAGTTCATCACGAGCCTGTACTTCGCGGCCGCCGCGACGGTGGTCGACCTGATCATCTCGTTTCCGATCGCCTACTGGATCGCCTTCTACGGCGGCCGTCGCAAGAACTTCTTCTTGCTCATGCTCCTCGTGCCGTTCTTCGTCTCGTTCGTCATCCGCACGATCGTGTGGGAGTTCGTGCTCTCCAACAACGGGGTGATCCTCGGGGCGCTCAAGCACATCCACCTGCTGCCGTCGGGCTTTCACATCTTGGGCACGAGCTACGCAGTGATGGCGGGCTTGGCCTACAACTACCTTCCCTTCACGGCGCTGCCGCTCTACGTGGCCCTCGAGCGGATCGACCGCCGGGTGCTCGAGGCGGCCTACGACCTCTACGCCACCAAGCGGGTCGGCTTCATGAAGGTCATCATGCCCCTCGCCGTGCCCGGCATCTTCGCCGCCTTCCTGTTGACGTTCATCCCCATGTTCGGTGACTACGTCAACCAGGAGATCCTCGGCGGGACCTCCAACACGATGATCGGCACCGTGATCCAGAATCAGTTCCTGGTCACGCTGGACTACGCCGGGGGCGCGTCGCTGTCGGCGATCCTGCTCGTCGTGGCCCTGCTCGGCATCTTCCTCTACGCCCGGCTCCTGGGCTCGCGAACGATCGAGCAGTACCTATGACCCTGCTCGACCAACCCGCCGCGGCACTGGCGCCCCAGGCGCACCCGACCAAGAAGCGCCGCTGGACCCGGTTCGTCCTGCCGGCCTACTCCTGGCTCGTCATCGCCTACCTGGTGTTCCCGATCGTCATCATGATCTTCTACAGCTTCAACAAGACGATCGGCAGCATGCAGCTGGTGAGCTTCTCGTGGAACGGCTTTACGTCCCAGTGGTATCACCAGTGGAGCAACGTGCCGGGGCTCACCGCCTCGTTCTGGCTCTCGATCCGCCTCGCGCTCGTCAGCACGCTCATCGCGACGGTGCTCGGCACGATGCTCGCCATCGCGCTCGTGCGCTACCGCCCGCCCCGGTTCCGGGGCAAGGGCGCCTTCGAGCAGGTGATCTTCTTGAACATCGCCGCGCCGGAGATCGTCATGGGAGCGTCGCTGCTCGGACTCTTCGTCACGTTCAACATCGGACGAGGCTTCCTGACCCTGGTGCTCGCGCACGTCATGTTCTCGATCGCCTACGTGACGGTGACGGTGCGCGCGCGGCTCGCCGGCTTTGACACCGCGCTCGAAGAGGCCGCTTACGACCTGGGGGCGACCCCCGCGGTGACCTTCACGCGGGTGACCTTGCCGCTCATCATGCCCGGCGTGCTCGCCGGCGCGCTGATGGCCTTCGCCATCTCGATCGACGACTTCGTGACGTCGAACTTCCTCAGTGGCACGAGCGTGCCGTTCCCCGTGTGGGTGTTCGGCGCGACCCGGGTGGGCATCCCGCCACAAGTGTTCGTCTTTGGCACCGCGATCTTTACCGTTGGGATCGCCTGCGCGATCTTGAGTATTGTGCTCGCGCGTAAGAAGGCGTAGTCGGAGCCAACGAGGGCACCGCAATCGGTAAATTAGGATGAATTTCATGAAAATAGGCGTTCCGAAGGAAATCAAGACTGACGAAAATCGCGTGGCACTCACCCCGGCGGGTGCCCGCGAGCTCACCGGTGCGGGCCACCAGGTGCTCATCGAGCGTGGTGCGGGAGTTGGTTCGTCGATCAGCGACGCCGACTACGTCGCCAATGGCGCCACCATCGTCGACGACGTCGACGATGTCTGGGCCGACAGCGACATGATCATGAAGGTGAAAGAGCCGATCGCGGCCGAATACCCGCGGCTCGCGGCGCACAAGAACCAGGTCCTCTTCACGTACTTGCACCTCGCCGCGTCGCGCGAGTGCACCGACGCCCTGGTGGCCTCGAACAACGTCGCCATCGCGTACGAGACGGTCCGACTGCGTGACAACTCCCTGCCGTTGCTCACGCCGATGAGCGAAGTCGCCGGTCGGATGGCACCCTTGATGGGCGCACACCACCTCATGCGCCCCGGCGGCGGCCACGGCTCGCTGATCAGCGGTGTCCCGGGCGTCGCGCCGGTCAACGTCGTCGTGATTGGCGCCGGTGTGGCGGGTCTCGCCGCGGCGACCCTCGCCGTGGGCCTGCACGCCAACGTGAAGATCCTTGACCGGAACCTCGACCGGCTGCGCCAGGTGGACCACCACTTCGACGGCCGCCTTGAGACGATCGCCTCGTCGACGCTGAGCCTCGAGGAGGCCTGCATCGGCGCCGACATCGTCATCGGTGCCGTCCTCGTCGTCGGCGCGAAGGCCCCCAAGCTGGTGAGCAACGACCTCGTCGCCAAGATGCGCGAGGGCTCGGTCCTCGTGGACATCTCGGTGGACCAGGGCGGGTGCTTCGAGGCGACCCGACCGACGACGCACTCGGACCCGGTCTTTGAGGTGAACGGTTCGATCTTCTACTGCGTGGCCAACATGCCCGGCGCGGTGCCCAACACCTCGACCGCGGCGCTCGCCAACGCGACCCTGCCCTACGCGATGGAGCTGGCCCACCACGGGTGGCGCGAGGCCGTCCTGGCCGACGACGCGCTGGCCGAGGGAGTCAACACGGTCAACGGTTCGATCACCTACGGCCCCGTGGCCGAGGCGCACGGGCTGGACTACACGCCCCTGCGCGACCTGCTGTAACAAGACCTCGCCCGCCGTCGTCACCGCGCCGTTCGCGTCGCGGTGACGACGGCGGCGCAGTCAGTGCGCTGGTGCGTCGAGGTAGGGGCAGTGTCGACAGCCCCGGTCACAGCACTGGCCCCGCCGGCGCAACGTCGAGACGGTAAGCACGACAAAACGCGTCACGGGGTCGACGTACGTCGGCTCGCCGGCGGTCACCGCGCGCTCGTGCGCGTCGATGATCGCCTGGTAATCCGGTCGACTCGGATCGCATCGCGACGGGTGCGGCCGGGGAATCGACTTGGCGGACCGCCACGCGATCACGGGGTGCGGACCAGGACCTTGCCGAACTTGCCGGGCTCAGCGAAGTAGTCGTAGGCCGCCGCGATGTCGGCCAGGTCGAACGTCCGCGCGACGGGTACCCGCAGGCGTTGCGCCGCCCAGTCGTCGAGCAGGTCGGCGCGCACGCGTCCGATCACGAGCGCCTTCTCCTCGCGCGAGCGCGCGCGCAGCGTCGAGCCGGTGATCGTGGCGCGCCGGCTCATGACGGTGCGCAGGTCGACCTCGACGCGCCCCCCACCACCGACGCCGATCACGACGACCCGGGCGTGCGGCGCGAGGACCGTGAGCGCGGACTGCAGGTGCGCGGCACCCACGAGTTCGATGACGACGTCGACCGGCTCGAGCGCCGCCACCTGCTCGAGCGTGACCGCCTCGGCGGCGCCGAGACCGCGGAGCTCGTCGTGGAACGCCGGTGTGCGGGTGACGGCGATCACGTGGGCGCCGAGGCGAGCGCCGATCTGCACCGCGGCGGACCCGACCCCGCCGGTGGCGCCCGAGATCAGGACCCGGTCCGTGGCGGTGGCGGCCGCCTGGGTGACCAGGGCGTCGTGGGCGGTCACGAAGGCCTCGGCGAAGCCACCGGCCACGGTCAGGTCGACCGAGTCCGGGACCTCCAGCAGGTGCTCGTGGGGCACGATGCAGTGCGTCGCCTGGGCGCCCCCGCCGACGATCGCGCAGACGCGACGGCCGACGAGGCCGGGCTCGACGCCCGGTCCGACGGCGCTGACCACGCCGGCGAGT
>JAJYDR010000115.1 GCA_021777285.1 Actinomycetes bacterium
GATGCATTGCGGGCAAGACGCGGTGGAACGAAGACAGCGGTACGGACCAGAACGGCGAGCGCTGCGACCAGGTACGACGGAGCACCCCCAACGGGATTCGAACCCGTGCCGCCACCTTGAAAGGGTGGTGTCCTAGGCCGCTAGACGATGGGGGCCTGTACTTCGGCCACGGCAAACGCCATGGTGGTCGGGCTGCCCGGATTTGAACCGGGGACCTCTGCGTCCCGAACGCAGCGCGCTAACCAAACTGCGCTACAGCCCGCAGCGAGTTACCCCGCAGCCCGATCATCCTACTCGCTGGCGAACCGGCGGCCTCTGCGTCACTCCTCGGCTTCGACGGTTGCGGGTGGCTGGTACTCCACGACGACCTCGCTGATGCGGCGCCGCTCGAGGGACTGGACGCGGAATGTCCAGTCGCTGAAGGTGTAGGTCGCGCCCGGCGACGGGATCTCACCGGCGAGGTCGAGGATGAATCCAGCGATGGTGACGTACTCGCCTTCGGGGATCGCCACGCCCAACTCCTCGTTCACCCGGTCAACGTGGGTCTGGCCGTCGACGAGCCAGCGTCCGTCGCGGATCCGCACGATGGTGGCCTCGTCATCGTCGTCGAACTCGTCGGCGAGGTCTCCGACGAGCTGTTCGAGTATGTCGCGGATGGAGACGACGCCCGCCACGCCACCGTGCTCGTCGAGCACGAGCGCGAAGGTCCGGCGCTGCTCGCGCATCTCACCGAGACTCTCAAGCAGGTCCAGGGTCTCGGGCAGCAGGAGCGGGCGACGGATCTTGCGGGCAATCTCGTCAGCGTCGGGCAGGGAGACCCCGATCGCACGCCGGACTGTGGTGCTGCGGAAGAGGTCGTTGACGAGCAGCACGCCGTCGACGTCGTCGAGGTCGCCGTTGACGACGGGGAAGCAGGAGTGCCCGGTATCGCGGACGGCTTCGGCGACCGCCTCGGGGGTGACTGGCACCGTGAGAAAGGCGACGTCCACCCGTGGGGTCATGACGTCACGGAGTTCTAGCTTGGCGAGTTGGTCGACGCGCGCGTGGATCGCGTCCGATTCGGGCGACCGTTTGACCACGTCGGTCTGACCAGTGACCCGCGCTCGGAATCGGGCGAACACCGACCCCGCCGGTCGGTCGTCGTTCACTTCGAGGAGGTGACCCGAACCGTGGACGGACGCCACGAGTCGTCCTCGTACTCCTCACCGCGCAAGAGCGCCCGCACCGCGGTACGCACGCGGTGGGCGTCGAGCGGCTTGACGACGAAGCCTTCGACGCCGCTGCGACGGGCGAGGAAGACGTCGGCGCGACGGTCGAGCAACATGAGGATCGCGACGGGCTCCGCGGCGCCGTAGGACTCCTCGTTGCGCATCTCGAGGGCGATGGCCATGCCGCCCATGGAACCGACCTGGAGGTCCACGACGACGAGGTCGACGTCGCCCTCCTTCACCCGCGCGAGTGCCTCGCGGCCCGACTCGGCCTCTTCGACGATGACGTCGGGACCCTCGAGCATGGTGCGAAGGTCGGAACGCAGGGCGGGCAAATCGCTGACGAGAAGGACGGTGGCCACGTCGCTAAGCGTAGCGGAGACCGGATTTCCAGGGGAAATCCTCGTTCGCACCGTCGGTGGCGCCGAAAATTCTCCTTGCCCTCATCGGGCGCGATAAGTAGTGTTCGCTCGTTGGCCGAACCGGGGGGGAAGATGGCGATATCACCGGCACCGTGGACCGAGTTGAGTGCCTGTCGCGGTAGCGAGCGCGCCCTGTTCTACGCGCCCGACGCCAGCGAGCGCAAAGAGCAGCGGCTCCAGCGCGAACTCGCGGCCAAGCGGATCTGTCAGCACTGCGCCGTGCGCGACGACTGTCTCGCGAGCGCCCTCGATCGGCACGAGAGTCACGGGATCTGGGGCGGCCTCAACGAGGTGGAGCGGCGAGGGCTACTGCGCAGCTGACCGTCGGCCCAACTGATTCGGGGCCACCCGCGCGATGATCACGAAGAGCAGGAAGGTCACGACGTGCACGCCCGTGCACCACTCGCAGATGTGGTCGACGTAGAGCAGTTCGGCGGCGACCAGCCACAGGACGAAAGCCATCGAGCCGGTGATGATGACCACGCGGGCCACGTGCACGGCGTAAGACGATGCACGCCAGCCCCACGGTGAGTTGAGCGCCACGAGTACGGCGTAGCCCACGAGTCCCACCACCGCGACTGGCGCGCCGAAGATGTAGGACTGGGGCGAGGACGTGACGGTGTCACAGTTGAACAGACCAGTCGTCGAACAGGCGAGGAACTTGTTGCCCTCGAAGTGTGTGAACGTGAGGTACGCGGCGATGCCCAAGCCAATGAGGCTCAGCGCGAACGTCGAGTAGACGACCGTCCGTGAGACCTCGCTGGCTCGTCGGCTCACTTGATGCCGAGAGCTTTCTTCGCCGCGATCACGCCGGGGCTCGCGCAGACGGTGCTCGGCTGGTTCTTGGTGAGCACGCAGTAGGCCGCGGTCTCGTAGTTCGCCGTAGCGACGATCGCCGCGGTCACTGGGTTCGTCGGGTCGGTGAGTCCGGCCGCGATCGTGTCACGCGTGACGCCGGCGAGGAGCTGCGGGGTGTAGCTCGCGCCCGAGATCAGGTACTTGTTGCCGATCGAGACGAAGGGAATCGAGTAGTTCTGCTGGGAGGTCATGCCCGGGATGTACTTGGACGTGTCGTACTTCTGGAAGTCCGCCGCCTCAGTCTTGGACGGGCTCTGGAGCGTGGAGTAGAAGTTCGTCGCGTTGTCCCAGACGTTGGTGTACTGCTCGACCGACCTGAAGGCGAGGTACTTGGACTTGTAGTGAGCCTTTACAAAGGTGAAGGTCGGAGTCCCGGGGTAGGCCTCGCCGGGCTTGGTCGAGCTAATCATGTCACCCAGCCCGCTAAAGGTGCCGAATCGGCTGAGGGCCACGATGGTCGGCCACCGCTCGGCCGCGCAAAAGGGGCAGTACTCGGCGCCGAGGTAGAAGACCTCGGGCAGCGTGGCGGTTCCCGATTTGGCGGTCAGAGCCGGCTGGCCCTTCACGGGGATCGGCGGGGAGATCGGCACGGCCGGCGACTTCACGCCCACGGTGTTGAAGACCGAGGCGGGGACGTGGGAGACCTCGTTGACCACGGTCGCACTCGTCGCCTGATAGGCGGTGCCCCCGGTCGTCGAGGAACCGGTGACCACCTTGATGATGACGAGCGCCGCCACGACCACGACGACGAGACCGACGGCGACCCAGGTGAAGAGTCCAGCCGGTCGACCGGTGTTCACGGGGGCGGGGGTCCGCTTGGTGGGAGGTTTCTTGGCCACGATGCTCCTTCGCACGACTACCGCCCAAACTTAGTGGACGTGCGGACCCGCTCGGCCAGCGAGGTCCTGGTGGGTAGGTTGGGACCGTGAGCGACGTCCTGATCCCACGACCAGCCTCGACGATCATGCCGCTTCGCGACACGGTGGACGGCGTCGAGGTCTTGCTCGTGCGACGCAACTTGAACAGCGACTTTGTGGGTGGCGCCTACGTCTTTCCCGGGGGCGCGGTCGACGCCGAGGACAGCGCCCTCGCGGGCCGGGTGATCGGCCCCGACGATCGGATCGCTTCTGAGCGGCTCGGACTGACCACGGGGGGCCTCGCCTACTACGTCGCGGCGCTGCGCGAGTTGTTCGAGGAGGCTGGACTGCTGCTCGTGACCGGGCCGGGAGGTGCGACCTCGCCCACCGACGTCGCGACACTCGCACGCTGGCGCGACGATCTGAACGCCCGTCGCCGCACGTTTCAGGACCTGCTCGAGACCCTCGACCTCGCCCTGGACCTGCGTTCCGTCGCCTACCTCTCGCACTGGGTGACCCCGGTCGGCCCACCGCGGCGCTTCGACACCCGGTTCTTCGTGGTCGAGGCGCCGAGTGACCAGGTCGCCGGTCACGACGAGAGCGAGACGGTGGCGCATCGCTGGATGCGTCCGCGCGACGCGCTCGCGGCGGCGGCGAGTGGTGCCATCACGATGATCCTGCCCACCATCCGCAACTTGGAATCGATCGCGGAGTTCGCCACCGTCGCGGATGTGCTCGCGTGGACGGCTTCGCCGCGCGACATCACCCGCGTCGAACCCCGCATGGTCGTTCGCGACGGCGAGACAGTGATCGTGCTGCCCGGCGACGACGGCTACGAGCTTCTCGACTGAACTGTCGACACCACGACCGACTCAGCTTGGTTTTCCGCCGCTTCGGTAGAGATGCCAGGCGGCGTGGCCGATCACCATCGGCGAAATTCGCACGATGAGCGCGACGAGTGCAGGGGTCAACGTGTGCGGTAACCGCTACGCCGGTCTCTGGAGGGCGCGCCCCGTGCGGTGGTTGCCTCGAGGTTCGGGCTCGTCGTTCGGATTCATCGGCTCAGTCATCCCCGCCGTCGGCGAGCGGATCGTGTGGGGCGCCGTTGATTCAGACGGGCTCGATGGCTCGCGAGATCGCGTCGAGCAGGCGCGCGGAACACCCGAGGGCGCCCGCCGGTGGGGCGACGTCACGGAGGATGCGCGACGCGAGCTCGCTGAAGACGCCGTCGCCGTCCTCGCGCGAGACGACCGGCCGGCCCGCGTCGCCGCCGTGGGCCACGTCGCCGTGCAACGGGATCGAGGCGAGCAGCGGCACCTGCAACTGCTCGGCGAGCTCCGCGCCGCCACCGTCGCCGAAGATGGCGTGTCGCTCGCCGCAGGTGCACGTGAACGCGCTCATGTTCTCGATGACGCCGAGTACCCGGATGTTGGACTTGCGCGCGAAGTCCGCCGCCCGGGCGGCGATGCGCTGCGCCGCTTGATTCGGCGTGGTGACAATGAGCTGGCCCATAGCGGGCAGGAGCCGCGCGAGGGTCATCGCGATGTCGCCCGTGCCGGGCGGGGTGTCGATGAGGAGGTAGTCCACCCCTGACCAGTCGGCGTCCTCGATGAACTGGGCGACGGCCTTCTGGACGATGAGACCTCGCCAGAGCAGCGCCTGGTCCTCGTCGGCCAACAGCCCCATGGACAGTAATCGGATCTCGCCGGCGCCGACGGGTCGCACGAGGGGCTGCATCTTGCCAGCGACAGCCTGGACATCGCCATCGATGTCGAGGAGCCGGGCGAGCGAGAACCCCCACACGTCGGCGTCGAGGACCCCCACCGAGAGCCCCGTCAAGGCGAGGGCCGTGGCGAGGTTGGCCGTCACGGACGACTTGCCCACACCACCCTTGCCCGAGGCGATGGCGAGCACCGGTGTCGTCGGGGCCAGTGAGGTCGTCGGGGCGCGACCCTGGGCCGCCTTGCGAGCGGCGGTCATGGCGGTGCGCTTCTCCTCGTTGGACATGACCTCGATCACGAGACGAACACCCCGTACCCCGTCGAGGCTCACCACCGCTTCGCGGATGTCCCGTTCGATCTGGGTTCGCAGGGGACACCCGGTCGTCGTGAGGGCCACGGTCACCACAACGTCCTGGTCGTCGACCTCGACGGCTCGAACCATGCCCAATTCGACGACCGAGACCCCGAGTTCTGGGTCATAGACGTGGGTGAGGCGATCATTGACCGCGGCGACGAGGTTCACAATGGGACGTTACCGGGGCGGCTGCGGTATCGCTCGGGCGAGGACCCCGCTACCATGAGTGACGTCCGCAACTGAAGGAGCCTCATGACCGACGTCATCACCACGGGCGCCGACGCCACCGTCGCCGAGCCCATCACCCTGACCGCCAGCGCCGCGTCCAAGGTCGCTGAGTTGATCGCTGCCGAAGGCGTCGAAGAGGCGCTCGCGCTTCGCATCGCCGTCAAGTCCGGCGGCTGCTCGGGCTTCCAGTACGACATGTACTTCGACTCCGAGATCGCCGGCGACGACGTCGTACGCGATTTCGACGGCGTGAAGGTCGTCGTCGACGGTGCGAGCGCGGAGTTGCTCACCGGGGCGACACTCGACTTTACCGACGGACTCCAGGGCGCGGGCTTCCACATCTCGAACCCCAACGCCACGCGCACCTGCGGGTGCGGCAACTCCTTCAGCTGATCGGCGAACTCCGTGTCCACTCCCGTAGGGCCCTACTCACCGTGGCGTCGTGCCGGTGACCTCGTCGTGATCTCGGGCCAGCTCGGCCTCCTGCCCGGACACGACTCGCCGACCATGGCCGACCCGTCCGCCGCCGGCCAGCTGCGCCAGGCGCTCGAGAACGCCCGCGAGGTCCTCGCCGAGGCGGGCGCTACCCTCGACCAAGTCGTCAAGGCGACGCTGTTCCTGCTCGACATGGATGACTTCGGTCCCTGCAACGAGGTCTGGGTCGAGGCCTTCACGGTTCCACGTCCGACTCGTTCGGCGGTCGCGGTGGCCCAGCTGCCGCTCGGCGCCCGTGCCGAGGTTGAGCTCTGGGCCTACGCCCCCACGCATTAGTCGTCGCCGTCGCCCCGTTCGCTGTCGGCGCCGAACTTGTAGCCAACCGAGCGCACCGTCTGGATCAGGTGGGCGTGCTCCTCACCGAGTTTCGCGCGTAGTCGACGCACGTGGACGTCCACGGTCCGCGCGCCACCGTAGTACTCGTAACCCCAGACGCGACTGAGCAGGGTCTCGCGCGTGAAGACCCGTTGGGGGTTGGTGGCGAGGAACCGGAGCAGTTCGTACTCCATGTAGGTCAGGTCCATCACGCGTCCAGCGATGGTGGCCTGATAGGTCTCGAGATTCATGACCAGTCCACCCTGCTCGATGTGGGCGGCGACGTTCTCGTTGCCGGCCCGGCGCAGCCGATGGCGCAGCCGGGTCGACAGCTCGCTCACGTCGAAGGGGCCCACGACGAAGTCGTCGAAGAGGTCCTCGCGAAACGTCAGGTCGTCGAGCTGGTAGTGGTCCACAAGTAGGATGATCGGCCCGACCGGACGGTCCCGGTGGCGAAGCTGGCGACAGAGGTTCATCGCGTCGTTGAACGGGAAGCCTGCGGCGTTGATCACGGCGCCGGCGTAGCCGTCGGTCGGCTCAAGCGCGGTGACTTCGTTCAGGCGCCCGGACGAGGCGACCGCGGGGGTGACGCCCGTGACCTCGAAGGCCTTCTTGATCGGCCCCTCGCACGAGGGCACGCAGAGCACGACGTCGATGGTCACAACAGGGGCAGGTACCG
>JAJYDR010000116.1 GCA_021777285.1 Actinomycetes bacterium
GCCACCTCTGCATCGCGGCGCTGCTCGGCGTTCGCGGCCTCGTGGTGGCGGTCAACAAGATGGACGCGGTGCACTGGTCGCCCGCGGCCTTCCAGAGCGTCGTCGACGAGGTGGAGACCGTCGCCGGTGAGCTGGGGTTCGACGCGATCACCTGCGTGCCGACCTCGGCGCTGCTCGGTGACAACGTCGTCGACGCGTCCGACCACACTCCCTGGTACCCCGGCCCGACCGTGCTCGAGGCGCTCGAGTCGAGTGATGCCGGTGCGTGGACGAACTCGACCAATGGCCCTCGACTGCCCATCCAGTGGGTCCTGCGCCAGCCCGGCGGCGGGCGGACCTACGCCGGCATGGTCAACGGTGACACTCTGCACGAGGGAGACGTCGTCACCCTGCTGCCCGCGGGCATCGAGACGACGATCACTGCCCTCAACACGTTGCACAACGGTCCCGAAGTCCAAGCCGGTGCCGGACTCTCGATCGACGTGGCGCTCGCCGACGAGACTGACGCCGGACGCGGCGACCTGCTCGCCTGCGCGCCGCTGCCGCGGGTCACGCGCGAGATCACGGCGACCGTCTGCTGGTTCGGCGAACGTCCGCTCACTACCGGCTCGCGCCTACGACTGAAGCACACGACACGGGTCACCCCGGCGCGCATCGTCGGGCTCGACGGCGTCGTCGACGTGGCCACGCTCACCGTCGAAGACGGCGACGAGCTGCGCACCAACGACATCGGCTTGGTCCAGTTGCAGACCGCAGACCCACTGGTCGTCGACGACTACCGGGACAACCGGGTCACGGGGAGCTTCGTGCTGATCGACGAGGTGACCAACGCCACGGTCGCGGCCGGCATGGTCGGGCGCGCGGCCTTCCTCTAGGTCGTTCGCCTCGAACCTAAAACTGGACGAGCATCGAGATCAGGGCGATGGCGAGTAAGACCGCGATGACGTCGATCGAGCGCGTGAGCTGGCGACCCTTGGCGACCTCGGCCACACCATTGCGGGCGATCTCGCTGGCCACCGTACGCTCCAGGGGCAACGTTCGCGCTTCGAGGTGGCCGGCGATGGCGAGATAGCACAGCAGGCCCACGATTACGAAGGGTCGCCGCAGTGAGTCCGCGCTTCCGCCCGTCGCCGATACGGCCAGCCCACTCAAGACCAGGAGATGGACGACCCTCGCCGCCCAATTGCGCCGTTCGGGGAAGCGGCGACGCTGGACGACCGCGTCGGCGCCGCCGGCGACCGCCACGGCCCCGGCTCGCATCACCGCGATGACGGTGAACGTCGCCACGGCGGCGAGGACGTGGACGAGGAACAAGAGGTCGAAACCGACCGACGCGGCAATCACGTCTCAGACAGTAACGCCTCGGCTGCCCGATACGGGTCGGTCTCGCCGGCGATCAATGCGGTGACTTGGTCCGCGTAGGCCGAGCCCTCGGCCAACTCGCCGATACGTGCGCGCAGCATCACCGACAGAACCCGGTCCAACTCGGCGCGTGCCTGGGTCGCTCGGTGCTGGTCGTGTTGGGCGCCGGTCACGAGTCGTCGATGGTCGATGATCGCGCGCCAGAGTTCGTCGGTGCCCGCCCCCGTGCTGGCCACGGTCTCCAGGATCGGCGGGCGGGGCTCTTTAGCGCTGCCGAGCTCAAGCATCTGTTCGAGGTCCCGACGGGTCTCACGCAACCCCGCTCGGTCGGCCTTGTTGATCACGAAGATGTCCGCCACCTCGAGCAGGCCGGCCTTGTTCGCCTGCATCGAGTCGCCCCAACCGGGGTTGGTTACCACGATGGTCGTGTCGGCGGCCGAGGCGATGTCGACCTCCATCTGCCCGACGCCGACGGTCTCGACGAACACCACCGAGAACCCCGCCGCGCCGAGTACCCGGATCGCGTCGGGCACGGCGAGCGAGAGTCCGCCGAGGTGGCCACGCGTGGCCATCGAGCGGATGAAGACGTGATCGTTGGTCGCGTGGTCCTGCATGCGAATCCGGTCGCCGAGGATCGCGCCACCGGTGAAGGGCGAGCTCGGGTCCACGCAGAGCACACCGATCTGGTCGAAGGCCTGGGTCCCGTCGAAGGAACCGCTCGCGAGCGCCGTCTTGATCAATTGGTCGGTGAGCGTAGATTTCCCCGCGCCGGGCGGACCGGTGAGCCCGACCACGTAGGGGGCGGGCGTCGAGTAGGCGCGTGAGACGGTCGCGCGCTGATTCGAGCCGCCGGACTCGACGTAGGTGATCAGGCGCGCCAGGGCCGTGCGCGACCCCGTGCCCGCTTGGGCGATCAACTCGTCGGGGTCGCGCGCGATCATCGAAGACGCTCGATCCGGGCGCCGAGGCCGGTGAGGCGTCCCACGAAATCGTCGTACCCGCGCTCGACGTGCTCGAGCCCCTCAACCGTCGTCGATCCCTCCGCGACGAGGCCCGCGAGCACGAGCGCGGCGGCCGCGCGGATGTCCGTCGCGCGCACCGTCGTTCCGACGAGGTGGCCGACACCCCGGATCATCGCGTGATGGCCGTCGGTGGTGATGTTCGAGCCCAGCCGGACCAGTTCGTCGACGTAGCGGAATCGACCGGCGAAGAGGTTCTCGGTCACGACCGAGACCCCGTCGGCGACCGCGAGCATGGTCGTGAGCAGCGGCTTGTAGTCGGTCGCGACCCCGGGGTAGGGCAGCGTCGAGACGTCACAGCCCCGTAGTCGGGCGGGCCCGCGCACGACGATGCCCGGGCCGGTGACGTCCACGACGCCCCCCATCGCCTCGATCTTGCGCAGCAGCATCTCCATGTGGTCCGCACGTGCGTCGATGACTCGAACCGCGCCACCGGTGATCAGCCCTGCGGCGAGATAGGTCGCGGCGACGACGCGGTCGGGGATGACCTCGTGATCGGCCGCGTGGAGCGACTCCACGCCGTCGATGGTCAGCCGCGAGGTGCCGAGTCCCTCGATGCGAGCGCCCATGGCGATGAGCTGGCGGCCGAGGTCTTCGACCTCGGGTTCGCGCGCGGCGTTATCGATGACCGAGCGGCCCTCGGCCAACACGCAGGCCATCAACAGGTTGTCCGTCGCAGTGTGGCTCGGATACTCCAGGGTGATCCGCGTCGCGCGCAACCGGGTGCGCGTGGTCGTCGCGTGGATTGAGGTGCGGTCGTTGTGAAAGTCGGCGCCCATCGCCGACAGGCCGTCGGTGTGGAAGTTGATCGGTCGTTGCCCGAAGTCGTCGCCGCCGGGCAGGGCCATGTGGGCCTCGCCACAGCGCGCGAGTAACGGGCCGAGCACGACGATCGAGGCGCGCATCGCCTCGAAGAGGTGGGCGGGCGCGATCGGATGAAGGTCTTTCGCGTCGGGCACGGTGATGGTCAGCTGGTGGTCGCCCGAGACCACCGCACAGCCCACGGCCCGCAGCAGCTCGGTCATGACTGCGACGTCGCTGATCGCGGGGACGTTGGTCAGGTGGTGGACGCCACTCGCCAGCAGACAGGCCGCCATCTGCTTCAAGACCGCGTTCTTCGCGCCGAAGGCCTGGACATCGCCCGACAAGGGACCCGCGGGCTTGACCAACAACGAACTCACCCATCCAGTATTGCCGCTACGGAGAGGGGCTCCAACCGGACCCAGTCACGACAGGCGGGCTACGCTTCGTAGCGTGCAACCACCGTCAGAACCGGACCGTAATCTCGCCCTGGAAATGATTCGCGTGACCGAGGCGGCCGCTATCGCCGCCGCTCGCTGGGCCGGTCGCGGCGACAAGAACGCGGCCGACGGCGCAGCGGTGGACGCCATGCGCTTCGTGCTCGGCGCGGTCGCCATGGACGGCATCGTCGTCATTGGCGAGGGCGAGAAGGATGAGGCGCCGATGCTCTTCAACGGTGAGCACATCGGCGACGGTCAGCCGCCCCTGGTCGACGTGGCCGTCGACCCGATCGACGGCACGACGATGACCGCCATGGGCCGTAAGGGTGCGGTCTCGGTCATCGCGCTCTCGGAGCGCGGCACCATGTTTAATCCCGGCCCGTGCGTGTACATGCGCAAGATCGCGGTCGGCCCACGTGGACGCGGCGCCGTTGACATCAACGCGACCCCCACCGAGAACCTGCGCGAGCTCGCCAAGCGGCTCGGCAAGCCGGTCCAGGAGTTGGGCGTCGTCGTGCTCGACCGTCCTCGCCACCACGAGCTGATCGGCGAGATCCGCGAGGCCGGCGCTCGAGTCCTGTTGATCTCGGACGGCGACGTGACCGGTGCCATCGCGACGGGCTGGCCGAACTCCGGCGCCGATCTCCTCCTCGGCATCGGCGGCACGCCCGAGGGCGTCATCGCCGCCGCAGCGCTCAAGGGGCTCGGTGGCGAGATCCAAGGCGTGCTGTACCCGCGCGACGAGGTCGAGCGCGAGACCGCCGAGGCGATGGGCTACGACTTGGACCGAGTGCTCACCACCGATGACCTCGTGACCGGTGACAACTGCTACTTCTCGGCGACCGCCGTCACTGACGGCGACTTCCTCAAAGGCGTGCGCTTCACCGATTTCGGTGCCACCACCCAGTCCCTCGTCGTGCGCTCACGCTCAGGCACCGTACGCACCATCGAGACGTTCCACCGCCACAACAAGCTCCAGGAGTTCACCACCGCCGGCTTCTGACTAATCCCCCTTCAACGAACTGAGAAACCATTTGGCGAAGGGGGGATTCGTGAATCAGTGCACGAGTCAACACGTTGCGACCGGCGCGGTCGCGCGTTAGGGTCCGGCTACGAGGACAACTCGTGAGAACTGAGGAGGCCCGAGTGAACGTAGCCAACCTGCTGGCAACAAAGGGACGCGACGTCGCCACGATCAACCAGGAACGCACCGTTCATGACGCGGTCGCGATGCTGAAGGAGCGGGGCATCGGCGCCCTGGTCGTCGTCGGTGGCACGGGACCGCTGACCGGGATCTTGAGTGAGCGCGACGTCGTGCGCGCCTTCGCGCGCGAGGGCGCCGACGCCCTCGACCTTCGGGTCGCGGCCCTGATGAGCACGTCGGTCACCACCTGTGAGGAGTCGACGTCGGTGAACGAACTCATGACCACAATGACCGAGAAGCGCATCCGCCACGTGCCGGTCGTCCAGGGCGGCCTGCTCGTCGGGATCGTCTCGATCGGCGACGTGGTGAAGGCCCGGGTGACCGAGCTCGAGAACGAGAAGCGCGACCTCTTGGAGTACGTGAACGCCCGCTAACGAGCATCGCCGTACGGGGTACGGTTGTGAGCGAGGTGGATCATGCTCGCGACGATCACGCAGTCGACGTTGACGATTCGGCTGCTCCTGGTTCACCTGACCGTCGCGCGCGGTGGCGCGATCGTCGGACTCATCGGTTCACTCCTCGTCGTGGCAGTGCTCGTGACGTCGGCCTGGGCGATCGGTCACGCCGTCGGCACACCCGAACGGGTGTTCCAAGCAATCGGACGCTCCAAGTGGCGATGGGTGGTCGCGATGGTCGTCCTGCTGGTGGCCGGGGACGCGACCGCGACCGTGGTCGCGCTCTACTATTTGATTCGAGTCCGTCCGCGGCTCAACGACGTGACGGGCAATCGGCCCGCCTCCCGCGTGCACCGCGACGAGCGCTGACGTCGCGAAAGACGCGTAGTCCCCTAGCTCGCCGCCGCGCGCAGGCGCAGTTCGGCGCGCTCGAGCGCGGCGTGCGCGAGCAGGTGCGCGGCGTGGTCCTCGGGGTCGCCCTTGGTCAGCGCCGCCAGCTCGACCTCGGCCCGTTCCTTCGCGGCCTGGGCTCGCGGCACGTCGATATCGGTCGTGCGTTCGGCGACGCCCGCGAGGACGGTCGCGCGCGTCACGCCTTCGACGTCGTCGGGGCCGACCTGGAAGTAGCCACCGTGCACGGCGAAGGCGAGCTCGCCCTCGTTGGTCTGGACTCGCACGATGCCCGCCACGATGTCACCGACGGTCTCGGTGTGCTGGGGCAGGATCGTGAAGTCGCCCTCCGAGGAACGCGCGATCAGCGCGTTCGCCTCGCCGCGCCACAACGCCGCCTCGGGCGTCACGATCTCAACCTTCAACGTTGCCACGACTACTCGTTCGCCAGCTCAGCGGCCTTGCGCTCGACGTCAGACGCACCGCCGACGTTCAGGAAGGCCTGCTCCGGGTACTGGTCGAGGTCGCCGCTGACCAGGTGCTCGAAGGACTCGATCGTCTCGGCGACCGGCACGTTGATGCCGTCGATGCCCGTGAAGACCTTGGACACGAACATCGGCTGGGACAGGAACCGCTGGATCTTGCGGGCGCGCGAGACGGTGATGCGGTCCTCCTCGGACAGCTCGTCGAGACCAAGGATCGCGATGATGTCCTGGAGTTCCTTGTTGCGCTGGAGGATCTGCTGGACTCGACGGGCCACCGCGTAGTGTCGGTCCCCGACCACCTCGGGCGCGAGGATGTTCGAGGTGGACGTGAGCGGGTCCACCGCGGGGTAGATGCCGAGCGCCGCGATCTGACGGCTCAACTCGGTCGTCGCGTCGAGGTGGGTGAAGGTCGTGAACGGCGCCGGGTCGGTGTAGTCGTCCGCGGGCACGTAGACGGCCTGCAGTGAGGTGATCGAACGGCCACGCGTCGAGGTGATGCGCTCTTGGAGCTCGCCCATCTCGTCGGCGAGGGTCGGCTGGTAGCCCACCGCGCTCGGCATACGGCCGAGCAGCGTGGAGACCTCGGAACCGGCCTGGACGAAGCGGAAGATGTTGTCCACGAACAACAGCACGTCCTGGTTCTTCACGTCACGGAAGTACTCGGCCATCGTCAAAGCGGCGAGTGCGACGCGAAGGCGCACCCCCGGCGGCTCGTCCATCTGGCCGTAGACGAGCGCCGTCTTCTCGATGACGCCCGACTCACGCATCTCGAGCAAGAGGTCGGTGCCCTCACGGGTACGCTCGCCGACTCCGGCGAAGACCGACACGCCGTCGTGCTGCTCGGCCACTCGGCGGATCATCTCCATGATCAACACCGTCTTGCCGACGCCCGCACCACCGAAGAGGCCGATCTTGCCACCCTGGACGTAGGGGGCGAGCAGGTCGATGACCTTGATGCCCGTCTCGAACATCGTGG
>JAJYDR010000117.1 GCA_021777285.1 Actinomycetes bacterium
ATCGACGACCACACCACCACGGTCACGATCGCCGACCCGGCCGTGATCATGCCCGGTGACGACTTCCGTGAGCTCGTCGAGGACGCCCGCCAGCGTCTCGGAGCGGCGCTCGCGAGCCTCCTCTAGCCAGGACGGTCAACGTGTCCTGGTACGCCGAGCGGGTGGTGCCGCACGTGGTCAACCTGGTCTGCTCGACCCGTGGGGTCTCGCGTTGGCGGCGCCTGGCCGTCGAAGGGCTGCACGGCACGGTCGTCGAGATCGGTTTCGGGTCCGGGCTCAACGTCCCCTTCTACCCGTCCGCGATGACACGCGTCTACGCCGTCGAGCCCCGCGACGCCGCCTGGCGCCTCGCCCAGCGGGCCATCGGCGCGTCGCCGATCGCCGTGACCCGGGTCGGACTGGACGGTCAGCACCTCCCGCTCGCGGACGCGTCGTGTGACGCGGCACTCAGCACGTTCACGCTCTGCACCGTGCCCGACGACGCGCTCGTCGCGCGCGAGCTCTGGCGTGTCTTGAAGCCCGGTGCCACCCTGCACGTCCTCGAGCACGGACTGGCCCCCGACGAGCGCGTCGCGACCTGGCAACGGCGCCTCGACCCGCTCGAGCGACTCGTCGCCGACGGCTGTCACCTCTCACGCGACCCCGTGACCGTACTCAGGGACGCCGGCTTCACGGTGACGACCATCGCCCAGCGCTACGAGTCTGGACCCAAGCCCTGGAGCTACTTCACGGTGGCCATCGCCGAAAAGCCCCTCGACTGATAGGACCCGGTCTTCCTGCCCGGGCTCGTTCACGGCGGCGTGGCGCTGACGGGACGACTGCCGGTGCCGACGGCTCCTAGGTCTTCGACCGTCCCGTCTCCTGAATCCGCAGTGCCGCCACCAGCAGACAGACCGGTACCGGGGCGACGAACGGGCCGATCGTGAGCATCCCGAGCAGTGCGAACGCCCCGAGGACACCGATGACCAGCCACGTGACGACCCCAACGCCGCGTCGCGCGCGGCGACGGCGAACCACAATGGTCCCGATCGCGGTCAGGGCGCCGACGAGCGGGATCGCGATGATGGCGATGACCTTGTCACCGTTGGCCTGGACCAGGGTCTGTGAGACGGAGCCGTTGTAGGCCGAGACCGTGAAGGCGGCCACCAGCAGCGCCGCGCCGAGCACCACGGCGGCCACCAGCAGCGCCGCGCCGAGCACCACGGCGGCCACCAACCACCCGCGCGTCCAGGCGTCCAACGCGATGGGTTTCGCACTCACTCGATCACCTTAACCACGGCGCCACGGGTACAGCCTCCGCAGCGATGGCGAGTCGGCGGCGCTCGAGGGGCTCGGACTGTGGTCAAATCGAGTCGTGCAGCTCCTCGTGGTCGTGGCCCTGGTGTTCGTGATCAACCTCCTGCCTGCTTTCGGACCGCCCACCTGGTCGGTGCTCGTCTACGCGCGACTGCGCTGGCACCTCGAACCGGTCGCCCTCGTGCTGGTCGGCGCCGGCGCGGCCACGGTGGGTCGGTACCTGTTGGCATCGGGGGCGCGGGCCGTGCGCGGCCGCTTCTCCGCGCGTTACCGGACCAACCTCGCCAACCTCGCCGACCGGCTGCGCGGACGCAGCGCCAGCCTGTGGTCGCTCGCCATCCTCTTCGTGGTCTCGCCACTGCCCTCGGCCCAGCTCTTCGTCGCGGCGGGCCTGCTCGAGCTACGCCTAGTGGTGCTCGGCGCGTCCTTCTTCGTGGGTCGGCTCGTCACGTACTCGCTCTACGTGGCCACCGCGGTCGCCGTCGACCACCAACTCGGCTCACTACTCACCAACGTGTGGGGCGAGCCCTGGTGGATCGCCCTGCAACTCGCCCTGGTTCTGGCCATCTCGCTGCTGCCGCTCTTACCTTGGCGGGCGCAGCACTCGGGACACCACTGAGACGTCAGTTGTCGCCCGACGTCGGCGCGTCGGAGCCGCCGGGCGCAGTGGTCGTCACCGGCCGGTCCGGGTTGTTCTTGCCGAGCGGTGACTGGTCGAGCAACTCGACCTCCACCTCACGCAGTCGGGTGGCCTTCACGATCGCCAACCGGTACTGATCGCGGGCATTGATCTGGTCGGCCGAGCTCTTGGCGTGGGCCATCCGCACACGAAGCGTCTTCGTCGCGTCGGCGACAGCCCGGGCGAACGTGGCGTCGATGGTCGCCATCGCGCCGCGATAGGTCTGCGCGTGGTGGGCGGAACGGTTGACGGGGGGCGTCGCGGGTCGGTGGGTGGCGGGCAGTCCACCGGCGAGGGCCGGCGTGGACAACGCGAGTGAGGCGGTCACCACCGCCACCCCGACCGACCTGCGTACCACGTTCACGTCCACCTCCAACGACAGTTAGCGTACCCAGCATTCTTGTGAGGACGTTGTGATTCGCATCGGTCTTTCGTGAGACGTCCGGCGAACCGGTACGCTTCGAACTATGGGCGAGACGACCGCGACCATCCTGATCGTCGACGACGAGGCGGGCGTGCGAGACCTGCTCGGCGACGCCCTGCGCATCGCCGGCTACGAGACGCTGGTGGCCGGTGACGGTGACGAGGCACTCACGCTCTGGCGCACGAACACGGTCGAGCTCTGCATCGTCGACGTCAACATGCCCACCATGAACGGCTTCGAGTTCGTCGAGACCGTGCGCCGCGAGGACGCCGCCCTCCCGATCCTGTTGCTCTCGGCGCGCGACGCCGCCGCCGACGTCGCCCACGGTCTACGAATCGGGGCCGACGACTACGTGCGCAAGCCCTTCAGCCTCGAAGAGCTGCTCTTACGGGTGGCGGCGATCCTACGGCGCACCTCGGGCGCAACCGAGGACGACCGCGTGCTTCGCTGCGGGCCGCTCACCATGAACGTGGACCGTCACGAGGTCACTATCGGCGAGGAGTTGGTCGACATGTCCGCGACCGAGTTCCGCCTCCTCGAGGTGCTGCTCAGCAAGAAGAACCACCTCTTGACGCGCGAGCAACTGCTGCGCGACGTCTGGGACATCACCTTTGACTCGGAGACCTCGGTGCTCGACACGTACATCTCCTATCTGCGCAAGAAGATCCACCGCGACGACTTCGCACCCATCACCACCGTCCGCGGCGTCGGCTTCAAACTGGTCGATCCGCGCCCGTCGGCGTGACGCTCTCCACTCGACTGACGTTCCTGCTGATCACGATCACGGCGCTCGTGGCGCTGCTGGTCGGTGGCTACTCGGTGACGACGGCCACCCACGCCCAGTACGCGACACTCAACAACGCGATCGACACCGTGGCCACGAGCGGCGCCGGCCATCCGCTGACCGCGCTCAGCGACGCCATCAACATGGTCCAACAGGACAACCTGAACCTCACCCTCGAGATGATCGACGCCTCGGGCCACGTCACCGTCGTCGCCAACGGAACCGTGCCGCTCACGGCGCGGCCCACGCGCGCCGACGTGCTCGCCTCGCTCAACACCCTTCGCACCTCGAGCGACCTACCCGGCTTCGTCTACCGTTCGATCGCCATCGGCGGCGGGGACTACCTGCTCATCGCCGGGTCGACCAGTGCCATCTCGGCCTCGTCGCACCGCGTGGTCGAACGCACCATCCTGGTCGGGATCTTCGCTGCCCTGGTCATGGGCATTGTGGCGCGTCTATTCATGCGCCGCGACCTGCGCACCTTCGCGGCGCTGACCTCGTTCGCGACCCGCGTCGCGAACGGGTCGATCGACCTGACGCCGCCCGAGGCCTCGGGCAGCACCGACGTGCGCGAACTCCAACGCGCCCTCGCCTCGATGGTCGCGGCCCTGCAGTCCACCATCGAGACCGAGAAGCGCACCAGCGAGGCGATGCAGCGCTTCATCGGGGACGCCTCCCACGAGCTGCGAACCCCCCTCACGGTCATCAAGGGGTACACCGACCTGCTCGCGACGACGACCATCGACGACGCCCAGCGCGATCGCGCGATCGCGCGCATGCGCACCGAGACCGTACGCATGGAGTCCCTCGTGCGCGACCTGCTCTTCCTCGCCGAGGTGCGCGAGGTCGGTCGCCACGACCACGTCGAGCTCGACCTCAGCGAGGTCGTGGCGACCGCGACGCACGACTTCGCCCTCGACCACCCCGAACGCCCCCTCACCGAGGACATCGCGCCGTCGGTGCGGATCCGCGCGCGTCGCGAATACGTCGAACGCCTGCTCACCAACGCCCTCACGAACGTCGTTCGCCACACCGCGCCGACGGACCCGCTGCGCGTGAGCCTGCGCGCCAACCCGGTGACCCTGCGTGTCGAAGACGGTGGACCGGGACTGCCCGCCGCCTCCTACGGTCAGCGCCTCGAGCAGTTCCGCCGATTCGACCCGTCACGGTCGCGCGCCTCGGGCGGCTCGGGACTCGGCATGAGCATCATGG
The DNA here is from genome assembly GCA_021777285.1 of Actinomycetes bacterium. The sequence continues at coordinate 4,396 of JAJYDR010000117.1, forward strand.
CCGACGTGACCGACGCCCTCGGCGGCACCCTCACCACCGAGCGCAGTGAGCTCGGCGGTCTGGCGCTCGTCTTCACCTTCCCGTCACTCACCGCTGGGATCAGCGGCGTTCCTGGAGCAGCGCCAGTCGGCTCTTGAACTCGGCCTCGTCGAGTTCGCCCTTAGCGAATCGGGTCCGCAGGATCTCGATGGCGTCCTCGTTGGGCGCGCCGTACATCGACGATGCACCGTGGTCGTGGTGGTAATGACCGTCGCGGAAGTGGCGCACCGAGTAGACCACGCCCATCACGAGCACCGTCCAGAAGACAATCATGAAGATCGCCATCACCACCCACCATCCGGGTCCCGCACCCTGTCCGTACTGCCAACCGAATCCACCCATGGCGACTACCTCCTTGGCCCTACCTCGACCCTAAACCGTTGCGCAAAGGCCTTTAAACCCTTCTTAGAGCGTGTGTCCTAATTGGCGTGTGCGCCAGGAGCCACGACCGTCACCATCAAGTCGTGGCCTATTCAAGTGACCTGACCGATGACCAGTGGAAGATACTGGAACCTTTGCTACTGGTCTCCTCCAAACGAGGACCGAAGCACGGAGACGACCTGCGCCACGTCGTCGACGCAATGCTCTACATCTCGCACACCGGGTGCCAGTGGCGCTTCCTGCCCGGGGAGGTCGGTCCTTGGACCCGGGTCTGGTCCCAGTTTCGAAGATGGTCGAGGAATAACACGTGGACTCGGGTTCTCGCCTCGCTGCATGCCTCGTCGCGCACCGCTCTCGGGCGAAAGGACCCGCGGCCCTCGATGGTGGTCATCGACACCCACCTCGCCCGCGGGGCTTCGAACGGGGGTGTCACCTTCCACAATCAAGGTGGTCCCTATGGCCGCACCAACGGGGCCAAGCGCATCGTCTGCGTGGACGTCACCGGTCTGCCGCTCTGTGTGCGAGTCGTCCCCGCCTCGACGTCCGAGGCGAACGCCGTCGAACAGATACTCGACGACCTCGCCCGAACCGGAGCGGACGAACGACTGGAGCTCGTGCTCGTGGACCGCGGCACCGCGACGTCTGCTGCCCAGCGACTCTCGACAAAGTTCGACTACGAGGTTCGCCGCGTCGGATGGGACGAACCACTGCGCAACGAGCACGGCGCCAAGGTCTTTCGCCCCATCCGCCACGCCTGGCGGGTCGAGGTGGCCCACGGCCACCTCGTGCGACGGCGACGCCTGGCGCGCTGCTTCGAGAACACCGTGACCTCAGCTACCGGATGGCTGCACGTCGCCTCAATCACCGAGGTCCTTCGGACGCTGTGCTGAAACGACGATGGATCTGCGTATCTGCGCGGAACTGAAACGAATCGAGAGAATCACAAGCGCCGACCTTGTGAGCGTCTGGGCGCATTGTCACCGCCGCAAATCAGAGGCGATTGCAGAGAGACACCAACTGTTTTTCGTCTAATCAGCCCTGGCGTCGATACACGAAGTAGGCGCGAGAGGATTCGTCGGTCGGGGGGTTCCCCGAGTCGTCCTCTTCGTGGAGCAAGTCGAAATCAGTGGCGAGAGTGGCTCGGACCGTCTCGAGGGCGACACCGAGCTCGCGAATGTTCTCCTGATGCAGCGTGAACGTTCCATCGCCCGCGGAAGCGAAGACCCGGATGTCCCAAACGGTCAGTTCGTCGCCATCGCTCCGCACATCCATGATCAGCGTATTGCCGTCAAAGTCGTGAACCCAGGTGGGCTGGCGACGAGTTGGTGCAAACGGCCAATCGTGTTGAGATCGAAGATGAAGAGACCTCCGGGCTCCAGGTGACGCGCCACGCCCTGGAACAACGACTCCCACGCCTCATAGTTCACCAGGTGGTTCACGGTGTCATACACGCAAGCCACGACGTCGAACGTGGTCCCAAGGTCGAAGTCGGTCATGTCGCCGAGTAGGAATTCGGCGCTCGGCACTTTGGCCGTGGCGGCGCTCAGCATCTCGGCGGAAGCATCAAGCCCCACCAACCGCGACATCGAGTCCAGACCCTCCAGCACCGAACCGGTGCCACAACCGAGTTCAAGGAGCGAGGTGGCACCAACGTCGAAGCGGTCAATGGCTTCGAGGATCCGAGCGCTGCGCGATGAACCGTCGCCCATCAACGCGTCATAGAACTGGGCGAACTGTTGGTACTCGCGCATGCCACATTCTTGTCGAGAGTCGAAGCGGTGCGGTGGAATCAGATTCACTCAACAAACTCGATTGCACGGTGCAGCGATCATCTCCCCATCGCCGAGTCACGAGATTTCGTTGCCACGATCTCAGCTCCGCCACCGGACGTGTCACAGACACAACCAATACTGTGCGACGTGGCTTCACGTCCGACTGCCCCCATCGTCTCGCACACCGGCGAGGTACTGCCACGGGCCGTCACCTTTCAGTTCGCCCTTGACCCGAACGTTGAGCAGAGGATCCTGCTCGCCAAGTGCGCGGGCGCCCGCCGCTTCACGGTCAACCACCACCTGGCCCGGGTGAGGGCCAACCTCGATACCCGATCGGCCGAGCAAGACGCATCCTCCGCGAGTGGTGATCCGTGCGAACCGTCAACACCTTCCTTGTCCTGGGCAGCCTTCTCCTTCATCAACGAGTTCAACGCCTGGAAAAACGGGGGGTCTGCTGACTC
>JAJYDR010000118.1 GCA_021777285.1 Actinomycetes bacterium
CCGACCATCGAAGCGCTCGCCGAACTCGAAGGGATGCCCATGCACAAGGCGACGGCACGACGATGACGAGACCCCAACCACTCGAGGCCTACCAGTGGCCGCTCTCGAACGAACGCATCGCCGACGCCGTGGGCGTCGACCCGCGGTCGATCATCCGATTTGACGGCAACGTCGCGCCGGCGCCACCAGCGAGCGCGCGCCCAGCCGCGATCGCGGCGGCGCTCGCTGACGTGAACGAGTACGACCGAGGACGATACGAGCCACTACGCGCGGCGATCGCGGCGCGACACGGCCTCGCGATTGACCATGTCGCCCTCGGCGCCGGCAGCGACGAGTTCATCGTGCTCGTGGCGAGGGTCTTCGCCGCCGGGGGCACGATCGCGACGGTCCCGTCGACGTCCTACTCGATGTACCGCTTCGCCGCCTCGATGGCCGGCGCGAGCATCGTCGACGACCCGGCGACGGCCGACCTCGTGTTCGTCTGTCGGCCGAACAACCCGACCGGCGAGCTCCCCGACGTGCCAACGGTGGCGGGTCAAGTGGTGATCGACGAGGCCTACGCCGACTACGCGGGCGTCGACGCGCTAGACAGGATCGACGACGGCGCGATCGTCCTGCGGACGTTCTCCAAGGCCTTCGGCCTCGCCGGCGCGCGGGTCGGCTACGCCCTGGCTAGCCCTGAGCTCATCGCGGTCCTATCATCGCGCCAAGCGCCGCTGTCGGTGTCGTCGCTCTCGGCCGCGTTGGCGATGGCGGCTCTCGCGAGCCCACCCGACGTCGGCCCCCAGATCGCCGAGCGCGAGCGCATGGCGGCCCGGCTCGGTGAGCTCGGTCTCACCCCGGTGCCCTCGTACACGAACTTCCTCTACGTGCCGATGGACGACCCCCGGCGGATCGTCGACGCGATGCTGCCCTACGGCATCGTGCTGCGGGCCTTTACCGGCGGACTGCGCATCAGCGTGCGCGACGAGGTCGATGACGACCAGCTGCTCGACGCGCTCGTCACTGAGCTGCTCGGCCGCGACGCGGTGGCGCCGGCGGTCCGTCACCGTCGCGCGACAGCCGAGACCCGGTTCGCGATCCGTCTTCGCGTGCCGGGCGAGGGTCGCGTCCTCGTCCAGTCGGGCGAGGGCTTCTACGACCACATGCTCCAGCAGCTCGCCTTCCACGCGGGGATGGACCTGCGCGTCGAAGGAGTGGGCGACCCCGAGACCGGTGACCACCACGCGGTGGAGGACATGATGCGGACCTTCGGTGAGGCCCTCGACCTCGCGCTCGGCGACCGGCGCGGCCTCGCGCGCTACGGCGAGGCACGGGTCCCGATGGACGAGGCGCTCGCGCACGCTGTCGTGGACCTCTCGGGTCGGGCCACCGCGACCCTCGCGATCGACCCGGACCCCGGGATGGCGGCGCACGCGCTCGAGTCCCTCGTCCAGACGGCGCGCATCACCCTGCACGTGACCGCGACGGGCACCAACGCCCACCACGTCGCCGAAGCGGCCTTCAAGGCCGTCGGTCGCGCGCTCGCCCAGGCGCTGGTGCGCGACGGGGGACTCGTCCGCTCCACCAAAGGCTCCTTGTGAGCGAGGTCGTCATCGTCGACTACGGCGCCGGCAACACCCGGTCGGTTCAGGCGACGATCGCGCGCCTCGGCTACTCGAGCGTGGTGAGCGCGGATCCCGCGGTCATCGCGGCGGGCTGGTACGTCGTGTTGCCGGGCGTCGGTTCGGCTCGCAGCGCCATGGACCACCTCAACGAGACCGGCGCCGCCGGCGCGATCACGCATCGGGTGTCGTCGGGGTTGGCGGTGCTCGGGATCTGCCTCGGGCTGCAGCTCGCCCTCGAGTCGAGCGAGGAGGATGGTGGCGTCACCGGCCTGGGCATCGTGCCCGGCCGGGTCGTGAGGCTGAGCGACGAGCGGGTGCCGCGCCTCGGTTGGTCGATGGTCGACCCGTGGGGCGAGGCCTACTACTTCGCCCACTCGTTCGGGGCGCTCACCCCCGACGCGGTGGCCACCGCGGAAGGGGTCACGGCCGCGGTGTCGCACGGCTCGTTCCTCGGTGTCCAGTTCCACCCCGAAAAGAGCGGGCCCGCGGGCCTCGCGTTCTTGGACCAGTGCCTCTCCCTCGTCTGATCCCCTGCCTCGACGTCGCCCACGGGCGGGTGGTCAAGGGCGTCAACTTCGTCGGGCTGCGCGACGTCGGTGACCCCGTCGAACTCGCCGTCCACTACAGCGCCGGCGGCGCCGACGAGCTCGTCCTGCTCGACATCACGGCCACGCCCGACGAGGCCGCGACGATGACCTCAGTCGTGCGCACCGTGGCCGACGTCCTCGACATCCCCTTCACGGTCGGCGGCGGCGTGCGCACGGTCGCTGACGCGTCGCGCATCATCGAGTCCGGCGCCGATCGGGTGTCGCTCAACTCGGCCGCCGTTGCCTCGCCCGAACTGATCCAGGCCATCGCCGACCGGTACGGCTCCCAGGCGGTGGTGGTCGCTATCGACAGCGGCGGCGGGGTCGTGCACACTCACGGCGGCCGCACGCCCACGGCCCGTCGAACCGTCGAGTGGGCCCACGAGGCGGCCGAACGCGGCGCCGGGGAGATCCTGCTCACGTCGATCGACCACGATGGCCGTCGCGAGGGCTTCGACCTCGTTCTCACGGCGGCGGTGCGCGCAGCGGTCCCCGTTCCGGTCATCGCCTCGGGCGGCGCGGGCAGTGCGCAAGACGTCGCCGACGCACTGGCGGTCACCGACGCGGCGCTCATCGCGTCGATCGTCCACGAGGACCCCGCCGGCCTGCCGGGCCTGCGTCGAGCCATCGAAGCGTGTGGCGTGAAACTGCGCCCGTGGAAGGAGTGACGTGAGCGAACTACGAGCGGCGATCGTTCAGGACGACGACACCGGACGGGTGCTGATGCTCGGCTGGATGGACGATGAGGCACTCGAGCTGACCCGGTCCACGGGATACGTGCACTTCTTCTCGCGGTCGCGCCAACGACTGTGGAAGAAGGGTGAGACGTCCGGTAACACCCTGCGAGTGGTCGAGGTGCTGCCGGACTGTGACGACGATGCGCTGATCGTGCGCGCCCGTCCCGACGGGCCGACCTGTCACGATGGGTCGACATCGTGCTTTACGCCTTGGCTGTGGCGAACCATCTTGCGTCGCGAGGCCGCCGACGAGGCCGGCTCCTACGTCGCGGCGTCGTTGCGCGCTGGCGCACCCTTCGCGGCGCGCAAAGTTGGTGAGGAGGCAGCCGAGGTGATCGTGGCCGCCCTCAGCGAAACGGACGAACGTGTCGTGAGCGAGGCGGCGGACCTATGGTTCCACCTCCTGTTATTGCTGCGCAGTCGGGGACTGGACCCCGCCGACGTCGAGGACGAACTGCGGCGTCGCCAGCGCTGAGCGAATCGTCTCGCGAAGTTCATCCCCGCCCCACGGAGTGCTCACGGTGCGTTCATCGGCACCTCGTAGAACTGCGCCATGCACATTACGACCAAGAAACCAGATGCCCGCTTCGCGCGGCTCACCACCCTGGCGCTCGCCGCCACGATGATCCCCCTGTCCCTGTCCCTGGCAGCGGTGGCCGGTGCCTCAGCAAAGACCGGCCCGACCCTCGTCGTCTACTCGGCCCAGGGGTACGACGCGGCGACCGTCAAGGCGTTCAACGCCACCCACCCCGGGTTCGCGGTGACGCTCAACGACAACTCGACCGGACCGCTCCTCCAGCAGATCCAGGCCGAGGGCAACCACCCCACCTGGGGTGTGCTGTGGGTCGACGGGGCCCAGGCCTTCGCCCAACTCGACCGCGAAGGCCTCCTCGCCAAGCACATCGTGCCCAAGGTGTCGTTCAACACCGTCGGGCGGGCGAACATCCCCGCTGACGGCAGCTACGTGCCGACCGGACTCACCGCGACCGGCGCCCTCGTCTACGACTCGGCCCAGATCAAGGCGTCGCAGCTGCCCAAGACCTGGGGCGACCTGCTGAAGGCGAAGTACAAGGGCATGATCGGCATGAACGACCCGACCCAGTCGGGTCCCACCTACCCGATGATCGCCGGCGTCATGAACAATCTCGGTCACTACCGGTCCGGTTCGACGGCCGCGGCAATGAGGGCCGGCGAGGCGTACTTCGCCAAGCTGAAGGCCAACGGTCTCGTGATCAACGCGACCAACGGTCCCACGCTCAGCGCCATCGCGGCGCACACCATCAAGATGGCGATCATCCAGAGCTCGGCCGGTTACGGCGCCGAGGTCTCCACGTCGCCCACCTTCCGGGTGGCCTACCTGAGCCCGGTGACCGCGTTGCCGGGCGTCATCGGGATCGACGCCAAGATGCCCAAGGCGGTGCGCGCCGAGGCGCAGAAGTTCGTCGACTACGTCCTGTCCCCGGCCGGTCAGCACGTCATGCAGATCGGTGACCCCCAGGGCGACTCACTCTTCTGGCCAGTGCTGAACGGTGAGAGGCCCTCCAACAGGGTGATCCCACCACTCCGTTCGGTGCCGATGCAGACCACCAATCCGTACGTCTGGGGTCCGCTCGAGTCCTCGGTCAACACCTGGTTCAGCGCCACCATCAACAACGGCTAGTCCATCGTCCCCGCGGCGCTGCGGCCCCCGTGGGCCGCAGCGCCGCCCCATGAAGGACTCCTATGGCGACTGAACTCACCACGATTCCACCTCCACTCACCCACCGTCGCCGACGCCTGTCGGTGACCTCGGTCGCGCTCTGGGCGGTGCTCGGCCTGCTCATCATCGCGCCGGTCGTCTCCTTCTTGCTGCTCGCGACGAGCCCGCGACTCTTCCAACAGGGTCCGCAGTATTTCACGCTGCGCTACGTGGCCGAGGCGCTACGTGGTTCGACCGGTCAGGGAATCCTCAACTCGCTCTGGGTCTCGCTCACGGTGTCGGTCGTGTCGGTCGTGGTCGCCACGGTCTTCGCGTGGCTCATCCACCGCACCAACGTCTACGGGCGCCGGGTGTGGGCCGTACTCATGTGGCTGCTGCTCATCGTGCCGACCTGGATGATGACCCTGGGGTGGAGTGACCTATTGCAGCCCTACGGGGCGGCCAGCTTTCTCGGTGTGAACACCCACGTGCTCTACGGCGAGTTCTTTGGACCGCTGGGCATCGTGATCGTGCTCAGCACCGCGGCGTTGCCCTTCGCCTATTTCGTGATCGCCGCGGGACTGCGCGGACTTGGTTCGGAGTTCGAGGACGCGGCGCGCATCCACGGGGCCACCCGGTGGCGCACCCTCCAGACTGTGCTGCCGATCATCGCCCCCGCGTTGTTGAGCGCCTTCGCGATCAGCTTCGCCGAGACCATGAGCGACTTCGGCGTCGCCTTTACGCTCGGTTACCACGCGCACTTCCCGATGGCGACATTCACCCTCTTCAACGCGATCAGCAACTTTCCCGCCAACTTCTCGGTGGCGGCGGTGATCGCCATCGTGCTGATCCTCTCGACGATCCCGCCGATCCTCCTGCAGTCACGGATTATGCGCCGCCGATCGTACGCGGTGCTGTCGGGGCGCAGCCGTCCCGCGCGACGTCGCGAGTTCCGCACCCTCGGACGTCTCGGCGCGACCGCGGGAATTGGGGCCATCTTCCTCCTCGCCCTGGGGGTCCCCGTCTTCGGCGCCGTCGCGGGTTCGTTCGTGACGAACCTCGGGATCTACTCGTCGAGTCCGGTGCGACTGTCGACCGGCTTCTACCAGCAGGTGTTGCACCCGTCGATCGCGGACAAGAGTCTCGCCGCGCCACTCATCTTGTCCAATCAGTTGGGCCTGGTGGTCGCGTCGGTGACCGGGTTGCTCGCGATCGTGCTCGCCCGACGTCTCATCACCAACGTCGGCGGTTGGAGCCAGCGGATCACCGACGTCTTCCTCCTCGGCTCGGTGGCCGTTCCGGGCGTCGTCCTCGGGGTCGGCTACATCTTTTTCTACAACCTCTCCTTTATCAGCACACACGTCGTGGACCTGTACAAGACCCTCCCGTTACTCATGCTCGCGCTGGTGGCCAACTCCCTGCCGGGACAGACCCGCTTCATGGCCGGTCCGGTCGGGCAGATCCAGCCGTCGCTCGCCGAGGCGTCGCGCGTGCACGGGGCGTCGCGGTGGCGCACGTGGCGAACGACGAGCCTTCCCCTTTTCTCGAGGGTGTTGCTCTGGGGGTGGCTGCTCACCTTCACCAAGACGATCGCCGAACTCGCGATCTCCCAGATCCTGTATCCGCCGAGCGCGGAGCCGGCGTCGGTGACCATCCAGTCGTACCTCGCCAACTTCCAGCTCGGTACCGGCACGGCGATGACGGTCCTGACGTTGCTTGAGATGCTCGTCGTGATTGTGGTCGCGCTCGGGCTCTACCGCCTGGTCACCCCCCGGGGTTGGCGTCGGATCGGGTGGAGCGGGGTGAATTCATGACGGTGACCCAGCCCCGCGCCGTCGGAGTCTCACTCGAGGGCGTCACCCGCCAATTCGGTGACAAGGTCGCCCTCGATGGCGTAACTCTGGACGTGGCACCGGGGACCTTCCTCGTGCTGCTCGGTCCATCGGGGTCGGGCAAGACGACGCTGTTGCGCTGTCTGGCCGGGATCGAACGGCCGAGCGCCGGGGTGATCACCATCGACGACCGCGTCGTGGCGGGTCCACGTGGGTTCGTCGCCCCCGAGAAGCGGGGCCTCGCGATGGTCTTCCAGGACTACGCCCTCTGGCCCCACCT
>JAJYDR010000119.1 GCA_021777285.1 Actinomycetes bacterium
CTGGACCGGTAGGATTTCGCCAAACAAAGGAGCGACCCTTGCCAACACCACGCGAGTTACTCAACGCGGCCAAGCAGGCGATTCGTGAGGTTGAACCGAGCGACGTCGCGGCTCGACTGGACTACTACCGAATTCTCGACGTGCGCGAACCCGACGAACACGAGCAGGGTGCCGTGCCCGGTGCGGTGCACATCCCGCGCGGGAACCTCGAGTTCTCGGTCGAGTCACGACTGACTGACAAGAACGCCCCGATCGCCGTGTACTGCGCCGGCGGCGTCCGCTCAGCGTTCGCGGCCAAGACCCTCCAGGACCTCGGCTACACCGACATCGTGTCGGTGATCGGTGGGTTCAACAAGTGGAAGGACGAGGGTCTCACGTGGACGACCCCGCGCACGCTCAATCCCGATCAGCGCAACCGCTACCAGCGTCACCTCCTGCTACCCGAAGTGGGTGACGAGGGTCAGTTGCGACTCCTCGACTCCAAGGTGCTCCTGCTCGGCGCCGGCGGTCTCGGATCGCCGGCGGCGCTCTACCTCGCGGCCGCGGGCGTGGGCACCATCGGCATCATCGACATGGACGTCGTGGACGCGTCCAACCTGCAGCGACAGGTGCTGCACAACATGGACCGCATCGGCATGCGCAAGGTCGACAGCGCCAAGCAAACGCTCACGGCGATCAACCCCGATTTGAACGTGAGGACCTACGACGTGCGCCTGGGCGCCGACAACGTGCTCGACATCATCGACGGGTACGACGTCATCGTCGACGGGACCGACAACTTCCCCACGCGCTACCTCGTCAATGACGCGGCGCTCGTGAAGGGAATCCCAGTCGTACACGGCTCGATCTTCCGCTTTGAGGGTCAGGTGACGATCTTTCACCCCTACGTCGGCCCCTGCTATCGGTGCATGATCCCCGAGCCGCCGCCGGCCGAGCTCGCCCCGAGTTGCGCGGAGGCGGGCGTGCTCGGTGTCCTGCCCGGCATCATCGGTTCGATTCAGGCGATCGAGACGATCAAGCTGTTGCTCGAACTCGGTGAGCCCCTGGTCGGTCGACTGCTCACCTATGACTCGATGGACGAGAGCTTTCGCACCTTCAAGGTTCGTCGTGACCCCTCGTGCCCGGCGTGCGGCGAGGACGCGGGTCCGATCATCATCGCCGAGTACGACGACCTCTGCATGCCCCACGTCGCGGTCGGCGCCGCCTAACGGTGGTCGTCGGCGACGGCCGTTCGCGGCCGTCGCGGTCAGATGTGCTGTCGTACGACGAGGGTACCCGCGACGCGGTCGTGCAACGTCTGCTTGAGGGGGTTCGCGAGCGGGAAGAGGACGTCGACGACGGCGATCATCATCACGATGGATGACGCAATCGGATTGTTGAGGAGCGTGATCACGCTGTAGGCGGCCACGAACCCCCACCGCCACAGGGCTTGACGACGGGTGATCGTCCCTCCGGTGGCGAGGTCGCACACCCGGGTGGCGACGATTCGATTGCCGAATGTCTGGCCCCGCGGTGAGACGAGCATGGTGACGAGATAGGCGCCCTGGACGGCGAAGCCGGCGAGCACGCCGATGAGTGAGCCCGCCACCATGCTCACCAACCAGAGCACGACCGTCGTTGGGACCAGCAAGATGAGGTTGTCGGTGACGGTCGCCCCGACACGGCGCCACCAGCCGCTCAGCTCACCGTGCGCACGCGCCACCCGCGCCGGCTCATCGATCGCCGTCCCGCACACCGGACAGAATGGTCCGTTCGACTCGCTTCCACAACTAGGGCAGTACACCCGTCCATTCTGGTCGATGACCCGTGGTCCTGTCATCGATTCAGAACCGTGAAACGCACCGTCTAATCTACGAATCGTGAGCGAAGACCTTCGAGTGACCGATTCCGGTATTGAGGTACGCCCCGTGTACGGGGCATCCGACGTGGCGGGTTTTGACCCGGCGAGCGAACTAGGTGAGCCGGGTGACTTTCCGTACACCCGTGGTGTTCACCCCACGATGTACCGCGGTCGGCTGTGGACGATGCGCCAGTACGCCGGATTCGGCACGGCCGAGGCGACCAACGAGCGCTTCAAGTTCCTCCTCGGCGCGGGACAGACCGGTCTGTCGTGCGCCTTCGACCTGCCCACGCAGATGGGATTCGACGCCGATCACGTGCGCGCCGAGGGCGAGGTGGGCAAGGTGGGCGTCGCCATCTCCTCACTGGAGGACATGCGCCTGCTCTTGGCGGACCTGCCCCTCGACAAGGTCACCACGTCGATGACGATCAACTCGACGGCCTCGACGCTCCTGCTGCTCTACCAGTTGGTCGGCGAGGAGCAGGGCGTGCGCGGCGATCAGCTTCGCGGCACGATCCAGAACGACATCTTGAAGGAGTACGTGGCTCGCGGCACGTACATCTACCCCCCACGACAGTCGATGCGCCTGATCGTGGACACCTTCGCCTACTGTGCGCGCGAGATGCCCAACTGGAACACCATCTCGATCTCGGGCTACCACATCCGCGAGGCCGGCTCCACCGCCGTCCAGGAGGTGGCCTTCACCCTCGCCAACGGGATCGCCTACGTCGAGGCCGCCTTGGCGGCGGGTCTCGCGCTCGACGACTTCGCACCGCGACTGAGCTTCTTCTTCAACGCCCACAACAACCTCTTCGAGGAAGTGGCCAAGTACCGCGCCGCCCGTCGGATCTGGTCCTCGGTCATGCGTGATCGCTTCGGCGCCCGTGACCCCAAGTCACTGATGCTCCGGTTCCACACCCAGACAGGCGGGTCGACGCTGACCGCACAACAGCCAGAGAACAACATCGTGCGCGTGACCCTCCAGGCGCTCGCCGCGGCCCTCGGTGGCACCCAGAGTCTGCACACCAACGGGTTCGACGAGGCGCTCGGGCTCCCGACCGAGCGCGCGGCGAAGCTCGCCCTGCGCACCCAGCAGATCGTCGGCTACGAATCGGGCATCGCCGACACGGTTGACCCGCTCGCCGGATCGTACTTCGTCGAGTCAATGACCAACGAGGTAGAGCGCCTCGCGCGCCAGTACATCGCGACCATCGACGAGATGGGCGGCGCGGTGGCGGCCATCGAGGCGCGTTACATGCAAGAGGAGATCGAGGCCGCTGCCTACGACTTCGCCCGACGGGTCGATCGTGGCGAGAAGGTCGTGGTCGGGGTCAACCGCTTCGCCGACCACGCCGAGGCGGCCAATGACGTGTTCCCCGTCGACGAGGCCCAGCAGCGCAGCCAGGTGGAGCGGGTACAGCGCGTAAAGCGCGACCGCGACGCCGACGCTGTTCGTATCGCCCTCGAGGACCTCGAGCGCGCCGCGCGCGGATCGAGCAATGTGTTGTACCCGATGAAGACGGCGTTGGCGGCGATGGCGACGCTCGGTGAGGTTGCCGATACGCTGCGCGGCGTCTTTGGCGTCTATCAGCCCAACTAGCGGCTCATCGGCTCGAGGAAGTGCGTGACCTCGGGCGCGGTCACGTAGAACGGGTGCGTCGCGCTTCGCCACTGTTCAAAGGCGCTCGACGCGCGAAAGCGTAAGTGGGCCTCGACCGAGGTCCAGCGCACCGTGAGCAAGTAGGTCGACGGGTCTTCGTGTTGCCGTCGCAGTTCGGCGCCGTGACAGTCGGGCGCCGACTCGATGATCGCGAAGGCCTGACGCATCGCGGACTCGAAGGCCTCGGCGCGACTGGGGTCGACGTGGACGATGGCGTGTTCGTTTATCATGTGCGCTCCATGAGTCGATGGCGAAGTGGTGCGTCCTCGGCCACCAGGATCGCCGTACGCGCGAGTGCGACCGCGCCGTCGATGACGGCGCCGTCGGCGTTCTCGCCGACGCAGGCGGCGGCGAATTCGGGTTGGTGGTTCACCGCACCGTTCGTCGCGATGCCGAGCAGCGGGTGGATGGACGGCACGACCAGTGAGACGTTCGCCATGTCCGTCGAAAGTGTGGGCGCTGGTTCGCCTCGATCGTCGAGTTCGAAACTCCGGCCCAGCGATTCCGCCGCGCTGCGGTAGTGGTGAAGGACGTCGGGGTCCGCCTCCATGTGCGAGAAGGCGCTGCCGAGCGTGGTGACGGTCAGGGAGGCTCCGGTCGCCAGCGCGCCGGCGCTGAAGCATCGATCAACCCGCTCACGCAGTTCGGCTAGCCGGTCGATCGTGGTCGCCCGGCACATGTAGCGCCCGACGACCCGGGCCGGGATGATGTTGGCGGCCGACCCGCCCTCCACGACGATGCCGTGGATCTGGTCACCGGGGCGTAGTTGTTGACGCAGCAGACCGAGTGATACCTGGGCGATCGTCAGTGCGTCCAGGGCGTTGATGCCCTCCCAGGGCGCGGCCGAGGCGTGAGCCTCACGGCCGTCGTAGCGCACGTCGAAGTGGTCCACGGCGAGGCAGGTGGCGTCGAGCCGGTCACTCGGCCAGGGGTGGACCATCATCGCGACGTGGACGTCGTCGAAGTAGCCCGCGTTCACGAGGTCGATCTTGCCGCCGCCGCCCTCCTCCGAGGGCGTGCCGAGCAGCACGACGGTGAGGTCGAGCTCGTCGGCGACCGCGGCGAGACCAATCGCCGCCCCGAGTGAGGCGGCGGCGATGATGTTGTGCCCGCAGGCGTGACCAACGTCAGGCAGCGCGTCGTATTCCGCGCACAGCGCAACGTGCAGCGACCCGTGTCCGGCGGTGGCGCGAAAGGCCGTCGCAAGACCGGCGATCCCGCGTTCGACGGCAAAGCCGTGGGACTCGGCCGCCCGGGCGACCGCCTCGGCGCTCTGGAACTCCTCGTAGCCGAGTTCGGGGTTCGCGTGGATGAAGTGGCTCAGGTCGAGCAGGTCCTCGCGGGCCGCTGTGACGGCCGATGTCGCTCGATCCTGCGGCGTCATTCGACGATGGCGACCACGTCGCCGGCGCTGACCGCGTCGCCAGGCTTGACCTTGATCGCGGTGACGACGCCCGATTTCTCGGCGCCGACGGCGTTCTCCATCTTCATCGCCTCGAGGATGACCAGCGTGTCGCCCGCATTCACCGACTGGCCCACCTCGACGGACACCTTGACGATGGTGCCTTGCATCGGCACCGAGACGGTGCCCGAACCGCTCCCGACGACGCCCGCGTGGTGCTGGCGGCGGGGCTTGGCGGCGGTGCTCGTCGGTTTGCCCAGCCCGTCGTCACCGGTGTCCTCCAGCCAGAGCGCGACGGTGACCCGACGGCCGTCGACCTCGGCGAGGACGTCGCGGCGCACGTGTCCGTCACTCGCACTGGTGGCAACGGCCGCGGTGCTCGTGATTCCCGAGAAGTCGAGGGTCTCCTCGACCCACTTGGTGGAGTGGGTTCCGTTCACGAAGTCGTCGCTCGACAGGATGATGGTGTCGGCGGGCAGCGTGGTCGCCACACCCTCGATTGTCGTCTCTTCGATAGCGCGCAGCATCCGCCGCCGGGCGCGTTCACGGTCCGGCGCCCAGACAATGAGCTTGCCAATGAGGTTGTCGTAGTACTGAGAGATAGTGTCGCCGGTCTCGTAGCCGGCGTCGAGGCGTACACCGGGACCTGCCGGCTGGCGGAACGCGGTGATCGTCCCCGGCGACGGCACGAAGCGGCCGCCGGCGGGGTCCTCGGCATTGATCCGGATCTCGATGGCGTGCCCGTCACGACGTACGTCGTCCTGTGCGAAGGGGAGTGCTTCACCCGAGGCGATCCGTAGTTGCCACTCGACGAGGTCGAGCCCCGTGACCAACTCGGTCACGGGGTGCTCGACCTGGAGCCGGGTGTTCATCTCGAGGAAGTAGAACTCGTCATCTTGGTAGAGGAACTCGACGGTGCCGGCGTTCACGTAGCCGCAGGCGCGCGAGACCTTGACGGCCGCCTCACCCATCGCGACGCGGATGGCGTCAGGGAAGTTAGCGGCCGGTGACTCCTCGACGAGCTTTTGGTGGCGCCGCTGAGCCGAGCAGTCGCGTTCGCCGAGCCAGAGTGTGTTGCCGTGGGTGTCGGCGAGGACTTGCATCTCGATGTGACGTGGCCACGTTAGGTACCGCTCGACGTAGCATTCGGCGCGGCCGAAGTAGCTGAGGGCCTCGCGCTGGGCGCTCTCGAAGGCCGCGGCCGCCTCGTCAGGTCCCGACACGACCTTCATCCCGCGCCCGCCACCGCCGTAGGCGGCCTTGATGGCGACCGGCCAGCCGAACTCGTGGCCGAAGTCCACGACTTCGTCAGCGTGCTGGAGTGTCTCGTTGCGACCCGGTACGCCGGCCACGCCGGCGCGTTCGGCCGCGACCCGCGAGGAGATCTTGTCGCCCATGACCTCGATGGCTTCGGGCGGCGGTCCGATGAACGTCACCCCGCGCGAGGTGATCGCGCGCGCGAAGTCGGTATTTTCCGAGAAGAAGCCGTAGCCGGGGTGCACGGCGTCGGCGCCGGAGCGTTCAATAATCGCGAGTATCGCCTCGGTGTTGAGGTAGCTCTCGGCGGCGGTCGAGCCGCCGAGCGCGTAGGCCTCGTCAGCAAGGCGTACGTGCAGCGCGTGGCGGTCGAGTTCGGAGTAGACGGCCACGGTCGCGATACCGAGCTCACGACACGTGCGCATGACCCGCACGGCGATTTCGCCACGGTTGGCGATTAGGACCTTCTGTAACACGCGTTCCTCCGTCTCAGCACTGTCCTTTTCTACCACTCGGCCTCTCGACCCTA
>JAJYDR010000120.1 GCA_021777285.1 Actinomycetes bacterium
CGACGGATTCGAGATGCAAGTGGGAACGAACCACCTCGGCCACTTCGCCCTGGTGAACCTGCTACTTCCCCGCGTTCGAGAGCGGATCGTCGTCGTCTCATCCGAGGCGCACCGGCAGGGCCGGATCGATCTCGACGACTTCAACTGGGAGCAACGCCCCTACAAGCGCTGGGCCGCGTACGCGCAGTCGAAGCTGGCCAATCTCCTCTTCGTCAACGAGCTCCAACGCCGCCTGCGGGAGAGCGGTTCACCGGTGAAGGCGATTGCCGTCCACCCCGGCTACGCCGCAACGAATCTCCAGCGGCACACGGGAAACGCGGCGCTCGCCACGGTCATGACCATCGCGAACCAGTTCGTCGCTCAGAACGATCGCATGGGGGCGCTCCCCACGCTCTACGGCGCGACGATGGACGTGTCCGGGAACTCCTACATCGGCCCCGACCGCTGGCCGCACTTGCGTGGGTACCCAGCACTCGGCCGCCCGGCCAAGCGGGCACGTGACGCTGACGTCGCTCGCCAGCTCTGGGAACTCTCCGCACAACTCACGGACGTCTCCTAACCGTCTTCGCGACCGTTCCATGATGTCGAGTCCCCGTGAACTCGTCATTCGATTACGAGACGTGACCGACGACGGTGGACCGGTCGTTAGATCCCGGGAGCGTGTCTCGCACGATGCTCGTCGCCATCATCCGGGCCGATGGCGAATCGCCGGGCGATCGGCACAGACCGTCGTTGTCGCGCGGGGACCTGCGGCCTCGGACGGGTAAATCGCGCCTCGAGTAAGTCCGTCGGCAGACATGCGCGTCGCGTGATCGGCGACGGAGCCACCTTCCCCGGCAACACCACCGTCGGGAACTGGTACCCACCGCGCTGTGCCGCGGCGTCGGCCACGATGAGGAACAGTAGACCAATCAACTCGAACGAGGATGGCCGTTGGTGTCGCTCCCATAACGGTGGCGGGACCGGCGTGTTTACCAACTTCATACGAAGTGCGGTTAAATCGCATGGGCTAACCTGAGTGGTCCGGGGGTCGAGCATTTCTCAATGCGAATCTCCATCCACCGGGCCGCTAGCTCATCGGGAAGAGCAGGGGACTTTTAATCCCAAGGTGCCGGGATCGAGACCCGGGCGGCCCACCAGTAAAACAAAGGGTTGTGGAGTGATTTGGTTCTCCAAGCCCAATCGCATCCCTAAACAATCCCTAACTTTTCCGAAAATTGAATAGCATGTGATCTGTGAGCGGAACCCTGCGAGAAAAGGAGCCTGGCGTCTGGGAGGTCAGGTTCATGGCCGGCCGCGATCCAGTCACCGGTAAGAATCGCCAGTTGAGTAAGACGGTTCGCGGCAGTAAGACCCAAGCTCGCCAGAGGCTCAATGCCCTGGTTGCCGAGGCCCAGTCCGGTCGTTACGACGGCACGTCGGCGACCTTCGAGCAACTCGCCAACAAGTGGCTTGACCTCGTCAAAGACGATCTAAGCCCGACGACTCTTCGTGGTTATCGGAACAAACTCAAGGTGAGGATCTTCCCAGCCATCGGAGATCGCCCGGTCAATAAGATCACCACCGACGACCTGGATCAGCTCTATCGAGGACTCGTCAATCAGATCGGACTATCGCCCACAACGGTGCGCCAAATCAACGCCATCATTAGACGGGCGCTCCGTCAGGCCGTCATCTTGGGTTGGATAGCGACCAACCCCGCTGCCAACGTCACCCCGCCTCGGATGACCAAGCCAAAACTCTCGCCGCCTAATGCGGCTCAGGTTGATGAGTTGCTCAATTACACACGGCGACAGAACCCCGAACTGGGTCACTTCTTGCACATCGCCGCGTCGACCGGAGCGCGCCGAGGAGAGATGTGCGCGCTTCGTTGGAGCAACCTTGATCCGAAGCGCATGACCCTCACCATTGAGCGCTCGATTGCCGAAGTGCCGGGCGGGATCAGAGAAAAGAGCACTAAGACCCACGCAGAACGTCGTATCTCGCTCGACCCCGACACGCTCGCGGTATTCGAGGCACAGAAAGCCATCGTCACAGATCGGGCGAAACAGGTTGGCATGAAGATCGTGGCCAATGCGTACGTGTTCTCCCGTGAGCCAGACTGCCTCATTGCGATGACCCCAGGGGCCATCACCAAGCAGTTCCAAGCAGTGCGGGACGCTCTCGGTTTTGACAACATGCGTCTGCACGATTTGCGCCACTTCGCCGCGACTCGAATGATGACCGCGGGCATACCGGTGCGCACAGTCGCCGGTCGACTGGGGCACGCGAACCCGTCAACTACGTTGTCGGTCTACACGCACTTCGTCGAGGCGAGCGACCAGGACGCCGCTGCGGTGATGGGCAACATACGGACAGAGAGAGAATCACCCCCGATAGACAAACCCGCGGCGGTCGTCAAGGCTAAGAAGGTCGCGAAAACTATCAAGCCCGTCAAGAAGATGGGCCGCGGTTTAACCAGCGTTTGAATCTCGGGCCGCTGGCTCGAATGCGACAGGAGAAGCAATGGCAGACTCAAAGGTGACGGGCTCTCCGGTCTCCAAGAACTGTTGGATATGAACCTTCACGACACGAATACGTGTCCCTATCCTGATCACTGGCAACGGAAAAGTACCCTGCGAGTACATCGTCCACGCGGTGCTCTTGGCGATGCCAAGAATCAAGGCAGCCTCGGCAAGACCAATCGTCGCGGGCACGGCAGTTGGGGTATGAGCCCGCTCGGACTGTTTGACGAGGTCGATGAACTCAACTGGATCGCTGACTGTCATTGCAACTCCTTACTGTAGATAGCGGAAACGTCTCTCATTCGAAAGTGGGACCTTCATCAATGACGAGGTCAAGGACATCGAAGTCGTGATAGGCGCTCGGAGTCAAAGGCACCGATTGGTCCATTGGAGGGAGCGGAATTTGAGTATTCGCCCGTTGCCCAATCGTGAACGAACTGAACGACTAACCCGAACGCACCTTCATTTTCCCATTCGGCAATCGGATGCTTCCCAACGAATCTGCCTGCTGAGTCGCTTACCTCCAGCGTCTCTTCCACATCCCACTCGAAATCGGGATCAAGGATGTTCAACGCCCGTTCAATGAATTTCGTCGAGATCGCCATTGGTTCCTTCGCACCGGGTGCAGGCGGTGGTGCGGGTGGGCACAATTGAACGGCCAACCGCTGCACAACGTCATCGACAAGGAGGGGCTCGTCCGTCCAATGCTCTGTCTCGTCGTCCCAGCACGGCCCTTCAGGAAAGCACACCTCCGTGGTGTCGCCGTCGACGATGAACTTCCCAGATTCCGTGTCGTAAGTCACAACTGTTGAAATTCGCTTCGCCATTTCCCTCTTCCTTTCAAACGCCGAGTTCGCGCCACATGTCAGTGGGGCACTCCAGCACGTCGAGTTCCCCTGCACTGAGCGGTTGGTAGTTACTGGCGGAGGCGCCCTGTGGTGGAAGATCGACTGAGATCACCTGGATTCGTCCATCGGACGCGTCGGTGAACTCCTGGATGCGCTCAAGGTCGACCAGTTCGTCCATCCGACGCTCGCCAGTGCGGAGCGCTACGTCCACGTCAACCGATTGCTCTGCGGCCACTTCGATGCTGACGACATTCGTAGCTTCGACTGCTGGCTCTTGCGCCTCGAAGTTTCTGAGCACCACCGTCGCGGCCCTCTGTATGCGACTCGTCGAATCCTTGATGCCTTGGATGGCTTCGGGGGCCCCGCCGGCCCAACCGGCCACGTACCCGAAGGAGTAGTCGCTGGTGTCCATGCCGAGCGCTGTGCAGATGACGTAGGCCGTGGACTCTGCTTCAAGCTCCTTGAGTTCTCGCGTTAACTCCTTGGTCACTGGCACCTCAGGATCGTGCAAGAGGGCGTGACCGATCTCGTGCGCGAGGGTCTTCACTTGTTGCGCCTCGGAGTTGCTCGCTACTACCCGAATTCTCCCGAGCGCGTGCGTGGCGTCCCCATTCGCCCCGCTCTCCAGTGACTGCGGTCGCTCGACGCGAAAGCCAATGGTGCCGGCGAACTCGGTCAGGGTGGCAAAGACGCCCTCGGGTGCGAGACCTTCAAGCTTGCTCACGACATCGGTGAGCTCGCGCCCCTCGGTCTGGCTGATGTCAAAGACCGGGACCAACTTGAAGCCCCGAATCTCACTGCTCTTCTCGCCCTCGGGTGCGTCTTCCTTCTTGTACTTCATCGGCGCCAGTATCCGCAGGGCTGACTCCTTGGCTACGACCTGACGACCCAGTTCTTGCCAGGCGTGATAGCCCGCCACCCGCGTGGCGTAGGGATTCTGGAGCATGATCAACATGACGTTGTTGGGGCTGTAGGCGTAGAACTTGCTCTGCACGTTGAGGTACCGCGTCCACTTCTCACTTGAGTGGAGCTCGGCAATGCCGGCGCTGAGTTCTTCGAGCAGTCCCGAGTGATCACGCACGCCAACTCCTCGTCGTTGGCTCGGTTGAGAGTGAAATGTTCGCCTCGAAGCCGTCACGAACTGCGTGTCGCGCTTCCTCGATGAACCCATTACGCCGCCGTCGGGATCCCGCGAGCCGTGGTAACGATGAAACCGTGCGCAGCGCAGTCACCAGCGGCCGGGCCCACGTGTGGGCGACACTCAACGTCATTACAACGGCCATCGCGCTCTCCTTCTTTAGTTAGGTAGCGGACTCGCTACTTTCACTGACTCAACGCAACGGTCGCGGCTCGACGGCGTCGTCGAGCAATATCGTTTCCGACGAACTGCTCGAAGAGTTCGCCATCGGCGTACTCGGGTCCATGTCCGCAACGCAGGTCGGCGGTGAACTGGCGAAGCATCGCCGTGACGTCGCGATACGCGCGGTGCCAGTCCGTACCCGACGAACCGGGCGACGTCTTGTCGTAGGCGACGCGCTCGTGGTCGCGCAGCGCCTGGAGGGCGACGACGAGCGACTCGTGTTCGAACCAGCACGCTGGCACGACGTAACTGTCGAGACCCCGGTAACGCTCTCGCATCTCGTCCACCCACGCACGTAATTGGGGCCACTCACGCTGTGCGTCAAAGGGCCCGAGGCTCGGCCAGTGAATGGGCGGGCGCGCTTCGTTGCCCGCGGAGGATCTACTCGCGTTCGTTACCGCTCGACGCGCGGGGACCCGAGCGTCAACGGAACGCGCGTCGCTCGCTACTCGCAGGTCACTCATCGGGACCCCGCACGTTCGATTCGCCGTACGACGCGACCATTGGGAGGGCACCCGCGCGTAGTGACGCTTCGACGGCGCGACGCTCGTCGCGCAGTCGGCGGGCGTCGCGGCGCGCCGTCCAGGGCCGAAGCGTCAGCATGATCGGCGGGGCGGCGCGCAACATCAGTAGGGCGTGGCCGACTCGGAGCAGTCGGATCATGCTCGGGTCCAACACGGGCCGCCGGCGCGTGGACTGCGAAACGACGCGCGCCCCATCCGCCTGGCGTGACGTCGAGACCTCTGGGGCGTCGCGCTCGCCCATGAGTTGGGCGATGTCGCGCAGGTCGCCGGCGTTGCTCGATCCACCGAGAATCACCTTCGAGGTCGCCGAGTCCCAGATCGCCTGGGCCGGTTCGTGACCCCAGCGACTGCGGGCCTGGGCCAGTGACTGTAAGACCGCGACCGTCGTGACGCCCGTTCCTCCCCCTTCGCTCATCAGCGCCCCGAGTGAGGGCAGCGGGTAGTTCGCCGCCTCGTCGAGTATCAGCGCCAGCGGCGGATCGAGACGCGCCCCACTCGAGGCGCTCGCGATCACGCGGGCGGTCTCGACCACGTCCTCGATCAGCGCCGTGACGAAGTTGGCGGTCGCGAAGGCGCCCGAACTGGTGGCGAGCAGATAGAGCGTGCCGTGCTCTCTCAGAAACGCGGCGGGGTGAAACTGCGCGTCGGGCGGTGGGCTGAGTTGCTCGATGACCTTCGGGCTCGCCAGCGGTGCGAAGACGCTACTCACCACGGACCAGATGTTCGCGCGGGGTCGTTCTTCGAGCCCCACGATTGACCCGAGCGCACTTCCCCACTGCGGCGTCGCGCGGGGAGAGGTCTTTAGTATCTCGACGGCCTCTTTCGCCTCGTCGGGCGACAGGCTCCAGCGATAGACGTCGCTCACCGATCGGCCAGCTATCGCGGCCGCCTGGAGGAGACAGCGCACCACGACCTCAGTCTGCTGCTGCCAGAAGTTCGCGTCCTTCACGCCCCCGGCCGCGCCCGCACAGAGGGCGCCCGCGCGCATCATCGCGGTCTGGGGGTTCTCACAGCCGCGAATGGGCGACCAGCGCAGCCCGCCCGGCACGCCGAGCGCCAGCCCCTGGGGATCAAAGACCCCGACGGGGCCAAGTTTTTGGCGCGCGGTCATCGTGGCGGCGAGATTGTCCGGACGAGTACTCGTCGTGACGACGGCCCCCGGCGCGTCGAGGATGAACGGGATGACGAGGTGGTAGCCCTTGCCACTGCGCGGGGGTCCGAGAATGACCATCGAGTCTTCGACACTGGCGTAGCACGGCACTCGGCGACTCGTCCCTACGAAGAGCCCAAGGTCAGACGGTTGGGGTTGTACGACCGACGGCCGCAGAATCGCCCCTCGGGCCACGAGGTGGCGGGCGCCGGCCGCCGCCACCACCTCGTGACGCAGCGCCAAACCCGCGATGCGCGTCGGATCGTCGGACTGC
>JAJYDR010000001.1 GCA_021777285.1 Actinomycetes bacterium
GCAGTGGGATGTGCCTCGAAGAGCTCGAGACGTTCTCTCGCATGTTGAAGTCCAGCCCGTCGCGTTAACGCGTGGTCACCGACCGGTCGAGGAGACGCGCGTGGACCCTGGGGGTCAGCACGCTGATTGTGGTCACGCTGCTGTACATGACCGTCGGGATCATCTCGGGGCTGCGCAGCGTGGCGAATCTCGTGATCACGCCCTTCAGCTGGACGATCGACGTCGTGGCGCGGCCGATCGGCCACCTCTTCGCCGGTGCGATCAACTACAGCGACGTCGTCGCGCAGAACGAGCGACTGCGCTACGAGCTTGGCCGGGCGCAGCTCAAGGCTGACGAGACCTGGGCACTGCAGCGTCAGCTGGAACAGCTCACGTCGCAGCTCCACGTGCCCTTCATCGGGTCGCTCCCGACGGTCGCGGCCCAGGTCGTCAGCATCTCGCCGACGAACTTCTCGGCCACGTTCGACATCTCCAAGGGTCGAGACAGCGGCATTCTCGCCGGCATGCCCGTCGTGGCCAACGGTGGTCTGGTCGGATCGGTGATCTCGACGACGCCACGGGGCGCCACCATTCGCTTAATCACCGACGTCTCATCGTCCGTGGGCGTCACCTTCGGCAAGGGGCACCAGTCGATTGTCATCAGCGGCGGCGGCGTCAACAACGCGCTGTCCGCGACGGCGGTCGACCTCAAGGCGTCGCTGCCGACCGGCACGATTCTCACGACCGACGGGTTGAGCGGCGGTCTGTACCCGCCCGGGCTGCCCGTCGCACGGGTGTCGACCGTGAAACTGACCCCGGGCGCGACCACCTACAACGTGACGGTGACGCCAACCGCGGACCTTGGACACCTCTTCTACGTCGACGTGGTGCTCTGGGAGCCAACTTCGTGAGGCGCGCCCTGATACCGGTCGCGATCATCACGCTCACCATTGTCGGCCTGCAGCTCGCGGTCTTCTCCGCCTTGCGCTTCGATGGCGTCGTCGTGATGCTCGTCTGGCTGTGGCCGTTCGCCATCGGGCTGACCGGCGCGACGTACCTCGCCGTTTGGGGCGCGGTGCTGGCGGGGCTCTTCTTTGACACCCACAGTGCGTCGCCCTTCGGCCTCACGATCGTCGTCGCGGTCGCCCTGGCCTACATCGCATCGCGGCTCGGCCGCGAGGGGGTGGGCGACCTCGACTCGGCGGCGTGGTGGGTGACCCCGGTACTCGCCGGCGTCGCCGGCCTGCTCGCGCCGTTGCTCTACGTCTGCCTCGGCTTCGTGGAGTTCAACTTCGGACTCTGGCGCGGCAGCCTGCTCGCGAGCATGGAGGTGAACGCGGTCGCGTTCTTCTTGCTCGCACGCCCGAGCGCGCGGCTGGCCCAGATGCTCGCGCGGATCGACGGGCGGTCGCGCGGGTGAAGCGATCGTGGCGTGAGCGGCCCACGGGCTCACTGTTCTCTCGACTCTGGCGGCCGTGGGAGTCGCTGAATCCGTTTCGCCGGCGGGGCCGTTCCATCAACGTCCGGCGCTCGGTGGGCATCCGCGACCTCGTCGCGTCGCCCGAGGAGATCGAGGCTCGCCCCGAACGGCGCTGGCGGATCATCGGCGGCTTCTTCGCGCTGCTGCTCGTGCTGCTCGTCTATCGACTCTTCACCCTGCAGATCCTCGACTATCGAGTCGCGGTCGCGACCGTCAACTCCAATTCGCTGCGGGTGAGCTCCATTCCGGCCGCGCGCGGGCTCATCCTCGACCGCTACGGGCGCCCGCTCGTGACCAACACCACGACCACCGAGGTGCAACTCTCGCGGGCCGAGGCGGCACTGGACCCGTCGGTCAAGGGGGCCCTGGCCGCGCTGACCGGGGTCAGTGTGAAGCTGATCAACGCGGCGCTCAACAACGCGCAGTACGACCCCTATCAACCCGCGCCGATCATGCTGAACGCACCCGCGACGGTGGTCGAGTTCATCAAACTGCACCCGAGCGAGTTTCCCGGCGTGACCATCTTGAACGTGTCGACGCGTTCGTACCCCAACGGGGGCAGCGTCGGCTCCCAGGTGCTCGGCTACGTCGGCCCGATCACGGGCAAGGAGATCGCGGCCCACCCCAATCAGGGATACCAGACGAATTCCCAGATCGGCAAGGCGGGGATCGAGGCGTTCTACGAGCAGTACCTGCGCGGTCACGATGGCTCCCAGACGCTCGAGGTGAACGCCTTCGGCAACATTCTCACCACCGCCAAGACGACACCGCCGACCAATGGCGATTCGGTGGTGCTCAACATCGACGAGGGTCTCCAGCGAGCGCTCGACGGGTACCTCTCCCAGCAAGTCCTGCTCGACCGCAAGACCTACGACCCCGTGTCGCACCGCTTCCCCCAGGCCGTCAACGGCGCGGCGGTGGTGCTCGACCCCAATACGGGTGCGGTGCTCGCGATGTCGAGCTACCCGTCCTACAACCTCAACTCGTTCGTGAACGGGCTCTCCCAATCGACCTTCAATAGCCTGATGAAGGTTGGCGCCTTCAACAACTATGCGATCCAGGGCCTCTACACCCCTGGCAGTACCTTCAAGCTCATCACCGCGACCGCGGAACTGCAGACCGGCGTCTTCTCGCCGACCACCCTGGTCAATGACACCGGGATCTACGTGGTGCCCGGCTGTTTGCAGGGCGGGCACGGCTGTGTCTTTCACGACGCGGAGACCTCGGGCAACGGCCTGGTGAACCTGCCGATGGCGCTCACGGTGTCCTCGGACTACTACTTCTACAACCTGGGCTACCTGTTCTGGGCGCACCAGCGCAAGTACGGCCAGACGCCGATTCAGAACGTCGCGCACCAGTACGGCCTGGACCAGTACACGAACATCGACCTGCCCAACGAGGTGCCCGGCCGGGTCGACTCCCCGGCGGTGCGAAAGGCCCTGCACGCCCAGGCCCCCAAGGCGTTCCCGAACGTCGCCTGGTACACCGGTGACAACATCGAGATGGCCTTCGGCCAGGGGGCCACGGCGTTAACCCCGATCGCCCTAGCGAACGCCTACGCGACCTTCGCCAACGGGGGCACCCGGTACGCGCCCGAGGTGGCGGCGGGGATCCTGAGCCCGTCGGGCAAAGTGATCCGGCGCTACGGGCCGCGGGTCCTGGGCCACGTCCACCTGACCCCGGCCATCCGCGCACCCATTCTTCAGGGGCTCTATGGCGTCATCAACAACCCGCGTGGCACGGGCTACTACGCGTTCCACCACAACGCGACGTTCTCGCTCAGCGCGTTCCCCCTGGCCGGCAAGACCGGCACGGCGTCCAACGCGCCGGGCATGGAACCGAACTCGCTCTTCGTCGGCTTCGGGCCCATTAACCGGCCCAAGTACGTCGTGGTCTGTGTCATCGGCGAAGGTGGCTACGGCGCCAACGCGGCGGCGCCGGTGGTCGCCCAGGCGTTCAACTACCTGGTCGCCCATCCGATTCGCCCGGTGTCCATGACACCGAAGCTGACACTGCCGACCTCGACGACGACCTCGACGACGACCCCCGGCACCACGACCACGACGGTCCCCAAGGCGACGACGACCTCCAAGGGGTAGCCGGATTTATCGGCGAACGGTGTAACGTTGTTTCGTGGGGCGTCGCTGTACAGGTTGTACGGCGCGCGTAAGAACGCAACACTCGTGACGGCCTGTCCCTTGCGAGTAGGTATCGAGGACATCGTGGATCATCCCAGCGCAATGGCACTGCTGAGACTGCGGACCCTCGTTTTCGGGGCGATAGGAGTCGCCACGTACGCTTTCGCCCCTGACCGCGCCCCGGCCTCGCCGTGGGCCCATCATCGTACCGGCCACCTCTGTGGTCAGGAACTTCAGAACGCAAGGAGTGTCCGTCGTGAGCGACGAGAACAAGACCCCCGTCCCAACAGCTGGTCCCCGCATCGGCGACACGCGCCCCGCCCCGCAAATTGGCGATACCAGGCCGAGCCCGTCGTCGGGTGACAACGGGTCCGCGCCGTCGAACTCGAACGGTTCGACGGGTGGTCAGGGTGGCTCGCGCCGTCGTCGTGGCGGGCGTGGACGAGGCGGCCAGGGCGGCCAGGGTGGTCAGGGCGCGCGCGCCGCGTCGAGCGGTCGACCCGTCGAGGCGCCGGTAGAGGCGTCGGCGCCGGATCTGGCCGAGGGTAGCCAGCGCAGTCGCGGCCGACGTCGGCGCGGTGGCGAGCGCAAGACGCGAGCCCAGGGCCGCTACCTGATGTGCGTGCACACCACCAAAGAGGCCACTCACATCGCAACCCTCGAGGGCCGCTCCATGGTCGAGTACACCGTGGCCAAGGCGGCTGACGAGACCCTCCAGATCGACGGCAACATCTACGTCGGGCGGATCCAGAACGTGCTGCCCGGCATGGAGTTGGCCTTCGTGGACATCGGAATCCCGAAGAACGCCGTGCTCTACCGCGGCGACGTGACCTTCGACGACGACGACGTCGACGGCGCGCCGGCCAACAACAAGCGCATCGAGGAGATGATCCGTGCCGGTCAGACCATCGTCTGCCAGGTCACCAAGAACGCCATTGGCGCTAAGGGCGCACGACTGACCCAGGAGGTTTCGCTGCCCGGGCGCTTTGCCGTCCTCGTGCCCAACTCGTCCACGGTGGGGATCTCCAAGCGCCTCGCCGACGGCGAGCGCCGCCGGCTGCGCAAAATCATCGACGAGGTCAAGCCCCAGCGTCACGGGGTCATCATCCGCACGGCGGCCGAAGGCGTCAGCGCCGAGGACCTCGCGCGCGACGTCACCTCGCTCGCCGAGAAGTGGGACGCCATCGAGGCCGAAGTGGCCAAGTCCAACCAGCCCCGGCTGATCTACCGCGACCTCGACCTCGCGGTGCGGGTCCTGCGCGAAGAGTTGAACGACGACTACCGCGGCGTGTTGATCGACGACCGTGAGCTCTACGAGAAGGTTCGCGAGTACGTGCTCGCGGTGAATCCGGAGCTGGCGGACCGCATCGAGTACTACGACCGCGCTTCAGAGGACCTGCCCCTCTTCGAGCGCTACTTCGTGCACGAGCAGCTCCACCGAGCCCTGGACCGCAAAGTCTTCCTGCCCTCGGGCGGCTCGCTCATCATCGAGCGGACCGAGGCCCTGACGGTGGTCGACGTGAACACGGGCAAGAACGTCGGCAAGACGAATCTTGAAGAGACCGTGTTTCGCAACAACCTCGAGGCCGCCGAGGAGGTCGCGCGACAGCTTCGCCTGCGCGACATCGGCGGGATCATCGTCATCGACTTCATCGACATGGAGTCCAAGGCGAACCGCGACGCGGTGGCTTCGGCCCTGCGACAGGCCCTGTCGCGGGACAAGACTCGTACCCAGGTATTTGACATCTCGGAGCTCGGACTCGTGGAAATGACCCGCAAGCGGGTCAATGAGGGGCTGCTCGAGTCGGTCTCGAGCGTCTGCACGGTCTGTGACGGGCGGGGATTCGTCCTCGCAACCGGCCTGTAAGCGAAGTCCACCCGTCCGTTTTCGACTAGTATGGAAACCCTATGTACGCCGTTATCCGAGTAGGCACATCCCAGGAGCGAGTCACTGAGGGCCAGGTGGTCCGCGTCGACCTGCGTCCCGAGGCGATTGGCGCCGATGTTCAGTTCGTTCCCGTCCTGTTGGTCGACGGCGATCAGGTCATTGCCGGACCCGCGCTGAAGGGCACGACCGTCACCGGTCGGATCCTCGGTGAGGAGAAGGGTCCCAAGATCCGTGCGCTGACCTACAAGGCCAAGGCCAACCAGCGCAAGCGCTGGGGCCACCGCCAGCACTATTCGACCGTCGAGATCACCTCGATCACGACCAACGCCTAAGGAGCGAGCATGTCAAAGACAAAAGGTGGCGGTTCGACCCGAAACGGTCGCGACTCCAATGCCCAGCGCCTCGGCGTGAAGACCTTCGACGGAACGGCAGTCAAGTCGGGCAGCATCATCATCCGTCAGCGCGGCACCCAGTTCCACCCCGGTCGCAACGTGGGGATCGGCAAGGACGACACCCTGTTCGCCCTCACCGAGGGAACGGTCAAGTTCGGCTTCCGCGGTGGCCGCAAGCTGGTCGACGTACTCGCCGACTAGGCGCCATTTCACCTTCAAATGAAGAACCCCCCGGGCGAATGCTCGGGGGGTTCTTCATTTGCTAGTTCGTTCTATCCCTTGACGGCCTTCTTGAAGGTCGAGCCAATGGAAACCTTCGGAGCCCTCGAAGCGGCGACCTGAATGGCCTCACCGGTCTGGGGGTTGCGGGCGGTCCGAGCCTTGCGCTGGACCCGCTCAAACGACAGGAAGCCCGATAGGACGATCTTCTCGCCACCCGACACGTTCTTCACGACGACGTCTTCAAAGGCCTTCAGCACCTCGGCTACCGTGTTCTTGGCTGCGCCACTCTCGGCAGCAATTGCATCTACCAACTCGGCCTTGTTCACCGGTCGACTCCTTACTCTTCACTCATTCGGACGGGGGATTCCCACCAACCGGAGCCATCTTTATCGAAGAAACGTTGATATTTAGGGATTTTCGATAAGTTTTCGCTGAGATGGCGTCGCCCGGGGTGTTATAAACCCTAATGAGGACTGTATTTTGAGAGCCGCAGGGTCGGCGGCGGTGTCTGGCGCCCCTCTACGATGGCCAAATGCAGACCCTGGACCGAAATCGCCTCGCCGACCGACTCGCCGCCGAAGTCGAGCGCTATGAGCGCCAGCACCCGAACTCGCGGCGACTCCACGAGGACGCGAGCCACCTCTTCGGGCGCGTCCCGATGACCTGGATGAGCAAGTGGGCGGGCGGCTTCCCCCTCGGCTTCTCAGCCGCGCACGGCGCGACGATCACCGACCTGGACGGCCACGAGCTGGTCGACTTCGCGCTCGGGGACACGGGCGCGATGGCCGGTCACTCGCCGGCCCCGCTGGTTCGTGCCGTCAACGAGCGATTGGGCGAGCGCGGTGGCGTGACCACGATGCTGCCCACCGAGGACGCGCAGTGGGTCGCCGCCGAGTTGTACCGGCGATTCGGGCTCGACCAGTGGTCCTTCACGCTGTCGGCGACCGACGCCAATCGGTGGCTGCTGCGGCTCGTCCGCTTGGTGACGCGCCGACCCAAGGTCCTCGTCTTCTCCTATAGCTACCACGGGACGGTCGATGAGTCCTTCGTCATCGTTGGCCCCGACGGCACGGCCCGCTCGCGGCCCGGCAACGTGGCGCCGGCGGTCGACCCGACCGAGACGACGCGGGTGGTCGAGTTCAACGACCTGGCCGCGTTGGAGCGGGCCCTCGCCTTCGGCGACGTCGCGGCGGTCCTGACCGAGCCGGCGATGACCAACATCGGGATCGTGCTGCCCGAGCCCGGCTTCCTCGAGGGGGTTCGCGAACTCTGCGACCAGGCCGGGACGCTGCTGATCATCGACGAGACCCACACCTTCTCCGCCGGCCCGGGCGGGGCCACCCGGCGCTTCGGGTTACGCCCCGACGCCCTGACGATCGGCAAGTCCCTCGGCGGCGGCGTCGCCTGCGGGGCCTACGGGCTGACCCAGGACCTGGCGGATCGTGTGTTCGCGGCGGTATCGGCGGACGACGACACCGCCGACATCGTCGACGTGGGCGGCGTGGGGGGCACGCTGGCCGGCAATCCACTCAGCCTCGCCGCGATGCGCGCGGTGCTCGGCGAGGTCCTCACCGACGACGCGTTCAACGCGATGGAAGACCTCGCGACCTCCTTCGCGGCCGGCGTGCGCTCGACCATCGCCCGCCACGACCTGGCCTGGTCGGTCAGCCAGCTCGGTGCGCGCTGCGAGTACCGCTTCGCGAGCCCCGCGCCGGTCAGCGGCGGCGCGTCCGCGGCGAGTGCCGACCCGCTCCTCGAGGACTACCTGCACCTCTACGGGGTCAACCGCGGGGTGCTCCTGACGCCCTTTCACAACATGGCCCTGATGTGCCCCGCGACGACCCGCGAAGACGTTGCCAAGCACCAGGCGGTCTTTGACGAGGCCGTCGCGGCGCTGGTCGATTAGGCCCCGGTGGCGGACTCGTAGGATTGTCGGGTGTCCGCCTTCGTTGATTCCGCCCAGTTGCACGCCAAGGCCGGCGACGGGGGCGCGGGCTGTGTGAGTTTTCGCCGCGAGGCCCACGTGGCCAAGGGCGGGCCCGACGGCGGCGACGGCGGCCGCGGCGGCGACGTCTGGCTGGTCGCCGACCCGAACCAGGCCTCCCTGCTCGGCTTTCGGGACCACCCGTTCCGGCGCGCCACTGACGGGGCGCACGGCACCTCCAAGCGCCAGCACGGCGCGCGCGGCCAGGACCTCTTGGTGTCGGTGCCGGTCGGGACCGTCGTGCACGATCGTGAGGGCAACGTGGTCGTGGACCTCGCGGGACCGGGGGACCGGTGGCGAGCGGCCGAGGGCGGGCTCGGCGGCGCCGGCAACGCGCGGTTCCTGTCCAATCGGCGTCGCGCCCCGGCCTTCGCCGAGCAGGGCGAGGTGGGCGAGGAGCAGTGGTTCGACCTCGAACTCAAGCTTCGCGCCGACGTGGCGCTGATCGGCTTTCCCAACGTCGGCAAG
Source organism: Actinomycetes bacterium (assembly GCA_021777285.1). The sequence goes on from JAJYDR010000001.1 coordinate 8,552, forward strand.
TCGACGCTCATCGCTCGGGTCTCCGCGGCTCGGCCCAAGATCGCCGATTATCCCTTCACGACCCTCGTGCCCAACCTCGGCGTCGTGCGCGTGGGCGAGCGCAGCGGCCGGCCCGACGACGCGACCGAATTCGTGATGGCCGACATCCCCGGACTCATCGAGGGGGCGGCGCAGGGGCGCGGCCTCGGGCACGACTTCTTGCGACACGTCGAGAACGCGAAGGTGCTCTGTGTCTTGCTCGACCGGTCGGTGGGTGCCCCGATGGCGCCCGAGGAGCAGCTGCGCGTGCTGCTGCGCGAGCTGGGCGAGTACCAGGCCGACCTACTCGAGCGCCCCCGCGTCGTGGTGGGCTCGAAGTCTGACGTCGCCGACGCGGCCGACTCGCCCGGGGAGCTCGCGATCTCGGCACTGACGGGCGATGGCGTGCGACCCCTCGTCGCGCGGCTCGCGGGGCTCGTGACCGAAGCGCGCCGTGAGGCGGCCGAGGCCAGCGACTACGAGGTCGTGATCCACCGTCCAATCCAGGACGACGTCGAGGTGACCGCCGCGGGCCCCAATTCGTGGGTGGTCAGCGGGCGCAGCGCCGTGCGGGCCGTCCGGTTCCAGGACCTGACCGACGACGAGGCGCTCGCCGAGATCGTCAAGCGGCTCCGGGCGCTCGGCGTGGACCGGCTGCTCACCCGCGCGGGGGCCCTAGACGGGGACCTCGTGCAAGTGGGACCGCTCAGTTTCGAGTGGTGGCGCGACGCGGTGGGCGCTGGCCTCGATCGCGGCGACCACCACCGCGCGACGCGCCGGGAGCGTCTCGCCCGGCACGGACGCTTGGGGACCGATGATGACGAGGCGTAGCGCGGTCATCAAGATCGGCACCTCGTCGGTGACCGACGCGCAGGGCGGGGTCGACTACGCGGTGATGGTCAAGGTGGCCGCCGACGTCGTCGCGCTGCGCGACGACGGCTGGACGGTCGTCGTGGTCACCTCGGGCGCCATCACCGCCGGCTGGGCCGACGTTGGACGAGGGCGCCGGCGCCCCACCGATGCGACGACCCTGCAGGCGGTCTCCGCGGTCGGCCAGCCACTCCTGATGCACGCCTGGCGCAACGCCTTTGGCGAGGCGGGCGCCACGGTGGGCCAGGTGCTGCTCGCCCCGCTCGACTTCTCACACCGCGGCCAGTACCTGCACGCGCGCGGCACGCTCGAGGCGCTGGCCGAACTCAACGTCATCGCGATCGTCAACGAGAACGACGCCGTTGCCGACGAGGAGATCCGCTTCGGTGACAACGACCGGCTGGCCGCCTTGGTGGCGAACCTGATCGGGGCGACGCACCTGGTGCTCCTGACCGACACCGACGGGCTGCTCACCGCGGATCCGCGCCTCGACCCCACGGCGACCTTGATCGAGGAGGTGAGCGCCATCGACGCCACCATCGAAGGCATCGCCGGGCGCAGCCGCTCGGGCGTCGGCAGTGGTGGGATGTCCTCGAAGCTGGCGGCCGCACGCATGGCCACGTGGTCGGGCGTGACGACGGTGATCGCGCCCGCTCGCGTCGACACCCCGGTGCAGCGCGCCCTCGGGCTCGGGCCGAGCGCCGGCACGACGTTTCACCCCCGCACCGAGCGCCTGAGCGCGCGCAAGGCCTGGATCGCCTTCGCGGTGGCCAGTCGCGGGACCATTGAGATCAATCAGGGGGCGATGCAGGCGCTCGAACACCACGGGCGCAGCCTGCTGCGCGTGGGCGTCGTGAGCTACGAGGGCGGGTTCGCCGAGGGTGACGCCGTCGAGATCGTCGGGCCCGGGCGCGAGGTCCTGGCCAAGGGACTGGTGCGCGTGAGCGCCGAGTCCTTCGCCGACGGCGACGACGTAGTCGTGCACCGCGACGACCTCGTCCTACTTCGCCACTCGTAGGCTCCGTTACGCTACGTGGATGGACACATCGACCCTCGCCGCGCAGGGGGCAAAGGTGCGCGAGGCGTCGCGCCGGCTCGCCCAGGCGAGTGACGCCACTCGACAACGCGTGCTGCGCCGGGTCGCGACGGCGCTCGAGGAGCGCCAGGCGGCGTTGCTGGCCGTCAACGAACGAGAGGTGCGCGAGTACCCCGACGGGGGAGCGGGGCTCGACCGCCTCGTCTTGACCGAGGCGCGCGTCGCGGGCATGGTGGCGGCGTTGCGCGAGATCGCCGATTCGGCCGATCCGCTCACCGAATCGGTCGACCACGACGTTCGGCCCAATGGACTGCGCGTCGAGCGGGTGCGCGTGCCCCTCGGGGTGATCGGCGTGGTCTATGAGAATCGGCCCAACGTCACGAGCGACGTGGCGGGGCTGTGCGTGCGAAGCGGCAACGCGGCGTACCTGCGCGGCTCATCGTCGGCGATCGAGTCGAATCGATTCATCGTCGGGCTCTGGCGCGAGGCGCTGGTGGCCGAGGGACTGCCGCCGGACGCGGTGGCGATGGTCGAGGACCCGTCCCACGACGCGGCGATCGCCTTCATGCAACTCACCGGCGTGCTCGACTGCCTGATCCCGCGCGGCGGACCGAGCTTGATCGCCGCCATGCGCGAGCACGCGCGCGTGCCCTACGTGCTCGACGGCGACGGGAACTGTCACATCTTCGTGGACGCGTCGGCGCGCCTCGACCAGGCGGTCGCGATCGTCGACAACGCCAAGACCTCACGGCCCGGCGTGTGCAACGCGGTCGAGACGGTGCTCGTACACCGCGACGTGGCCGGCGCCTTCCTGCCGAGCCTGGCCGAGCGTCTCGCGAGCGTCGAGTTGCGCGTGGACGACCGCGCTGGGGCCATCCTGCCCGACGCGCGCCGCGCGACCGAGGATGACTTCGCCCGGGAGTTCTTGGACCTGATCCTCGCCGTGAAGGTCGTCGATTCCCTCGACGAGGCGATCGAACACGTGGCGCGCTACGGGACCGGCCACAGCGAGGCCATCCTGACCGAGGACGCGGCACACGCCGACGAGTGGGTACGCCGGGTCGACGCCGCGGCCGTGCTGGTGAACGCGTCCACGCGCTTCATCGACGGCGGCGAGCTCGGCCTGGGCGGCGAGGTCGGGATATCGACCCAGAAATTGCACGCGCGCGGCCCGATGGGACTGCGCGAACTGACCTGCCTGAAGTGGGTCGTACGAGGAGAGGGGCAAGTTCGATGACGTCGCTGGATCCGAGGCAGGAGTTGGCCAAACGCTTGGGTCTCGAGCACCTGCCGCCGGTGCACTTCGAGTCCGCCGCCGACGTTCGCACGCGCCTCGCCGCCAACGACTACTTGAGCGACGACTCGATCGCGTCGGTGGCCTTTCTCGCCGACCGCCTCGCCAAGCCCGTGCTCGTAGAGGGCCCCGCCGGTACCGGCAAGACGGCCCTCGCCAAGGCGGTGGCCGACGCCGCGGGCGCCCGGCTGGTGCGCCTGCAGTGCTACGAGGGGCTCGACGAGTCCAAGGCGCTCTACGAGTGGAACTACCGCAAGCAGTTGCTGCGGATCCAGGCGGGCCGGACCGAGGGCGAGGCCCAGGAGTCCTGGGGCGAACTCGAAGAGGACATCTTCTCCGGTGAGTTCCTCCTCACGCGGCCCCTGCTCGAGGCCATCTCGGCCACGGACCCGGTCGTGCTGCTCATCGACGAAGTCGACCGCGTCGAGCTCGAGACCGAGGCGCTGCTGCTCGAGATCCTCTCGGAGTACCAGGTCTCCATTCCCGAGCTGGGGACGGTACGGGCCCAGCAGATCCCGATGGTCTTTCTCACCTCGAACAACACCCGCGAGCTCTCCGAGGCGCTGAAGCGCCGGTGCCTCTACTTGTACATCGGGTACCCCGACGTCGAGCGCGAGCGCGACATCATCCTGGCGCGCGTGCCGGGCATCGCCGAGGCGCTCGCCCAGCAGATCGCCCAGGTCGTCCGGTCGCTGCGCAGTCTCGACCTGAAGAAGGCGCCGTCGGTCTCCGAGACCCTCGACTGGGCCCGGACCCTCGTGATCCTCGGACGCGACGAGATCGGCGCGGAGGAGACGGTCGCGACGCTGCACATCCTGCTCAAGTACCAGTCCGACATCGAGCGCGCGACCAAGGAGATCCTCGGTCGTGCGGTGAACCTTGCTTAACGTCCTCGCGGACTTCGTTGGCGAGTTGCGTGCGGCCGGACTGCCGGTCTCGATGTCCGAGCACGTTGACGCCGCGCGCGCGATGCGCGTCATCGACCTCGGCGAGCGCCGCGCGCTGCGCGACGCGCTCGCGGCCACCCTCGTGAAGGACGGCGACCACCTGCCAGTCTTTTACACCGCCTTTGACGTCTTCTTCGCGGACCGCGCCGCGCCGGCCGCGCCCGAGGAGTCGCGCGACGGCGAGACCCCCAGTGGCGACGCCGGCGCAGCCGGCTCGGGCCAGTCCCAGGGCGAGGGCGGGGGTTCGTCGGCCCCGCTCAGCGCCGAGCAGCTCGCGGACCTGCTCTATCGGGCCCTGCGCGACGGGGACCAGTCCTCGCTGGTGCGCGGTGCGCGCGCCGCCGTGTCGCGCTACGCGGGCATGGAGCCGGGGCGACCCGTGGGCGGGACGTACTACCTGTACCGGACGCTGCGCAGTCTCGAACTCGACCGGCTCGAGGCCCGACTGACCGGTGAGCAGGCCGACCAGGCCGACGAGCTGGCCAAGCGACTCGCCCACGACGAAGCCCGCGTGCGGATCGAGAATCTGAAGCGCGCCGTCGAGCGCGCGATCCGCGAGCAGCTGGTCCAGGACCGCGGCGCGAACGCGCTCGCCAAGTCGGTGCGCAAGCCCCTGCCCGAGGACCTCGACATCATGCACGCGAATCGCGAGGAGCTGGCCCAGCTCGAGCGGGCCCTGCGCTCACTCAGCCGCAAGCTCGCCACGCGACTGGCGCGCCGCCGCCGACGCCGTCGGCGCGGCCCGGTCGACCTCCGCCACACCGTTCGCCGCAGCCTGTCCACCGGCGGCGTGCCGCTCGACCTGCGCTTCAAGCCGCCGCGGCCGGCCAAGCCCGAGATCGTCGTCATCGCCGACGTGTCGGGGTCGGTAGCGTCCTTCGCCCGGTTCACCCTGCACCTCGTACACGCGATCAGCTCGCAGTTCTCCAAGGTTCGCAGCTTCGTCTTCGTCGACGGACTCGACGAGGTGACCGACTACTTCGAGGGCGTCGACGACCCCGCCGTCGCGGTAGCGCGCATCAACGCCGAAGCCGACGTGGTGGCCTTTGACGGCCACTCCGACTACGGCCGGGCACTGATCACGTTCCAGGAGCACTTCGCGAAGGACATCACGCGCCGAACGACGGTGCTGATACTGGGCGACGCGCGCAACAACTACCACCAGGCGCACGCTGAGGTCCTCGCCGACCTGCGCAGCCGCGCGCGCAGCGTCTTCTGGCTCAACCCGGAGCCCGCGAGCTACTGGAACAGCGGCGACTCGATCGTGGACCAGTACGAGCGCTACTGTGATCGGGTGGTCGAGTGCCGGACGCTTCGCCAGCTCGAGGCCTTCGTCGGCGGACTGCCGTGAGCGCCTGGACGACCGAACCGCCCTCGAGCGTTCGCACCAGTGGCGCGCCGCCGACGGGCGCCCAACTAGTGCTCGTTCGCCACGGGGAGGCGCGCTGCAACGTCGAGGGGGTCATCGGTGGGCCGATCGGCTGTCGTGGGTTGACCGATACGGGTCGCGCGCAGGCGTCGGCACTCGCCGACCGGCTCGTTCGCTCGGGCGAATTCCGCAATGTCACGGCCCTGTACACCTCGGTCCTGCCCCGATCCACCGAGACCGCGTCGCTGCTCGCTCGCGGCCTGCCGAGCGGGCTCACGGCGCACGCCGACTGCGACCTGTGTGAGCTGCACCCCGGTGAGGCCGACGGGCTGACGTGGTCGGCGATGCAGGACCGGTTCGGGGCGCCGGACTGGGACGTCGACCCGGCCCAGCCCATCGCACCGCGCGGCGAATCGTGGACGGGGTTCTTCGAGCGATGCGTCAAGGCCTTCGAGCGGATCGCGCAGACCCACCGAGGCGAGCGCGTGGTGCTCGTCGTCCACGGTGGGGTCATCGAACAGATGATGAAACTCGTCATGCACCGCGGGCCGGCCGAACGGCTCAAGCTCGTGACCGAGCACTGTTCGATCACCGAGGTCGAGTTCGCCGGCGCTGCGCGCCGCCTGCTCAGTTACAACGACCGGGCGCCACTCGCCGAGGCGTAGTTCTGCAGGAACTCGGCCACGTGGAAGGCCATGTCCAGGCTCTGGGTCGCATTGAGTCGAGGATCGCAGATCGTCGTGTAGTTGAGGTCCAGGTCGGCCTCGTCGAGGCGCGAGCCGCCGCCGAGGCACTCGGTGACGTCGTCGCCGGTCAGCTCGATGTGCAGGCCGCCGGGCCACGTGCCCAGGGACTGGTGGACCTCGAAGAACTGGGCGGTCTCGGATAGGACGTCGTCGAAGTGGCGGGTCTTCTGGCCGCCGATCACGCGGAACGTGTTGCCGTGCATCGGGTCACAGGCCCACACCACCGAGCGCCCGTCGTCGCGCAGGGCCTCGACGAGCGGGGGCAGTGCCTCGCCGATCCGCTCCACGCCCATCCGCGAGATGAGCGTGAGCCGGCCGGGCTCGTTGTCGGGGTTCAGCACCTCGACCAGCCGGCGCAGGTCGTCGACGTCGATGCTCGGCCCGACCTTCAAGCCGAGCGGGTTGGAGACCCCGCGCAGGAACTCGACGTGCGCGCCGTCCAGCTGGCGCGTGCGGTCCCCGATCCAGAGCATGTGCGCCGAGCAGTCGTACCAGTCGCCGGTGAGCGAGTCCTGGCGCGTGAGCGCCTGCTCGTAGGGCAGGATCAGCGCTTCGTGGCTGGTGTAGAACTCGACGCTCTGCAGCGCCGTGTCGTCGTGCAGGTCGATGCCACAGGCCATCATGAATTGCAGTGCGCGCTCGATCTCGTCGGCGATCATCGCGTAGCGCTTGCCCTCGAGCGAGTTGGCGACGAACTCCTGGTTCCACGCGTGCACCCGCGACAGGGCGGCGAAGCCACCCGTCGTGAAGGCGCGCAGCAGGTTCAGCGTCGCCACGCTCTGGTGGTAGGCGGCGAGCAGGCGGTCCGGGTCGGGCCGGCGCGCGTCGGGGGTGAAGTCGTCGGAGTTCACGATGTGGCCCCGGAAGGCGTCCAGGCGCACCCCGTCGCGCTCTTCGAAGTCGTCCGAGCGGGGCTTGGCGAACTGCCCGGCGATGCGCCCCACCTTCACGACCGGCACGCCGGCGGCGTAGGTGAGCGCCACGGCCATCTGCAGGATCACCTTGAGCTTGTCGCGGATCGAGTCAGCGGAGCCCTCGTCGAAGGATTCGGCGCAGTCGCCGGCCTGCAGCAGGAAGGCCTGGCCGTTGGCCACGTCGCGCAGGTGTTGTTGGAGTCGGCGAGCCTCGCCGGCAAAGACGAGTGGCGGCTTGGTCGCGAGTTCGCGCTCCACGCGCGCCAGGTGCTCGGCATCGGGCCACGCCGGACTCTGGCGCAGCGGACGATTCCGCCACGTCGTAATCGACCAATCTGATGGCGACGACTGCATGTATCTAGCGTAGGGCTTTCTTCGAGCGACAGACAATCGACCTAGAGTTGGCCCGTGACACTACGGCGCCTCGGTCTCTTTGGGGGGACCTTCGACCCGCCACACTTTGGACACGTCGCCGCGCTGCGGGCGGCGGCCCGCAGTCACCGGTTCAATCGGATCGAGGTCACGGTCGCGGGCGACCCGTACCAAAAGAGCGAGCACGGGTCGGTGCGCCCGGCTCCGTTGCGCCTCGCTATGGCCAAGGCCGCCTTCGAGGGCCTGGACCTCGTGGTCGTGTCGGACCGCGAGATCCGTCGAGCGGGACCGTCCTACACGATCGACACCGTGCGCGAGCTGCTCACCGAGGCCGATGAGGTCGACCTCATCATTGGGGCAGACCTGGCCTCACAGCTGGACCGCTGGCACGACGCGACGGTGCTGCGGACCATGGTGCGCGTCGGCGTGGTGCCGCGACCGGGTCGCGCGCCGACCCTGCCGAACGGCTGGGTCACCTACGAGATCGCGATGGAGCCGGTCGACCTGTCGAGCACCTACATTCGCGATACCCACCCGGACCACGAGAATCTCCGCGAATACGTGCCCGAAGGCGTCATTCCGCTCTTCGAGGGATTCCGGGGATAAGGTTTGACCGACATGGCGGTTCGAAACTTTGATGTGACCAGTCCACGCGCGGCGCGCTACACGTTGCTCGAGCCCGCCCCCCGGCGCCGCGCCGACGTGCGTCGAGCCAGGCAGCGCTGGTCCATGGTCGGTATCGGCGCGTTGGCGATTCCCTTCGCGGCGGCGTTGATCGTGATCGGGGTGGTCCACTGAGCGAGATCGCGTCGCGCACCGTCGTGGCGCCCGGGGTCTTCGCGGCTTACGTTTCGGAGCTCGTTAGCGCCGCGGTCGCCGGCGCCGAGGAGAAGTTGGCCCAGGACGTCGTCGTCATCGACATGCGTGCGTTGGTCGATTCCTTCGACGCGCTCGTCATCGCCTCGGGTCGTACGGACCGCCAGGTCCGCGCGATCGCCGAGGAGGTGGAGCGCCTCGTCGCCGTCGCCCTCGGCGTCAAGCCAATCCACGTCGAGGGGACCATGGAGGCCGAGTGGATCGCGCTCGACTACGGCGACGTGATCGTGCACGTCTTTGACGAGGCGACGCGCGACTACTACGACCTCGAGCACCTCTGGAACGCGGCCACCGCGTACCGTCGCTAACCGTTGAGCAACGACTGGAAGTCGGTCGCGGTGACGAGTTTGGCCATCTTGCCGTCAGGCAGCGGCAGCTTCTCGGGCGTTCCGTTCACCGTGATGCGGATGCCGCGCACCGCCCCCACGCCGAAGGCGGTCAGGGTCAGTTGACCCACCGCGAGGATTAGCTGCTGGCGGGGGATGGACGAGAGCGAACGGGTCAGGTCGATGATCCCGACGCCCTTGACGATCGTTGCCTGGGTGACCACGAGGTTGTTCGGCAGGGCGCTCGTGTAGCCGGTGCCGACCTCGATGTCGGTCGGCCCGAGGATCAGTTCGCGCAACACCGACGACAGGGTCGGGGGCGAGGGGACGATCCGGCTCGAGGGGGCGAGGTGGCCCGTCGCGTCCACGATGTAGACGGGCTGGGTGATGAAGATCACGTGCCCGTTCGCGGTGCCGGGGATCGTCTTGCCGAGCAGGCCGAGGGGGACCGCGGCGGGGTTGATGCGCGACGGGGTCTTCGAGGTCGGCACGAGGGTGCACGAACTCAGCAGGACCGAGGCGACGATCAGTGCGGCGGCGACGCGCGCCCGGTTCACTCGGCCACCCCCTCGGAGATCGGGAGGCGGATCTGGATCCGCGTGCCACCCTCGGGGCTCTCGAGCGCGCTGATCGATCCGCCGAAGGCCGAGACGTGGTCGCGCACGAGGGCGAGTCCGAGGCCGGTTCCGCGCACGACACCGCGGTCGTTGGCCGCGCGCCCGCGGAAGAAGCGGTCAAAAATCAGGTCGCGCTCGTTGGGCGCGACACCGGGACCGTCGTCGTCGACGTTGATGACGAGCCGATCGTCGGCCTCGTCGAGGCGGATCGCGATGACCCCGTGGGCGTAGCGCTCGGCGTTGGAGACGAGATTGGTCATGATGCGCTCGAACCGGCGACGGTCGACGTGGACGTAGGGGTTGTGCACCGTCGCGCCGACCTGGATGAGTGGCACGGGCAGGCCGTGGCGCTGGGCGGCGCTGCGAGCCGACTGGCGAACGAGTTCAATGGCGGGAACGTGCTCGATGACGTGGGGCGCGGCGCCCGCGTCGATGCGCGCGAGTTCGAGCAGGTCGTCGACGAGCGACTGGAAGATCGCGAGGTCGGCGATCAAGATGTCGAGGCTCTCGCGCCCGGCGATCGAGAGATCGCTGCGGTGCTGCTGGAGGACCGAGGCGGTCGTCGCGAGGGTCGTGAGCGGCGAGCGCAGCTCGTGGCTGACGTCGCTCGCGAAGCGCGCGTCGCGTTCGAGCCGGTCCACGAGACGACTCACCATCGTGTTGAACGACTCGGTCAGCTGTTCGACCTCCTGGTCGGCCTGGGTGATCGAGAGCCGCGTCGCGAGATCCCCGTCGGCGATCGCCGCTGCGGCGGCCGAGACGCGCTCGAGCGGGCGCACGGCGCGCCGCGACACCCACAGGCCCCCGGCGAGCCCGATCAGCGAGGTGAGGATCGCGCCCAGGCCGAGGACGGTGACCAGCGTGCGCAGGGTGTTCTCCAGCCCGCCCAGTTTGAACACCTCGAAGACCTGGGTCTCGACCGCGGGGATCGGCACGCCGACGACGAAGATGAGGTGTCCCTGGACGTCGAGGGTCTGCTGGACCACGTGGCCGCGGTCGACCATCGAAATGATGGTCTTGGTCACGTCGCCCAGGGCCGCCCCGTTGCTGCGCGAGAGCCACTGGTGGTGGGTGTGCACGAGGATGCTCGAGTCGGTCGCGCGCTCGATGGAGTTGAGCTGGTTGGCGAGGTCCGGCGGCGACGAGTACAGCGTCGAGCGGATGAGCGCCGCGTTCACGTAGCTCTGCTTCAGGTCGGTCTGCTGCTGGTTGTTGATCAGCACCCGCTGGACGCCGAGGAAGGTGACTGCGACGAAGACCGAGCTCAGCAGGAGCGCCCCCAGCCCGAAGGTGGCGAGCAGGCGCAGTCGCAGGCTCCGGCGCCGCACTAGAGCACCAGCTTGTACCCCGCCCCGCGCACGGTCACCAAGAAGTTTGGGTTGCTCGGGTCGGGTTCGATCTTCGTGCGAAGTCGACGAATGTGCACGTCGACGAGTCGGCTGTCGCCGAAGTAGTCGTAGCCCCAAACCCGCTCGAGCAAGTCCTCGCGCGACAGCACCCGCCCGTCGGCCGACGCCAGGTCGATCAGCAGGCGGAACTCGGTCGAGGTGAGGTGCAGCTCGGTCCCGTCGTCGTGGCGCACGACGCCCTCGTCGGGCACGACGTGGAGGTTGCCCAGTTTGAAGGCGCGCGTTGTCTTGTCGGGTCGGCGCCGCAGGTGGGCGCGGACCCTCGCGAGCAGCTCTTCGGGAATGAAGGGCTTGGTCACGTAGTCGTCAGCGCCCGATTCGAGCCCGAGCACCACGTCGGCGGTCTCGTCGCGCGCCGACACGATGACGATCGGCAGGTCGCTCGACTGGCGCAGGGTCTGGCAGGTCTCGAAGCCGGTCATGCCGGGCAGCATGACGTCGATGATCGCGATGTCGGGGGTCATGCGCTGGAAGAGCGAGACGCCGACCTCGCCGGTGGAGGCGTCGTCGACGGTGAAGTCTTTGCCCTCGAACATCAGGCGAAGGGCCGTGCGGATGTGGTCGTCGTCCTCGATGATCAGGATTCGCGGCACCAACACTCCTTTAGTCATGGCAAGACTACCTAGGTCGTGGGTCCGCGCCGAGGCTGTCGGTAGCCTGGGGACGTGTCGGAGTCGCTGCCTGGCGGGCCACCAGTCGCGAACTGGGGGATTGAGGGATTCGTCGCGATGCTGCGCGCCGCGGACCGCTCGCCGGCGACCGTTCGCGCCTACGGCGGGGACGTATCGCGATTCGTCGACTGGGCGAACGAGAAGGGTCTGCGCACCCCGGAGGCCGTGGGCGCCCGCGATCTGCGCGCCTACCTCGTGTGGCTGTCCGAGCGCGGCGATGCGCGGACCTCGATCGGACGTCGGCGCGCGTCGCTGCGCACCTATTTCGCCTGGTTGGTCTCGCGCGGGGTGATCGACGCCGATCCGTCGTCGCGACTGCTCGCGCCCCGGCCCACCTCGAGCCTGCCCACCATCGTGGTGCGCGAGCAGCTCGAGTCACTGCTCGACGAGGAGTGGGGGGACGACCCGTGGGCCCTCCTCGACCGAGCGGTGTGCGAAGTCCTCTACGGGGCGGGCGTGCGCGTCTCGGAGCTCTGCGGACTCGACACCGGCAGCGTCGACTGGACCCGGCGGCTGCTGCGGGTGCTCGGCAAGGGGCGAAAGGAGCGGCTCGTGCCTCTGCACGATCGCGGGTTCGACGCGCTGCGGCTGTGGCTGGAAGACGGCCGCGACGAGGTCGCCACCACGGACTCGCCCGGCGACGCGCTCTTCTTGAATCGTCGGGGTCACCGCCTGGGCCCCCGCGACGTGCGCCGGCTACTGGACCGGCGGGTGGCGAGGGGCCACGTCTATCCCCACGCGCTGCGCCACACCTACGCGACGCACCTGCTCGAGGGGGGCGCCGATCTGCGCGTCGTCCAGGAACTGCTCGGTCACGAGAGCCTCACGACGACCCAGCTCTACACCCACGTTTCCAAGTCCCGACTGCAGAACGTGCACCGTCAGACTCATCCCCGAGGCTGAATCGACTAGCATGGCTGGAGCCTTCCCACAGTGGGTGGGCGTTTAATTGGGCCTTGGGGTTTCGTGCGGTCACCGTTCGTGGTGCTCCCCAGGGCGTCAGTAACCGAACGGAAGGATACGAACGTGGCGTTGGTCACACTGCAAGAACTGTTGGACTCGGGCGTGCACTTTGGGCACCAGACCCGTCGTTGGAACCCCAAAATGCGCCGGTTCATCCTCGGCGAGCGCAACGGGATCTACCTGATCGACCTGCGCAAGACCCTCGCCGGCATCGAGTCGAGCTACGGCTACGTGCGCGAACTCGTCGCCAACGGCGGCACGATCCTCTTCGTGGGCACCAAGAAGCAGACCCAGGGGCCGGTCGCCGACTACGCCCAGGCCTGCGGAATGCCCTTCGTCAACCAGCGGTGGCTGGGTGGGATGCTCACCAACTTCACGACGGTCGCTGGTCGCGTGAAGCGCATGAGCGAACTGCGCTCGATGCAGCGCGCCGGTGACTTCGAGAACATGCCCAAGCGCGAGGCGCTTCGTCACTCGCGCGAACTCGAGAAGCTCGACCGGAACCTGAGCGGTATCGCCAACCTCGAGCGGGTTCCCGACGCCATCTTCGTCATCGACACGAAGAAGGAGCACATCGCCGTCACCGAAGCGCGCAAGCTCGGCCTGCCGGTGGTTGCGGTCGTGGACACCAACTGCGACCCCGACATCATCGACTACGTCATCCCCGGCAACGACGACGCGATTCGCGCCGGCGCCCTGCTGTGCCGCTTGATCGCCGACGCGGTGACCGAGGGACGCTTCATCCGCCAGAACCGCGGCGCGGCCATGAAGGCCGCCGCCGCCGCTGCGGCGACGGCCCAAGCGACACCCGCGCCGGCTGCCGAGGCGCCCGCTGCTGCAACGACGGTTACCGAGACGGCCGCCGTCGAGACGCCTGCTACTGAGACGCCCGCTGCCGAGGCGCCGGTTGTTGAGGCGCCGGTTGTTGAGGCCGAGGCACCGGTGAGCGACGAGTCCGCGGCGACTGACGCCACGACTGACGAGACGACGGCCACGGCCTAAGCCGACCGACGAGAACAACGGAGGAGAATCAAGGTGGCAATCACCGCAAAGGATGTCCAGACACTGCGCCAATCGACTGGCGTCGGCATGATGGACGCGAAGAAGGCGCTCGAAGCGAACAACGGTGACATGGAGGCGGCCACCCAGTGGCTGCGCGTCCAGGGATTGGCCTCGGCCGCGAAACGGTCCGACCGCGTCGCGGGTGAAGGCGCCGTCGCGGTCGTGCGCGATGGCAACGCCGCGGGCATCGTCGAACTGCGCTGTGAGACTGACTTCGTGGCTAAGTCCGAGGAGTTCGTCGGCTTGGCGGACGAGATCGCCGCGCGCGTCGCCGCCGAGGGCGAGGACGCGATCGCGGCCTTCCAGGAGCGTCTCGAAACACTCCTGACCACGTTGAAGGAGAACATCTCGGTGGGCCGAGTCCGTCGCGTCGTGGCGGGCGAGGGCGAGGTCGTCGAGACCTACATCCACCAGCAGTCCGGTCGCGGCGTCAACGCCGTCGCCATCGTCGTGCGCGGCGCCGATCAAGAGGTCGCCCACGAGATCGCGGTGCACATCGCCTTCGCCAAGCCGCTGTACCTCTCGCGCGAGGACGTGCCCGCCGCTGAGGTCGAAGCCGAGCGTGCCACCGTCGAGGAGATCTCGCGCAACGAGGGCAAGCCCGAGGCCGCCCTGCCCAAGATCATCGAAGGTCGCCTCAATGGCTGGTTCAAGGAGCGCGTGCTGCTAGAACAGGCGTACGTGAAGGATGAGAAGCAGACCATCGAGCAGTATCTGCACGGCGCTACCATCTCGGCGTTCGCGCAGGTGGTCGTCGGAGGCTAAGGGTGCGACGAGTCGTCTTGAAGCTGTCGGGAGAGGCGCTCGCCTCGGCCGCCAGCGACGAGACGATCGATGCGTCCACCGTCGACTTCCTGGCCACTGAACTCGCGGCGGCGATGGACCGCGGCGGGCTCGAGTTGGCGGTGGTCGTGGGTGGCGGCAACATCTGGCGCGGCGCCACGGGCGCCATGGCGGGCATGAATCGGGCCAACTCGGACCTGATGGGGATGCTCGGCACGGTGATAAACGCCCTGGCCCTGCAGGACGCGATCGAGAGCCACGGGCGCGCGACGCGCGTGATGTCGGCGATCGGCATGGACCAGGTGGCCGAGCCCTACATCCGCCGTCGGGCCGTGCGGCACCTCGAGAAGGGTCGCGTCGTCATCTTCGCCGCCGGTATGGGCAACCCGTACTTCACTACCGATACGCCCGCCGCCCAGCGCGCCGCGGAGATCGAGGCCGAGGTCGTGCTTAAGGGCACCCACGGCGGTGTCGACGGCGTCTATAGCGAGGACCCGCGCGACAATCCCGAGGCCGTGCGCTTTGACGAGATCTCCTTTAGCGACGTGATCGCCAAGGACCTGCGCGTCATGGACATGACCGCGATCACCTTCTGCAAGGACAATAACCTGCCGATTCGGGTTTTCGACCTGATGGCGCCGGGAAATCTAGGTCGCGCCCTCGATGGGTTCGCCGTCGGTACGCTGGTGAGGTAATGGAGAACGAACTCGTTGACCTGGTAATGGAGGACACGCGCGAGAAGATGGCGCGGGCTCTGGAGCACGTGAAGGCCGAGTTCGCCTCGGTGCGTACGGGACGCGCCTCGTCGGCGCTGATCGAGAACCTGCTCGTCGACTACTACGGCACTGAGACGCCGCTCAAGCAGTTGGCGAACTTCTCAGTGCCCGAGCCGCGCCTGCTGGTGGTCTCGCCGTTCGACAAGGGTGCGATGGCCGCCATCGAGAAGGCGATTGGTGCTGCCGACCTCGGGCTCAACCCCTCCAATGACGGGCACGTCATTCGACTCACGTTCCCTACGCTCACCGAGGAGCGCCGCAAGTCCTTCGTCAAGATCGTGCGCACCAAGGCCGAGGAGGGCAAGGTAGCCATCCGCGGCATACGACGCCACGCGCGTCAGGAGTTGGAGAACCTCGAGAAGGGCGAGGGCCTGCCCAAGGATGAGATCGAGCGGCTCGAGAAGGTCCTCGACAAGATGACCCAGGACGACGTCGCCAAGGTGGACGAATTATTGGCCCACAAGGAGCAGGAACTTCTTGAAGTCTGACGACGGTTCCTTCTTCGAAGAGCCGACGGGCGAGACGCCATCGGTGAGTTCGACCGACCCCCGGGTCACGTTCACGGGCGTCGAGCGCGCCGCGGACGCGGCGGACGAGGAGTTCGAGGTCGAGCCGTCACTGCTGCCACACTGGACCGAGGCGCCGACGGGTCAGGTCCCGATCGTGGTCGCGCGCGACGCCGCCAATCTGGACGACCCGTGGTCGGCCATTCCTGCGCCCGCCTGGCGCGAGGGGGAGGCTGACTGGGTCGCCCACGAGGACCAGTTCGATGCGTCGTTCCTCGCGGGCGACGTTCGTGAGGACGACACCCGGCCCTGGGAGTTCGCCGTCGCCCCCGAGCCCGAGGTCGAAGAGCTCGAGCCCGAAGAGGCGCGCCGTCCCGAGCCCGCGCACCGGTTGCGCACCCGTCGGCCGGCGACCCATCACCCACTCGCCGGACGGGCCGTGCGCCAGAGCTCGTCGCGCAGCGTGTCTCTCGCCACACTGACCGGGGTGCTGTTGGCGCTCGTCGTGTTCTCGATTTTCATCGCCGGGGCGATTCCGGTCGCGGTACTCGTGCTGCTCGCGCTCGGTCTGGCGAGCGCGGAGGCCTACGCCGGGTTCCGGCGCGCGGGCGCGCACCCGGCGTCGGTGCTGGGCATCGTGGCGGTGCTGACGCTCGGAATCGCGGCCTACAACAAGGGGCTGCCGGCGATCGGCGCGATCACCGTCCTGCTCATCGTCTTTGGCTTCGTGTGGTATCTCAGCGCGAAGCAGTCCATCGACACGCTCGACGGACTCGGCGCGACCGTGTTCGTCTACGCCTGGATTGGCGTGCTGGGCTCGTTCGCCCTGATGCTGATCGCCCCGATGTACTCGACGGACAAGCACGGCCTCGCGTATCTGTTCGGAGCTGTGGCCCTCACGGTCGCCAACGATTCGGGCGCGCTCTTCGTCGGACGCTGGCTGGGACACCGACCGCTCAACCAGGCCCTCTCGCCCAACAAGACCGTCGAGGGGTTCATCGGGGGCACCGTGATCACCCTGGTGGTCGCCGTCGTGCTGCTCCCCCAGATCAGCCCCTGGACGACGATGGCGGCACTCGAAACGGCGGTGGCGCTGTCGGTGGTCGTGCCCCTCGGCGACCTCTTCGAGTCAATGGTGAAGCGCACCCTGGGGGTGAAGGACCTGGGTCGACTGCTGCCGGGACACGGCGGCATGCTGGACCGGATCGACGGGCTGCTCTTCGCCCTGCCGACCGTCTTCTACCTCGTACACATCCTCAAGTTGGGCTAGGACGGTGACCGCGCGTCGCCGAGTGGCACTGCTGGGTGCGACGGGTTCTATCGGACGCCAGACCCTCGACGTGCTGCGTCGCGAGCCCGACTCGTTCGAACTCGTCTCGATCGCCGGCGGTACCCGGCTGGCCGAGCTGGCCGAGGTCGCCCGTGAATTTCACGTCCGCCGGGTCGGCGTGGCGCGGCCCGAGGACTACATCGCCGCGCGCGGGGTCCTCGGCGACGGCGTCGAGGTGCTCATCGGTGGCGACGGGCTGGCCGAGCTGGCGCGCGACGCCGACGTCGTCGTCAACGCCGTGGTGGGCTTCGCCGGACTGCCGGTGACGATCAACGCCCTCGAGGCGGGTCGAACGCTCGCCCTGGCCAACAAGGAGTCCTTCATCGCCGCCGCGCCGCTCGTCGCGCGGGTTCGCGACACGCCCGGGGCCCTCGTGCTGCCGATCGACTCCGAGCACTGCGCGATCTACCAGTGCCTCGCCGACTCGACCCAGTCCGGTCACCCCGACGTGCGCCGGCTCTTGCTCACGGCCTCGGGCGGTCCGTTTCGTGGGTGGTCGCGCGAACGACTCGAGACCGTGACCCGGCGTGACGCGCTCAACCACCCGACGTGGTCGATGGGTCCCAAGATCACGATCGATTCGTCGACGCTGATGAACAAGGGCCTCGAGGTCCTCGAGGCCTCCGCGCTCTTTGGCGTGGGCGTCGACCGGATCCAAGTGGTGGTGCACCCCCAGTCCATCGTCCACTCCATGGTCGAGTACCTCGACGGCTCGGTCATCGCCCAGCTCTCCCAACCCGACATGCGCCTGCCGATCGCGTTCTGCCTCGGTCGTCCGGTGCGTTTCGACCACGCCTGGGGCGCGATCGACTTCACGACGGCCCAGAGCCTGACCTTCGAACCGCCGGACCTCGACGCCTTCCCGGCGATCCCCTTGGCCTACGCCGCCGCGCGCGCCGCGGGCGCGGCACCCGCCTGGCTGTCGGCCGCCAATGAGGTGGCGGTGGCGGCGTTCCTGCACGACACGATCCGATGGACCGATATCGTGCCGATTGTGGCCGGGGTGATGGATCAGTACCAGGACGTGCAGCTCGAGTCGGTCGAGGGACTCGTCGCCCAGGATCAGCACGCGCGTCGGCTCGCGTCAGACCTGATCACGAGAGGCCGATGACAGCCCAGCGGTGGGCGATTGCCCGGTTCGTGGTCGCCGTCGTCGCCATAGCGGCGCTGCTGGACTTCTGGGCGGGGTGGGCCCTGCCCGTGGTGATCCTCGCGATTCTCCTAATGGTGATGGGTCACGAGTTCGGCCACTTCATCACGGCCAAGCGCGCGGGTCTGCTCGTGACGGACTTCTTCGTGGGATTTGGCCCCGTCGTGTGGTCGACGACCGTGGGCGAGACGCGCTACGGCGTGCGGCTCCTACCACTTGGCGGCTACGTGAAGGTGCCCGGTATGACCTGGAGCGACACCGTGGACCCCGCGCTCGAGGGCCGCACCTACCGGGCGGCGTCCTATCCGCGCAAGGTGCTCTTCGCGTCGGCCGGCTCGCTGATGCACGTCGTGATGGCCCTGGTGCTCGCGTGGGCCTCGCTCACGTTCGTCGGCCTGCCCTCGCCGAGCCACATTGGCATCGCGAGCTTCACCCACTTTGACGGCCAGCGGCTCAACCCCGCCCAGCGCGCGGGGTTGCACGTCGGTGACCAGGTCCTCTCGATCGACGGGGTGTCGGTCACCGACGCGAACCGACTCGTGACGCTGGTCCACGACCACACGGGCCAGCGGCTGCGCATCGTGGTCGAGCGCCAGGGCGTGCGCCACACCCTCTACGCCGTGCCCGAGGACGGTCGGCACCTGCGCGTCGGGGGCCAGCGCGTCGCCACGGGCTCGACGCCCGTCGGCTACCTCGGCATCGGGCTGCAGGACCTGATCGTGCACCAGTCGTTCGTGGGGGCCGTGCCGGCGTCGGTGGCCAAGGTCGCCTCGATTGTGGGACTTGCGGCCAAGGGCATCGTGCACGTGTTCTCGCCCGGTGAGTTCTCGAGCCTCTTTCACCAGGTCACGAATCCCGTGGCCGCGACGAACCGAACAGCCCAGCTCAACCGGCCCCAGTCAATCGTCGGCGTGGTGCGCATCGCGGTGCAGAGCACTTCGCTCGGCGTCGGGGTGCTGCTCGAGATCCTGATGGTCATGAACATCTTCGTCGGGCTCTTGAACATGGTGCCGATGCTGCCCCTGGACGGGGGATACGTGCTGATCGCAACCTACGAGCGGCTGCGCAGCCGCAAGGGCCAGCGCTACCACGCCGACGTCCAGCGCCTGCTGCCGATCGTCTACGCCTTCTCGCTTGTCTTGTTGGCGCTCTTTGCCGCCACGCTCTACCTGGACATCGTCCACCCGATCGCCAATCCCTTCCAGTGATGGAACCGGCGACCGTGCGGCACGGCAGAATGGTGTCATGGACGTAACCGCTAGTTCGCTCTCGCCGCGGCGCCACACCCGCCAGATCGCCGTTGGTTCGGTGAAGGTCGGTGGCGACGCGCCAATCTCGGTCCAGTCCATGACCACGACCAAGACCGCGGACGTCGAGGGCACCCTCCAGCAGATCTACGCGCTCGCCGCGGCCGGCGCCGACATCGTGCGCTGCACCTGCAACGAGGTGGCGGCCGCCGAGGGCCTCGTGCAAATCGTGCCGCGCTCGCCGGTGCCGATCGTCGCCGACATCCACTTCCACGTCGAGATGGCGCTCGCCGCACTCGAGGCCGGGGTCCAGGGGCTCCGACTGAACCCGGGCAACCTGCGCAAGCCCGAGGAGATCAAGCTCGTGGCCAGCGAGGCGCGTGACCGAGGCGTGCCGATCCGCATTGGGGTGAACGCCGGGAGCCTGCACCCCGACATCTACGAACGCTTCGGGGGAGCGACGCCCGAGGCGTTGGTCGAGTCGGCGCGCATCGAGTTGGCCTACTTCGAAGAGGTCGGCTTCTCGGACGTCAAGATCTCGGTGAAGGCCTCCTCGGTGGCGACGATGATCGCGGCCTACCGACTGGCGTCGGAGACCTTCGATCACCCGCTACACCTCGGCGTGACCGAGGCGGGGCCGTTGCCGGGCGGGCTCATCAAGGGCACGGCCGGCATCGCCACGCTGCTCGCCGAGGGCATCGGTGACACGCTCCGCTACTCGCTGACGGCCGATCCGGTCGAAGAGGCGCGCGCGGGCCGTCAGTTGCTCGAGTCGCTCGGGCTCCGCGAGCGCAAGGGCCTCGACCTCATCGCGTGCCCGAGCTGCGGTCGGGCCGAGGTGGACGTGATCCGCGTCGCCAACGAGGCCCAGGAAGCGCTCAACGCCCTCGAGATCCCGATCCAGGTCGCGGTGATGGGCTGTGTCGTCAACGGTCCGGGCGAGGCCCGCCACGCCGACCTCGGCATCGCCGCGGGCAAGCACCGGGGCCACCTCTTCATCCAGGGCCAGATCATCCGGGTCGTGCCCGAGGCGGACATGGTCGCCGCCCTGGTCGACGAGGCGAAGAAGATTGCCGTCGAGGGCCTGGCCGCGCGCCTGGCCGCGCGCGACGTCTCGGCCGAGGCCGAGGCCGAGGCGGACCGGGCGCTGCTGCTCGACGACCGCGGCCTGGACGCGAATCACGCCGGCGAACGGATCGAGCGGATTCGCCGTCGCGTCGAATAGCCGGCCTTGGCTAGGCTTTCGCCACTCAAGTGAAGGAGAATCGTGGCGTCGCCTAACGCGCTGACCTCGCAGTCCGAAGACTTCCCCCGGTGGTACCAGGACGTCGTGGCCAAGGCCGAGATGGCCGACAACGGCCCGGTCCGCGGCACCATGGTGATCCGGCCCTACGGCTACGCGCTGTGGGAGCGGATCCAGGCGGAGATGGACGCGCGCATCAAGCTCGCCGGGGCCCAGAACGCCTACTTCCCCCTCTTCATCCCCCAGGAGTACTTCGCCCGCGAGGCCGAGCACGTCGAGGGGTTCAGCCCCGAGCTCGCGGTGGTGACCTACGCCGGGGGCGAGGAGCTAAGCGAGCCCGTCGTGGTGCGGCCCACCTCCGAGACCGTCATCGGTGAGTTCATGGCCAAGTGGATCCAGAGCCACCGCGACCTGCCGCTGCTGCTCAACCAGTGGGCGAACGTGGTTCGTTGGGAACTGCGGCCCCGCCTCTTCCTGCGCTCGTCGGAGTTCCTCTGGCAAGAGGGTCACACGGCGCACGTCTCCTACGAGGACGCCGCGGCCTACGCGATGCGCATCCACCTCGAGGTGTACAACGACCTTTTGGCCAACGTGATGGCCGTGCCCGCCTACGTGGGCATCAAGCCGCCGCGCGAACGCTTCGCCGGCGCCATCAACTCCCTGACCTGCGAGGGGATGATGCGCGACGGCAAGGCCCTGCAGATGACCACCAGCCACGAGCTCGGTCAGAACTTCGCGCGGGCCTTCAACATCGTCTACCAGAACGAGGCTGGCCAGTCCGAGCTGTGTTACACGACGTCCTGGGGGGCCTCGACCCGTCTGGTGGGCGGGCTCATCATGGCCCACGGCGACGATCGGGGACTGGTGGTGCCACCGCGAATGGCCCCGATCCAGGCCGTGATCGTCGCGGTGCGCGACGACGCCGAGGTGCTCGAGACTTGCGCCTCGCTCGACGCCGCGCTGCGCGCCGCGGGCGTGGCGACGACGATCGACCGGGGACGGGGGTCCTTTGGCCGGCGCATCACCGACTGGGAGATCAAGGGCGTGCCGCTGCGCGTCGAGGTCGGTCCGCGCGACCTCGCCAATGGCGTGGTCACGGTGGTTCGCCGCGACGACGGGTCCAAGCACACCGCCTCCCTCGACCAGCTCGCGCCCCGGGCGCTCGAGTTGCTCGAGGCGATGCAGCAGTCGCTCTTCGAGAACGCCCGGATCAGGCGTGACGCTGCGACCGCGGACGTTACGACGGTTGACGAGGCCATCGAGGCGGCCCAGACGGGCTTCGCGCGCATCGCGTGGGACCGCATCGGCGAGGACGGCGAGACACGGCTGAACGACCTGGCGGTCTCGGTTCGCTGCATCCAGCGCGCCGACGGCACCACGCCGACCAGTCCCGACGAGCCCGACCTCGTGGCGATCGTCGCCAAGGCCTACTAGATCGAGCCCTCGGCGCCGGGCACCGTGGTGGCGGCCCGGACACTCGCGGGACCCTTCGGGGCCGCGCGGGGAAGCGGTTGGGCCCGTTCGCACGACGCCACACCCGTCGATCAGCAAAAACGCGGGTTCGCCGTCGGCATAACCCGTGCCGGGAACGTTGCCGTTCGACGGCCGCAACTGCTACAATGGTGCGACAGTCCGCCAAGGACGTTTGGACTCGTTTAAGCGCGGGCCTCGGGCCCGCGCTTTTTCTTTGTCCTGACTGGCGGCGTAGAGAGGAGATGGCCATGGATCTGGAGACACCCGTGCGATCACTCCTAAGCCCACTAGGGCTCGACCTCTACGACCTCGAACTGGTAGCGGGGGCGCTCAACATCGTGGTGCGCCGAGACGGTGGCGTCGACGTCGACACCCTGGCCGCGGCGAGCCGGGCCATTTCGGCGTGGCTGGACGAGCACGACCCGATCGAGGGTCACTACACCCTCGACGTCTCGAGCCCCGGTCTCGAGCGGCGCCTGCGCACGCCCGAGCACTTCGCGAGCGCCGTGGGCGAAGTGGTGACCCTGCGCGAGCACCGTGACAATGAGCCCGCGCGCCGACTCGAAGGCGCCATCGTGCGATCGGACGCCACGACCGTGACCATCCTCGACGCCGAGTACGGCGAGCTCGTCGTCAAGCTCGACGCCGTCGAACGCGCGCGCACCGTGTTCCACTGGGGCCCCGAGACCACGTCCGCGAAGAAGCCCAAGGCCTCGACGGCGAGTAAGAAAGGCAAGTGATGGCGAACTTCGAATTCCTTGAGGCCCTCGGCCAGATTGCGCGCGACCAGAACATCGACGAGGGCGAGCTGCTCATCGCCCTGGCCAACGCGCTGCTCGCCGCCTACAAGCGCCGTCCCGACTCCGCGGAGGACGCGGAGGTCGAGATCAACCCCGAGACCGGCGAGATCAAGGTGTGGGGCCTCGAACTTGACGTCGAAGGCAACGTCACGCGCGAGTGGGACGCCACGCCCGAGGACTTCGGGCGCATCGCGGCCCAGACGGCCAAGCAGGTGCTCATGCAGCTGATCCGCGACATCCAGCGCCGCCAGATGTACGAGGAGTTCGCCAACCGCGAGGGCGACATCGTCTCGGGCACCGTCCAGCAGACCGACAACCGCTACACGCTGCTCGACCTCGGGCGCGTCGAGGCGCTCCTGCCCCAGGCCGAGCAGGCCGCCCACGAGCACTACGAGCACGGCTCGCGCGTCAAGGTCTACATCGTCGAGGTGCGCAAGACCAACAAGGGTCCCCAGATCGTGGTGAGCCGCACGCACCCGGCGCTGGTGGCCAAGCTCTTCGAGATCGAGGTTCCCGAAATCGCTAACGGCATCGTCGAGATCAAGGCGATCGCCCGCGAGCCCGGTCACCGCAGCAAGATCGCGGTTGCCTCCAACGACGCCATGGTCGACCCGGTCGGGGCGTGCGTGGGGGCCCGCGGTTCGCGCGTGCGCAACATCACCAACGAACTGCGCGCCGAGCGCATCGACGTCGTGCCCTACAGCGACGACCCGGTGGAGTTCATCCAGGCCGCGCTGGCGCCCGCTCGGGTTCGCGAGGTGCGCCTCGACGAGCAAGAGGGCGTGGCGACGGTCATCGTGCACGACCAGCAGCTCTCGCTCGCCATCGGCAAGGAGGGCCAGAACGCACGCCTGGCGGCCCGCCTGACGGGCTGGCGCATCGACATCCGCTCCGAGAGCGAGGGCATCGAGGAAGAGGTCGTCGACGAGGTATGGACCGAGGACGACGTGGTCGTCGACGAGGTCGTGCATGTCGTAACGGTCGGCGACGAGCACGCCGCGAGCGGGGCCGACGCGGTGACGGTGCAGGAGGGCGAGGCATAGCCCCCTATCGCACGTGCGTGGCTTGTCGCGCCCGGCGCCCGGACGTGGAGTTGTACCGGGCCGGTCGCGTCGAAGATGGGTCGTGGTACCTCGGCCGAGGCGTCGGACGGGGCATCTGGTGGTGTCGTGACCGGGATTGCGGGTCGCGTCTGCGGTGGGGTGCGGTAGTTCGAGCGCTTCGGGCGCCGGTGTCCGCGGCGGACGTGGACGGCCTGGTCGCGCTCGTTGGTGCGGGGGCTAGTTCGCACCAGTGATGGTTGTGAAAGAATATGTGACTGTGTGTGCGCGCGTCGCCCACACTCCGATGTAAGGGAACGTTTTGGCGCTGAAGAAGATCCGGGTACACGAGCTCTCGAAGGAACTCGGGATGACGAGCAAGGAGTTGCTCGCGCTCGCTCAGAAACTAGGCATCGGTGCCTCGAGCCCGTCGGCGTCCATCGAGGACGCCCAGGCCGACCGCATTCGCCGGCGCGCGGACGCCGACGGCCTGCGACGCCAGGTCCAACCCGACGAGCCCAAGGTCACCAAGGCGGCCCACGCGGCCAAGTCCGCACCCGTCAGCGAGAGCGCCCCGGCGCCCGCCGCGGTGACGCCAACCGCGCCCGCGCCGGCCGCGCCGAGCGAGGCGCCCGCCGAGCGAGTCGCCGCCAGCGTCGAGGCCACCACCTCGCCCGCACCGGCTGCGCCCGCCGCGCCGAGCGAGGCGCCCGAGGCGCCCAAGGTCGTGCGCAGTCGCGCGACGCCGCCCAAGCCCGCGCCGACGCGCACCGTCTCGCCCGACGGTCCCACGACGATTCGACCCACCCAGCGTCCGGCGGGCGGGGAGGGCTCCGAGTCGCCCCAGCCCAAGCGGCCACCGCTGTCCATGACGGGACGCCCGATCCCGCCGCCGCCCGGCCGGCCACTCAGTCCGTCGGGACGCCCGATCCCGCCGCCGCCCGGCGCGCGGCGCCCAATCAGCAGTGCACCGAGCCGTCCGGGTGGGCCGGGAGCACGGCCATCCTCGCGGCCCGGCGGCCCGCCGCGCACCGGCGCCCCTCGTCCCGGTGGCGCCGGATTCGGCGGTCCGCGGACCGGTCCCGGTTCGGGTCCCTCCAGTGCACCGGGACGCCCGCCCGCACGCGGCGGCGGTGGCCCGCGCGGCTCACAGCGCAAGGCGACCCGCCGGCGCCGTCGCAACATCGAGGAGCTCGAGCCGACCCAGATGACCACCTGGCAGCCGAGTAGCGCGCCGGTGCCCGACGGTGAGGTCATCATCGAGCGCGGCTCGACCGCGAAGGACGTGGGGCCCAAGCTCAACCGCAGCGCCGCTGACATCATCCGGTTCCTCTTCCTCCAGGGCGAGATCGTCACCGCCGTCCAGGGACTGAGCGACGACATGATCGAGCTGTACGCGGCCGAAGTCGGCGCGTCGGTCCGTCTCGTTGACCCGGGCGAGCAGCAAGAGGCCGCCCTGCTGGCGAAGTTCTTTGACGAGGACGACCTCGACGACGAGATCCCCGCCACGCCGCGACCCCCGGTCGTGACCGTGATGGGCCACGTCGACCACGGCAAGACCAAGCTGCTCGACCAGATCCGCAAGTCCAACGTCGTCGCCGGCGAGGCGGGTGGCATCACCCAGCACATCGGCGCCTACACCGCAACCTGGCGCGGCCGTTCGATCACGTTCCTCGACACACCCGGCCACGAGGCCTTCACAGCAATGCGCGCCCGCGGTGCCCGGGTCACCGACATCGTGATCCTCGTGGTCGCGGCCGATGACGGGGTCATGCCCCAGACGGTCGAGGCCATCAACCACGCCAAGGCGGCCGACGTCACCCTGATCGTCGCCGTGAACAAGATCGACAAGGCCGACGCCAACCCCGATCGCGTGCTCCAACAGATCAGCGAGTACGGGCTCGTACCCGAGAAGTGGGGCGGGGACACGATCTGCGTCGAGATCTCGGCGCTGCAGAACGTCGGCATCGACGAACTGCTCGAGCAGGTGCTCCTGGTCGCAGAGATGAGCGAGCTCGTCGCGCGCCCGTCGGGCCGTGCCGTTGGCACGGTACTCGAGGCCAATCTCGAAGTCGGTCGCGGTCCGGTCGCCACCGTCATGGTCCAAAAGGGACTGCTGGCCGTCGGTGACCCGGTGGTCGCCGGTGCCGCCTACGGCAAGGTGAAGGCGCTCATCAACGACCGTGGCCAACAGGTCAAGTCGGCGAGCCCCTCGACGCCGGTCCAGGTCCTGGGATTCAGCGAACCGCCGCTCGCCGGCGACGAGATGCGCGTCGCCGACGACCTCGGCCACGCCCGCTCGCTCGCCGAGGCGCGAGCCCAGCGCGTTCGCCTGGTGGGCCACCAGCCCGTGGCCGCCGCCAGTGGCGCGCGACTCGAGGACCTCTTCGAGCAGATCCAGCGCGGTGAGACCGCAACCCTCAACCTCGTGTTGAAGGCCGACGTGCAAGGCTCACTCGAGGCTTGCACCGAGTCGCTGCGCAAGCTCGAGCGCGATGACGTGAAGCTGGTGCTCGTGCACCGCGGCGTCGGCGGGATCACCGAGAACGACGTGCAGCTCGCCAAGGCGTCCAACGCCACCATCATCGGGTTCAACGTCCGTCCGGACCGGCGCAGCCGCGAGTTGGCCGAGGCCGAGGGCGTCGAGGTCCGCACCTACGAGATCATCTACAAGCTCATCGAAGAGATCGAGGCGGCCATGCTCGGCCTGCTCTCGCCGGTCTTCGAAGAGGTGGTCACGGGCGAGGCCGAGGTTCGCGAGGTCTTCCGGGTGCCCAAGGTCGGTGCGATCGCGGGCTGCTTCGTGCGCGAAGGCGTCATCACCCGCGGCTCCAAGGTGCGATTCCTGCGCGAGGGCACGATCATCTGGAAGGGCACGATCACGTCGCTGCGGCGCTTCAAGGACGACGCGCGCGAGGTCCAGTCGGGCTTCGAGTGCGGTATCGGCCTGTCGGACTACCAGGACCTCAAGGAAGGCGACATCATCGAGACCTTCGATGAGCGTGAGATTCCGCGAACGGCGTAAGCCATGGGTCACCCGAGTGGACATCACACCTATCCGCGGTCGGCCCGCGTCAACCAGATCCTGCGCGAGATCATCTCGGACGAGCTGGTGCGACTGTCGGACATCGACGAGCGCATTGGCCTGCTCACGGTGACCGGCGTCGAGACGTCGCCGGACCTGCGCCAGGCCGTGGTGTTCTTCGACTCGCTCTCGAGCGAGGCCCGCGACGTGCTCGAGGAGCACCGCCGTCAGCTCCAGGGCGCGGTCAACGCCCAGACCCGCCTCAAGCGCACGCCGATCATGACGTTCCTGGCCGACCCGGCGATCGCGTCGGGCCAGGCGGTCGAGGAGATCCTGCGGCGGCATCGAGACGATGTCGAGTAACGGCATGTTGCTGCTCGACAAGTCGGGCGGAATGACGAGCCACGACGTGGTCGCGCGGGTTCGGCGCATCGTCGGTGAGCGCCGCGTCGGCCACGCCGGCACACTCGACCCGATGGCCACCGGGCTGCTCATCGTCGCCCTCGGACCGGCGACGCGGCTCTTGCGCTTCGTCCAGGCCGAGACGAAGCGCTACGTCGGGACCGTCGAGCTCGGCGTCGCGACCGACTCGCTCGACGCCGACGGCACGGTGGTCGCGCGCGCGCCCGTGCCCGCGATCGACGGGCCGACGATAGCCGCGGCCGCGGCCACGCTCACCGGTGCCCAGCAGCAGGTGCCCCCGATGGTCTCGGCGGTCAAGATCGGCGGCGAACGGCTCTACGACCTCGCGCGACGAGGTGTCGAGGTGGCGCGCCCGGCACGGTCGATCACCGTGGAGTCCTTCAGCCTCACCCCGGCGGGGGAGAACCGGTGGGATTTCGACGTCGTCTGCTCGACGGGCACGTACGTGAGGGTGCTGGCGAGCGACCTCGCCGAGCGCCTCGGCACCGTCGGCCACCTGGTCGCCCTGCGGCGCACGGCCATCGGCCACCACGACGTCGCGAACGCGCTCACCCTCGAGGCGCTCAGCGACGCGGTGCGCCTCGGGCCGGCCCCGGTCGTCCCGGCGCGCGCGATGGTTGAGCACCTGGGCAGCGTGACCCTTACCGAGGACGCGCTCCGGCGCATCGTGCAGGGCCAGCGCATCGAGCTGTCCGACACCGTCACTGGTCCGACACTGGCGGCGCTCGATGAGACGGGCGAACTCGTCGCGATACTCGGTCGTCGCGGCGAGCGGTGGCAGCCCGAAATTGTCTTTAGCGCCGGCGCGAACCCGGGTCACCCGTAGGTTGGCTGCGATGATCGTGTGGCGCGACGGCGACTACGTGGAACTCGACGAGCGGCGCAGCGCGGTCGCGATCGGCGTGTTCGACGGGCTGCACCGCGGCCACCAGCAGGTCATCGCCCGGGCAAGGGACCTCGCGAGCGTGCACACGAGCCGTCTCGCGGTGGTCACCTTCTTCCCGCACCCCGCGCTCACGGTGCACCCCGAGCGTGCCCCCGTGGCGATCGGCACTCTCGCCCAGCGTCTCGACGGCTTCGAACGTCTCGGCGTCGAACTGGTGCGGGTCCTGCACTTTGACGAGCAGCTCGCCCTCGAGTCCGCGCCGTCGTTCGTGGACCGCGTGCTCGTGCACGACCTGCGCGCGGCCGACGTCGTGGTGGGCGAGGACTTCCGCTACGGGCACGACCGAGCCGGCAACGTCGCGACGCTCAGTGCGGCGGGGCTCGCCGAAGACTTCCGGGTGCACGCGCTGGCCCTGGCCGGCGACGGGCACCGCTGGTCCTCGACGGCCATTCGCGAGGCGGTGGCGGTCGCGGACCTGGAGCGCGCGACCGCGATCCTGGGCCGACCGTTCACCCTGCGCGGGGTCGTCGAGCACGGCGACGCCCGGGGCCGCGAACTCGGCTTCGCCACGGCCAACCTGCGAATCGACGACGGGGCACTCTGCCCGCCGCCGGGCGTCTACGCGGCGTCGGTGCGAACGCCCGACGGGCGCTGGTGGTGCGGCGCGGTGTCCATCGGGCGGCGCCCGCAGTTCTACGAGGACGGCGAGACCCTCGTCGAGGCGCACCTCGTCGATTTCAGCGGCGACCTCTACGGCGCGACGATCGACGTGGCGTTCGTCAAGCGCCTGCGCGGCCAGGTGCGCTTCGACTCGGTTGAGGATCTCATCGCCCAAATGGGGCGCGACGTGGCCGAAAGCCGGGAAAGTTTCGCGATTTCGCCACCAACGACCTGGACACTGCTAGGCTAAGACCTCGGTCAGCGACGCTGATCGTGTGGGTCGTCAAGTGGGCGGCTCGCAGCTGGACCACCGACTCATAAGGCAAACGACGTTATGGCTGAGAAGCAGCAGATCATCAAGGACTTTCAGGCCCACGAGACGGACACGGGCTCGCCCGAAGTCCAAATCGCGATCCTGACGGACCGGATCTCGCACTTGACCGAGCACCTCAAGGTCCACAAGGGTGATCACCACACCCGCCGTGGACTCATGAAACTCATCGGCCAGCGACGCCGCCTGCTCGACTACGTGCAGCGCGACAACGTCGAACGTTATCGCTCCCTGATCGGCCGTCTCGGTATTCGTCGCTAGCCGTTACGCCGACGCCGTCGGCGTACGCAACACATCCGAGACCTCGGAGGCCAGTGGAGAATCGTCGCCGTCGTCGACGGTTGCCCACTGGGATCCGGGCGGAGTGTTGCCTACCGCTAAGGAGCAACCATGACTGACGCGATTCGCGTAAGCCGCCCGCTATCGGGCACAGACAAGACACTGAGTTTCGAGGCCGGACGCCTCGCACAACTCGCCGACGGGGCGGTGGTGGCGCGCATCGGTGACACGATGCTGCTCGCCAGCGTCACCGCGGCACGCACGGTTCGCGAGGGGATGGACTTCTTCCCCCTGACCGTGGACATCGAGGAGCGTTCCTACGCCGCGGGCAAGATTCCCGGCGCGTTCTTCCGGCGCGAGGGCAAGCCGTCAGACCAGGCCATCCTGATCTGCCGACTGATCGACCGCCCGCTTCGCCCCTCGTTCCCCAAGGGCTTCCGCAACGAGGTCCAGGTCGTCGGCACGATCTTCAGTGCCGACCAGGAGAACCCGCACGACATCCTGGCGATCAACGCGGCGTCGGCGGCGCTGATGCTCTCGGGGATCCCCTTCGACGGTCCCATCGGGGCCGTGCGCATGGCCTACACCACCGACGGCACGTGGATGGCCCACCCCACCTACGCCCAGGGTGACGAGTCGGTCTTCGAACTCGTCGTCGCGGGCCGGGCGCTCGGCGAGGAAGCCGACGCCGACGTGGCCATCATGATGGTCGAGGCCGGCGGGACCGAGGGTTCCTTCGAGAAGTACGCCGACGGGGCGCCCAAGGTCGACGAGGAAGTCCTCGCCGCGGGGCTCGAGGCCTCCAAGCAGTGGATCCGCGAGTCGATCCAACTCCAGCGCGAGCTGGTCGCCGCCTACGTGGCCGAGCGCGGTCCCATCGAGATGATTCCCTACCAGGTGTTCCGCGACTACCAGGATGACGTCTACGCCCGCGTCGAGGCCGTTGGACTGACCGCGCTCGACAACGCCAACCGGATCAGCGAGAAGCAGGCCCGCGCGACCGCGCTGGCCGACGCGACCGCCGTCATCGTCGAGCAGCTGAGCGACGAGTTCGCCGAGCGCGTCAGCGAGATCAAGGCGGCGGTGAAGGCCGTCACGAAGAAGCTCGTGCGCAGCCGCATCGTGAGCGACGGGGTGCGCATCGACGGCCGCGGCACGACCGACATCCGGCCCCTGTCGGCCGAGGTCGACCTCTTCCCGATGACCCACGGCTCGGCGCTCTTCCAGCGCGGCGAGACCCAGGTCGTGAACGTGACGACGCTCGGCATGCCGCGCATGCGCCAGCAGCTCGACACGATCAGCCCCGACGAGTTCCGCCGGTACATGCACCACTACAACTTCCCGCCGTACTCGGTGGGCGAGACCGGCCGGGTCGGGATGCCCAAGCGTCGCGAGATCGGCCACGGCATGCTCGCCGAGCGCGCCCTGATCCCCGTGCTGCCGAGCGAGCAGGACTTCGCCTACACCCTGCGGGTCGTCTCGGACATCATGCAGTCCAACGGCTCTACGTCGATGGCCTCGGTCTGTGGCTCGACGCTGTCGCTGATGGCGGCGGGCGTGCCGATCAAGGCGCCGGTCGCCGGCATCGCGATGGGCCTCGTGTACGAGAACGGCTCGTACGTCACCCTGACCGACATCCTCGGGGCCGAAGACGCCTTCGGTGACATGGACTTCAAGGTCGCCGGTACCGCCGACGCGGTGACCGCCCTGCAGTTGGACACCAAGATTGACGGCCTGCCCGCCAACGTGCTGGCCGACGCCCTGCGCCAGGCCCACCAGGCCCGCCTCACGATCCTTGACGTGATCACCTCGACGATCGACGCGCCGCGCGCCGAGGTGTCCGAGGTAGCGCCGAAGATCGTGACCCTCGAGATTCCGATTGACAAGATCGGCGAGGTCATCGGGCCCAAGGGCAAGGTCATCAACACCCTCCAGCAGGAGACCGGCGCGGACATCGCCGTGGACGACGACGGCGTCGTCGGCACCGTGACCATCGGTGCCAAGGACGGCCGGGCCGTTGAAGAGGCCCGCCGACGCATCGCGCTGATCCTCGACCCGCCGACGGCTGAAGTCGGCGCGACCTACGCCGGGCGCGTGGTGAACATCGCCAAGTTCGGTGCGTTCGTCAGCCTGATGCCCGGACGCGATGGGCTGCTGCACATCTCCAAGATGTCGCCACTCAACGGCGGCAAGCGAATCGGACAGGTTGAGGACGTTCTGGAACTCGGTCAGGCGATCGAGGTCCGTGTCGACGACATCGACCCCCAGGGCAAAGTGTCGCTGTCACTGGCCGGCGAGTACGCCGACGTTGCCACCGACACCGCCGAGGCTGACGGCCCGCGCTCACGCCCGCAGCGTGACCGTGGCGACCGCGGCGACCGTGGCGACCGTGGCGACCGTGGCGACCGCGGCGACCGTGGGGACCGCGGCGACCGTGGCACTCAGGGTTCGCGTCCCGCCGTCTCCTCGTTCGAGGCGTCCTTCGAGGAAGAGCTGGCGAACGAGATCGGCGACCTCGGTCCGCGCGACACCTCGTTCGGTGAAGGCGACGGTGGCGGAAGCCGCCGGGGTCCGCGCTCGCGCCGACGCTAGGTTCCTGGTGAGCTTCGGTTCACTCGTGACGTTCGAGACTCGCCCGCCATCCGCTCAAGGCTGATGGCGGGCGAGTCCGCGTCCACACCATGGTGGCGTCCATCGGGGCGCGCCGATCGCTGGGCGCTGCTCATCCTGCTCGTCCTGCCCATCGTGATCTTCGGGCTCCCGGCCCTGTTCGGCCTCCCGGCGATCGCCCAGGACAACCTGATTCAGAACTTCCCCCTGCGCGTACTGACCGGTGAGCAGCTGCGCAGCGGCCACCTGCCACTGCTCAACACCCTCGCCAACTCGGGCACACCCCTGCTCGGCGGTATGAACGCGGGCTCGTTCTTTCCGCTGACCCTGCTCTTCGTCATTCCCGCGCCCATCCTCGTGTGGGTGCTCAACCTCGTCGTCGTGTACGCCGGCGCGGGCGTCGGACTCTTCGCCCTGCTGCGGTGGTATCGGATCAGCACGTGGTCGGCCTTCGTGCCGGCTGCGCTGTACGCCTTCACCGGAGCCATGAACGGCCAGCTGGTGCACCTCGGTGTGGTCCAGGGATTCGCGCTCCTGCCGTGGTACGCGCTGGCCATCGTGGCCCTCGAACGCACGGTGAGCCGTTGGCCCCACGGCATGGCGCTTCGTGCGCGGCTCGTCTCGAGCGCCCCGTCGGTCCTCGGCATCGCCGCGATCTGGGCCCTTACGACGCTCTCGGGCGAGCCGCGGGCGATCGGCGAGATGGAACTGCTCGGCGCGGTGCTGATCGCCATTGGCGTGCTCGCCCCGCGGGCGAATCCGGCGCCGTCGTGGCCGCGGCGGGCCGAGTTCGTGCTCGCCAACGCCGTGGGCATCGCGTGGGGGGCGCTCATCGGGCTCGCCCAGCTGTTGCCCGGCTGGTCGTTCATCAACATCTCCCAGCGCACGGGACTCGGCTACCAGTTCTTCGGTGCCGGCTCGCTGCCGGTGCGCTGGACGAGCCTGCTGCTAATACCCGACCTGCTCGGGGGCAACGGCGTCTTGCACCAGCCCGCTTACTTCACGCACTACAACCTGCCCGAGGTCACGGGCTACGTCGGGGTCGCGGCCCTGGTCGCCACGGCGGCCTTCGTGCTGCGCGCGACGCGGCGCGGTTGGCAAGGTGCCGAGCGCAACTTCGTGCCCTTTCTCATCATCGGGGTCGTGGGCATCTTCGCCACGTGGGGCTACTACACGCCCGTCGGCCACCTCTTCTGGGCGATCCCCCTCTACGGCAGCACCCGGCTGCAGAGCCGCAACATCATTCTGGTGGACCTGGCGGTGCTCGTCCTGCTCGGGTGGTGGCTCGACGAGTTCCGCCGAGGCGCGAGTCACGCGCGCGATCGCGGCCAGGTCCGCACGTGGCTGGCCCTGACACCGGCGCTCGCGGTTGCCCTGCTGAGCGGCGCCCTGCTCGTCGACGGCCAACCCATCCTGCGATTTCTTGGCGTGTCGAGCTCCGCGTCGGGCCTCGTGCGCTACCAGCGCCCGACCCTGCTGGCCCACTTCGCGCTCGCCGTGGGCCTCGTGGTCGTGGTGCGCTGGTGGCGAACGCGCACAACACGCATGCACTGGCTCTACGCCATCGTCGCTGCGGACGCGCTGCTCTTCTTCACCTTCACCTCGACCGGACTGTTCGGAGGTCGCGCGTCGCCCATGCCCAGTCAGGTCGCGGCCGCGGCGCACCTGGGCACTGACGGGCGCTTCGCGCTGATCGACCCCTCCGGCGCGCACCAGGGGCTCTACGAGACCCTCGGCGCGCCCAATGTCAACGTCTTCACGGGACTGGCGAGTGTGCAGGGGTACGGCTCACTCGTGAACGCGCTCTACGGCAACGTGACGGCGACCCACCCGCTGTTCTCGCTCGACCCGTGCCAGTTGGCCAACGGCACCTTCCGACAGTTGCGCCTCGAGACGGTGGTGGTCTCCTCGGACAAGCTCGCCACCCCGGTCACCGGACCGCTGCCCGCGCCCCAGTCGTGCCTGCCCCTGCGACCCGCGCTTCGCACGGCGCGCTTCTTCGGCCAGCTGCTGCCCGTTCATACCGTCGTGCTCGCCGCGGTGAACAATCGTCGGGTCTCGACGGGGACCGTTTCGGTGCAGTTGCTCAACTACGACGGCCACCTCGTCGGCCCGGTCCTCAGCGCCACCGGTGCCGCGTCGCTCACCTTTGACTTCTCGTCCTACCACCACGAGAGCGCCGGGTTCGTCGTGACGGCCCCCGATCGGGCGATCTTCAACTCCGCCGAAGTGGCCACGCGCGGCGCGCACCCTCGCGAATACCGCCTCGCGACGCTGTTCCAACAGGCGCTCGCCACCCCGGGCTGGCGGCTGCACCAGACCATCGGCACCGTCGCCTACTTCCGCGCGACGTCGCTGCGCCCGCCCGCGTGGCTCGGCTCGAAGGCTGGTCACTCGCGGGTCGTGTCGATCCGTGACACCGCCTACGGCGATACGTGGGTCACGGTTCACGACGTCGGCCCGACGATCCTCAAGCGGTCGATGGAGTGGATACCGGGCTGGCGCGCGTCGGCCGAGAACACCGCGACCCACCGAACGGTGTCGCTGCACGTGGTGCGCTCGGGACTCATCGAGCAGGTCGTCGTGCCCCGCGGCGACTGGACGGTGCACTTCTACTACCACGCGCCACACATCGAGCTCGGTCTGCTCGGCACGGGCGGCGGGCTCGTCGCGTGGCTGGGGGCGGTCGAATACCTGAGGCGCGAACGTCGACGCGCTAGGGTACCGACGTGATCGGCATCGCTATCGTCGGTGGCGCCGGACGGATGGGTCAGGTGATGGCCCAGGGACTCGGGTCGTTCGCCGAGTTCAGCGTCATCGCACTCGTCGACCGGTCCCCGGGCCCCGCGCGCGAGGGCGCCGAGTGGTTCACGTCGCTCGAGCTCGTCGACGCCACCAGCATTGACGTGGTCGTGGACTTCTCGACACCCGAGGGTGTAGTGGCGTCGGCGCGCTGGTGCGCCAAGCACGCCACACCCCTCGTGGTCGGCGCGACGGGGCTCACCGCGGCGGACCGTGCGGAGATCGACGCCGCGGCCGAACGAACCGCCATCGTCGTGGCGAGCAACTTTTCGATCGGGGCCGTGCTGGCCGAACGCTTCGCGGCGATGGCGGCACCGTACTTCGAGCGCGTCGAGGTCATCGAACTGCACCACGACGCCAAAGTCGACGCGCCGTCGGGAACCTCGATCGCGACCGCCCGCGCGATCGCGCGTTCCCGGGAGCGGGCGGGCCGCGCTACCGCACCCGATCCGACCCATCGACTGACCGTCGAGGGGGCCCGCGGCGCCAGCGTCGACGGGGTGCCGGTGCACGCGGTGCGCCTGCCCGGCCTCGTGGCGCACCAAGAGGTGCTCTTCGGCTCGCCGGGCGAGGGCTTGACCATCCGCCACGACTCCTACGACCGGACGAGCTTCGTGAGCGGGGTCGCCACAGTCCTTCGCCACGTGCCGACCACCCCGGGCCTGGTTGAGGGTCTCGACCGATTCATCGACGGCGTGTGAGCCCATCGGGTCACTGGTAACTTCGAGGTATGCCGCCAACCACCTTCGGAACGGTTCTGACCGCCATGGTCACGCCGTTCGATGCGAGCGGCGCCGTTGACTACGACGTGGCCGCGGCCGTTGCCCGGTTCCTGGTCGATAGCGGCAGCGACGGGATCGTCGTGGCCGGCTCGACGGGCGAGGGGACCGCGCTCAGCGACGACGAGAAGATGGACCTGTTCGCGTGCGTCGCCAGCTCGGTGACGGTGCCGGTGCTCGCGGGTTCCACGTCGGCCGACACCGCCCGATCGGTCGCCCTGACCAAGCGCGTCGCCGCCACCGGCGTCGCGGGCGTGCTCGCGACGACCCCCGCCTACGCCCGGCCGAGCCAGGCGGGCCTCGCCGGCCACCTCGGCGCCGTCGCCGACAGCACGCCGCTGCCGATCATGCTCTACGACATCCCCTCGCGCACCGGTCGCAAGATCGCCGCGACGACGACCATCGAACTGGCGCGCGCACACGCGAACGTGCGGGGGCTGAAGGATGCCTCGGGCGACCTGCCCGGCGCCGCGCACGTCAAGGCGGTGCTCGGCGACGCGCTCGACCTCTACAGCGGCGACGACTCGCTGCTGCTGGCGTTCCTCGCCGTCGGTGCGACGGGCATCGTGTCGGTCGCCGCGCACTGGGCGGGGCCGGAGTTCGCCGGGCTGGTGTCGAGCGCCGCTCGGGGGGACTGGGCCACGGCTCGAGTCTTCAATGAGCGTCTCGCTCGCAGCTGCGCCTTCGAATCGACCGAGTCGGCACCCAATCCGATCCCGGCCAAGGCGGCGATGCGCTCGCTCGGCTTCGCCGTCGGTCAGTGCCGCCTGCCGCTGGGCCCGGCCGCGAGCGAGGTTGACGCGACCGCCGCGTCGGTCATCGCCGAGCTTCGAGCCAGTCGTGGCTAGCAGCCGCGTTCGGGTCACCTTCCTCGGGGGCCTCGGCGAGATCGGTCGGAACTGCCTCGCGCTCGAACAGGACGGCCGCATCGTGGTGATCGACGCCGGTCTCATGTTCCCCGAGCCCACGATGTACGGCGTCGACTTGATCCTGCCCGACTTCCGCTGGCTCATCGAGCGCCGCGACCGGGTCGACGGCATCGTGCTGACCCACGGCCACGAGGACCACACCGGGGCGCTGCGCTACCTCGTCAAGGACGTCAACGTGCCGATCTACGGCTCAGCGCTGACCCTGGGCTTCGCACGTCACCGGCTCACCGAGGCCAAGGTGGCCGCCAAGTGCACCTTCATCGAGGTCGCCGACGGCGAACGCCGCCGGATCGGCCCCTTCGAGTTCGAGTTCATCCCCGTCACCCACTCAGTGCCGAGCGCCCACGCGCTCGCGGTGCGCACCTCGGTCGGGGTAGTGGTGCACTCGGGCGACTTCAAACTCGACCAGACCCCGATCGACAACCGGCGCACCGACCTGGCGCGACTCGGGGCGATCGGCGACGAGGGCGTGGCGTTGCTGTTGTGCGACTCCACCAACGCCGAGGAGCCGGGGTTCACGAACTCCGAGCGCAGCGTCGGCGGTGCGCTGCGCCGTCTCTTCCTCGAACGACCCGAGCGGCGGATGGTCGTGGCGTGCTTCGCGAGCCACATCCACCGCGTCCAGCAGATCATGGACGTCGCACGCGAACAGGGGCGCAAGGTCGCCCTGATGGGCCGGTCGATGGAGGCGAACGTCAAGCTGGCGCGCAAGCTGCACCTGCTGCACGCCGACGCGGCGGACTTCATCGACCTCGAGACCGTCGACCGTTACGAGCCGGGCGAGGTCTGCGTGATCTGCACCGGGAGTCAGGGCGAGCCGATGGCCGCGCTGACCAAGCTGTCGCGCGGGGACGCGCGGTTCCTGCGGGTGGGCGCCGACGACACCGTGATCCTCAGTTCGCACCCCATCCCCGGCAACGAGTGGTCGGTCGGGCGGGTCATCGACGACCTGCACCGGGCCGGTACCGAAGTGATCGACTCGAGCCAGGAGCCGGTGCACGCCTCGGGCCACGCGCGCCAGGGCGAGCTGCGCACCTTCCACCAACTGTTGCGTCCGCGCAACTTCGTGCCGGTGCACGGCGAGTATCGACACCTCGTGCACCACGCCGAGCTCGCCCGGTCCATGGGGCTCTCGGCGAAGCACATCCTGCTCTGTGAGGACGGCGACCAGATCGAGGTGCGCACCGACGGGATCCGTCGCGCCGGCCAGGTGCCCGCGGGCCTGCACTACATCGACGGCTCGGCGGGGGACCTCGACGAGCGGCCGCTCGAGGAGCGACGGATGCTCGCCGAGTTCGGCGTGCTGCTGCTGTCGGCGGGCGTGGACGCCGAGCTGGGCCGGATCGTCCAGCCGGTGCGCGTGGTCGCGCGCGGCTGGTTCGACGGCGAATCGGACCGCCAGCTCATCGCCACGGTCACCGACGCTGTGCGCAGCGCGATCGACGAGGCGCTCGCGGACGGCGAGCGCGACGAAACGGCGCTCAACAAGGCCGCCCAGCGTGCCGCGGGGCGCCTGCTCGGCCAGCGCTTCCGTCGTCAGCCCGTGCTGATGACGGCCGTGGTCGTCTACTGACCTAGGCGTCGGCCTTGTCGGGCTCGCCGTGGTCGGCGTTGGGCCGGCCCAGGCGCCAATAGGCCTTGTGGCTGATGTCCTCGTCGCTCAGCCCCCGGTCGCGCAGGGCGTCGCGCACCGCGCGCACGACCCTGTACTCGCCGAGCACGTAGGCGTGGCCCCGGTCGGCGGGGAAGGCGAAGGCGCTGAGCCCGCTCAGTAGGCCCGCCGGATCGTTGCGAGCGCGCTCGCGCCGGTCCACGAAGATCCCGGTCACCCCGAGCCCCTCGTCAAAGTCGGCCGTGAGCGCGTCGTCGTCCTCGTCGATCTCGACGATGAAGATGGCCCGTCCGGGGGTCTCGATGCTCTGGGCCAGGCGGTAGAAGGCGGCGAGGCCGCTGACGTCGCCGATGAACAGGTGCCAGTCAGCCGATTCGGCCAGGGTGATCTTGCCTCGCGGTCCGATGACGTCGACCGCGTCGCCGGTATTCACCGACTGGGCCCAGGCGCTTCCCGCGCCGTCGTGGTCGGTGCTCACCCAGATCGAGAAGCGGTGATTGTCGTAGTCGACCGAGCGCACCGTGTAGCGGCGCCGGACGTGGTGACCGTCGTGGCGCACCCGGATCATCACGTCGTTGCCGGGCTTGCCGGCGAGCTTCGGGTCGCCGTGCAGGACGACCTCGTGGAGCGACGCGCAGATGGGTCGGGCGAGCACGACGTCACAGGACGCGGCGCGAGCGCCGAGGCGCTCGGCGAGTTCGGTGGAGGAGCGATGGGCAGAGGGCACGGCGCAAGCCTAATGGGGCCCAATTGGCTCGGCGGGCGAACCGACCTTCAGTAAGTTGAATGGTTGTGGCGGCACCTCGACACGGCAAGAAGACTCCGGCACGGGCCGGTTCGGCGCGCACCGGTAGTGCGCCGTCCCTGTGGCAGCGCCACGGTCGCGACATCTGGGTGCTCGTGCTGGTGGTGCTCGGCATTTTCATCGGCCTCGCGGAGGTGCACACGCTCGGGCCCGTCGGCCGCGGGCTCGCGCGACTCGTCGGCGATCTGCTCGGCGTCGGGCGGGTGGTCCTGCCCGTCGTGCTCATCGGTCTCGGGGTGGCGATCCTGTGGGGCAAGGTTGAGGTCGACAACGCACGCCTCGGCTGGGGGCTCGCCCTCGGCCTGATCAGCGCCACCGGGCTCGGCGACCTGATCGGGGGTCGGCCGTCGGTGCACGCGACGGCGGCCCAACTCAGTCGAGCGGGCGGCTGGCTCGGCGTCGCCGTCGGGGGCAGTCTGGTTCGCGCCCTCGGCGAGGTCGGCGCCGTGGTGGTCCTGCTCGCGGTGCTGGTCGTCGCGGTGATCGTAACGACCGGCATTGGTCTGCGCACGCTCGCCGGCGCGAGCCTGCGCGCAGTCAGGGTGCTCGCGCGCGCCCTGGGTCGCTGGTGGTCGAGTCGGCCGCGCCAGCACGACAGCGAGCCCGCTGAGCCTGCCCCGGCCAAGCCTCGGCGCGCTCGCCGCGCACCATCGGACGACGCGGCGCCGATCGACGACGAGCCAGGGTACGAGATGCCCGAAGAGCCCGTGGACGAGCCGATTGAGCACTACGACGACGAGCCCGACGTCCGGGGCAGCGACTGGAAGCCAGTCGAGGCACGGGTAACGCCGGTGCCGAGGGTCCCTGACGCGCACGAAACCGCGTGGACGCTGCCGCCGCTCACGCTGCTGACCCGCACGCGCGAGCAGCGTCAGGATCGCGCGAGCGTGGAGCGGGCCGGCGTCGAGCTGGTCGAGGCGCTCGCCGCCCACGGCGTGGAGACGGTGCTCGTGGGTTTCACCGTCGGCCCGACCGTGACCCGCTTCGAACTCGAGCTCGGCCCCGGCATCAAGGTCTCGCGGCTCACCGCACTGAGCCGCGATATCGCCTACGCGATGGCCACGCCCGACGTGCGCATCCTCGCGCCCATCCCGGGGCGCTCGGCGATCGGCGTCGAGGTGCCGAACCGCAATCGCACCCTCGTCGCGCTCGGCGACCTGCTCACCACTGACGAGGCCCGCGACGCCCATCACCCGCTCGACGTGCCGATCGGGCGCGACATCGCGGGCCAGACGGTCATCGTCAACCTGGGCGAGATGCCCCACGTGCTGATCTCGGGCGCGACCGGTGCCGGCAAGAGCTCGTGCATCAATTCGCTCGTGACCTCGCTCGTCATGCGCGCCAACCCCGATCAGGTCCGCCTGCTGCTCATCGACCCCAAGCGCGTGGAGATGGGTCACTACCAGGACCTGCCGCACCTCATCGCACCGGTGGTGGTGGACCCCAAGAAGGCGGCGGGTGCCCTGGCCTGGGCCGTCAAAGAGATGGAGCGGCGCTACGACGTGCTCGCCGCCTGCGGCGCGCGCGACCTGACCGGCTACCAGCAGATGATCGATCGCGGCGAGCTCGAGCCGGGCCCCACGACCGCCGAGGAGGTCGCCGACGCGGTCGAGCGAGCGACGGGGCTGGCCTCAGACGCAACGCGGCCCGCGGGACCCGAGCGCATGCCCTACATCGTGATCGTCGTCGACGAGCTCAACGACTTGATGATGGTGGCGGCGCGCGACGTGGAGGACTCGGTCGTACGCATCGCCCAGATGGCCCGGGCCGTGGGGATCCACCTCGTGCTCGCGACCCAGCGCCCGAGCGTCGACGTGATCACGGGTGTCATCAAGGCGAACGTGCCGAGCCGCATGGCCTTTGCCGTGTCGTCACTCGCCGACAGCCGGGTCATCCTCGACCAGGCCGGGGCCGAGCGCCTGGTGGGCAAGGGCGACATGTTGCTCGTCACCGCGACGAGCAACATCGCGCGGCGGATCCAGTCGCCGTGGGTCTCCGAGCCCGAAGTCGTGCGCGTTGTCGAGTACTGGCGGGCCCAGGGCGGGCGCAGCGAGTCGGTTGTGGCCCTCGACGTGCCCGTCGAGCGCGGGGGGCCGGGCGGCGGTGGTGGCGACGACGACGAGGTGCTACGCCAGGCCCGCGAACTCGTGATCCGCACGCAGTCGGGCTCGACGTCGATGCTGCAGCGAAAGCTGCGCGTCGGGTTCGCGCGCGCGGGCCGGCTCATGGACCAGCTCGAGCAAGAGGGCGTCGTCGCCGCGGGCGACGGGTCCAAGGCGCGCAAGGTGCTGATCACGCGCGAGGAGTACTTCCCCGACGAGGACCGTTGACCGGGCCGTCGGTTCGCGGCCGGTCGCCACGCAACGCCTACGCTTAATCCATGATTGCGCGGGTGCCGGCCAGTTCGGCGAACTTGGGACCGGGCTTTGACACCCTGGCGGTGGCGCTGAATCGCTACGTCGAGGTCGACGTGCGCGAAGCCGACGAGTTCTCGATCACGACGAGCGGCTTCGGCGCGGGACGCTTCGACGACGAGGGCCACCTCGGTGCGACGGTGGCGGCGTCGGTCCTCGGGCACTGGCGCTTCGCGATTCGCGTGCACTCCGAGATCCCCGTCTCGCGGGGCCTGGGCTCGTCGGCGTCGCTCGCGCTCGCCGCGGCCGCGGCCGCGGGGGCGACCGACCCACTCGGCATCGCGGTTGCGATCGACGGTCACGCCGAGAACGCGGCCGCGTCGTGGCGCGGCGGTCTCGTGGCGGCCGGCGAGCGCGACGGGGACGTGGCCGTGGCCAGCCTCGCGCTCGACGACGCCTGGCGCTTCGTCGTGGTGGTGCCCGAGGTCGAGCTCGCCACGGCCGACGCGCGACGGGTCCTGCCCGCGCAAGTCCCCTTCGCCGACGCCGTGGCCAACCTGACCGCGCTCGGCCTGCTCATCGCCGGGCTCGCCGATCACCGCAACTTCACCCCGTGGTCGATGAGCGACCGGCTACACCAGCCCTACCGGTCGGCGTTGCTGCCCATCGCCGAGCCGATGCTCGAGGCGCTGCGGCGCGCGGGCGCGCTGGGGGCGTGCTGGTCGGGCGCTGGCTCGACGATGCTCGGCCTCGCGACCGTCGAGGCCGCCGACGCCGTCGCCGAGGGCGCTCGCCGCACCCTCACCGAGCACGGCGTGGCGGGTTCGGTCGAGATCCTCGAGGCCGACCGGATCGGAGCGGTCGTCACTTGACCCCAACGCTGTCGCGTCGGCGAACACTCGCCGGCGTCGCATTCCTCTTGGCGGGCACGACCACGATCCAGTGGTCGGCGGCCGTGGTGATGCCGGTCTTTGCGAAGATCGGCCCGTCGGCCTCGAGCGCGTGGCGCTTCTTCTTCGGCGCGCTCGCGCTGCTGGTCATCTCGCGGCCGAAGGTTCGGTCCTGGTCGAGGCACCAGTGGATCGGAGCGGCCGCCCTGGGCTCGTCGACCGCGTTCATGGGCTTTTGCTTCTATCAGGCGATCGCGCGGATACCACTCGGCACGGCGGTCGCGATCGAGTACCTGGGACCGTTCCTCGTCGCCGCTTTCTCGAAGCGCTCGGTGCGCCACTTCGTCTTCGTAGCCCTGGCGGGTGCGGGCGTGGTGGCCCTCGCGCGGCCGGGTGGGGGTGTGACGCTCGTCGGCGTGCTCTTCGCGCTCGGGTCTGGGGCGGGCTGGGCGGGCTACGCCTTCGCGTCGCACCGGGTCGGCGGCTCCATCGAAGGTTTCGGCGGACTCGCCGTCGCGATGTCGATCTCGGCGCTGGTGACCCTGCCCTTTGGTCTCGCCTCGGCCCACGAGCTCATTGCTAAGCCCTGGCTCGGCGGACGGATGGCGCTCGTTGGCGTGGCGGCGATCGCGCTCGGCTTCGGGATGGAGATGCAGGCGCTGCGCCGGATCAAACCCGGGGTGGTCAGTGTGCTCATCGCGCTCGATCCGGCCATCGCCTTCCTGATGGGCTGGCTGTTCATCGGCCAGGGGGTGTCGATCACCGACCTGGTGGGCCTCG
This sequence comes from Actinomycetes bacterium, assembly GCA_021777285.1. Next base: position 51,555 of record JAJYDR010000001.1, read on the forward strand.
CGTGCGTGGTCGGGGCGGGCGTCGGGGTGACCTACGACGTCACCCGGGGTGTCGTGCCGATCGCTCAGTAGGCTTGTGGGCGTGTCAACGCCCCGCACCTTCGCGATACACACCTTCGGCTGCCAGATGAACGAGCACGACTCCGAGCGCCTGGCTGGACTCCTGGTCAACGAGGGTCTGGCGCCGGCGTCGAGCGAGGCCGAGGCCGACGTCGTGATCTTCAACACGTGCACGATTCGCGAGAACGCCGACCTCAAGCTCTACAGCGCCCTCGGGCACCTCAAGGCGGCCAAGGCCGCGCGGCCCTCGATGCAGATTGCCGTTGGCGGCTGCATGGCCCAGCATGAGCGGGGCCGGATTCTCGAGCGCGCTGGGTGGGTCGACGTCGTCTTTGGGACCCACAACCTGCACGAGGCGCCGGCGCTGTTGCGCCGGGCGCAGACCCAGGGCCCGATCGTGGACGTGGCCGACGCGCCCGACCCGGTGGTGAACCGCGACATGGCGCCCGCCCTCTCGGCGGTGCGCGAACTCCCGTGGGCCGCGTGGATGACGATCCAGACGGGCTGTGACAACTCCTGCAGCTACTGCATCGTGCCCGACGTGCGCGGCGGCGAGATCAGCCGGCCGCTGGCGGACCTCGTGGCCGAAGCGCAGATGCTCGCGGCGTCGGGGGTCACCGAGATCACGGTGCTCGGGCAGAACGTGAACTCCTACGGCCGGGACCTGACCAAGCGCCGGCCGCTCTTCGCCGAACTGCTGCGCTCCCTCGGCGAGGTCGAGGGCATCGAACGCATCCGATTCACGAGCCCCCACCCCAAGGACCTGCGGCCCGAGACCATCGCGGCCATGGCCGAGACCCCGTCGGTCTGCCCGCAGCTCCACCTGCCGCTGCAGTCGGGGTCGAACCGCGTGCTCCGGGCTATGCGGCGCGGCTACACCGCCGAGCGCTACCTCGAGCGACTGGCCGCGGCGCGCGTCTCGATACCCGACCTCGCCGTTTCGACCGACCTCATCGTGGGCTATCCCGGCGAGACCGAGGCGGACTTCGACGAGACGCTGGCCGTGGTCGCCGAGGCCGACTACGACTCCGCGTTCACCTTCATCTACTCGCCACGCGAGGGGACCCGGGCGGCCGCGATGACCGACGCGTTCGTGCCCGACGACGTCATCAAGGACCGGTTCGAGCGACTGAAGCTCGTGCTCGACCGGTCGGCGCTGCGCGCGCACGCCGCGCGCGAGGGACGACTCGAGGAGGTCCTGCTCGAGGGGCCGTCGCGGCGCTCGGCGGACCGGTGGTCGGGACGCACGCGCCAGGGCAAGCTGGTCCATGTCGACGCCGACGCCCAGATGCGCCCCGGCGCGCTCGTCGAGGTGCTGGTCGAGCACGGAGCGCCCTATCACCTCATGGGTCACGTGACCCGGGTGCTTCGCCCGCCTCGCCACAAGGTTCGCATCGCCCTCAGCGTCTCGTGAACCGGGTCGCGGTCGCGCTCGTCGGCGCCACCGCGTCGGGCAAGTCATCCCTCGCCCACACCATCGCGAGCGCGAACGATCTCGCCATCGTCGCGGTCGACGCCATGACCGTCTACCGGGGGCTCGACATCGGCACCGCCAAGCCCACGGCCGCCCAGCAACGCGAGGTGCCCTATTACCTGCTGGATCTCGTCGAGCCGGACGAGGAGTTCACCGTCGCGAGGTTCCAGCGCGAGGCCCGGGCGGCGTCGGCGGCGATCTGGTCCGAGGGGCGCCGGGCGATCTACGCGGGGGGCACCGGCCTGTACCAGCGCGCCGTGATCGACGACTACCAGATCCCCGGACGGTATCCCGACGTGCGGCGCTCGCTCGAGGCGCGCTGGGCCGCCGGCGAGGCGCTGCACGAGGAGTTGGCGATGCGCGACCCGCTGGCGGCGTCGCGGATGGAGCCGACCAACGAGCGACGGGTCATTCGCGCGCTCGAGGTCACGATCGGCAGCGGCCGGCCGTTCTCCTCGTTCGGCCCGGGTCTGGCCCAGTACGGCCGGATCCGGATCGTCCAGGTCGGGCTGCGGGTCCCGATGGACGAGCTCGACCGTCGCATCGAGGCGCGGTTTCGCCAGTGGATGGACGAGGGACTGCTCGACGAGGTGCGCGGTCTCGCCGCGCGGCCCGGCGGACTGGGGCGCACCGCGCGACAGGCGGTGGGCTACCGCGAGCTGTTAGCGCACGTGGAAGGCGGCGTCGAACTCGAGCAGTGCGTGCGCGACGCCATCACCCACAGCCGTCGGCTGGCGCGCCGGCAGCGCTCGTGGTTCGAGCGCGATCCGCGCGTGGAATGGTTCGAGAGCCCCGACGAGGCGGGCGAGCGCCTGGAACGCGTGCTGAACGGCCCCGACGGCTTCGTGCGAGAATGAGTCTGTGACACTCCGCTACCTCCAAAAATGGCACGGTGCCGGCAACGACTTCCTCGTCGAGGTGATCGAGCACGGCACGGCGCCCTGGTGGGACGCCGCGCACGCGCGCGCGGTGTGCGACCGGTCCACGGGCGTCGGCGCCGACGGGCTGCTGCTCGCGACGGTCGGCTCGGACGTGACGATGGTGCTCTACAACGCCGACGGGAGCCGGGCGGAGATGTCGGGCAACGGCATCCGCTGCCTGGCGGCCGCCGTTCGCCGGTCGACGCGCGGCACGTGGGACGCGCTCGACGTCGTGACCGACGCCGGCGTGCGCCGGGTAACACTCACCGGCGACCGAGACGAGGGTGCGGGCAGCGTGGCGATGGGTGCGGTCACCACGGGGCCCGGTCCGGCGGGGACCCTCGGGGTCGCCTCCGTCGGCAACCCGCACGTGGTGGTCGTGGACGACCCGGCCTGGACTATCGAGGACCGGACCAGGCTCGCGAGCGCCTGGTCCGACGACCTGGGCGGGGCGAACGTGGAGTTCATCACGCCTGTGGATTCGCAACGAATCGAGCTGCGCGTGTTTGAGCGCGGTGTCGGCTGGACGCAGGCCTGCGGCACCGGCAGCTGCGCGGTGGCGGCGGTCGCGCGCTCACACGGTCTCTGCGGTGACGCGGTGACGATCGGCAATCCCGGCGGGGACCTCACGGTGCGCCTGGACGGCGACCAGGCCACGCTCGGCGGACCGGTCCAGTTCGTCGCCAACGTCGAGTGGCGCGCGACTTGACCTACATCCCCTCGACACTCATCGATCGCACGTTTCGCGAGCGGATCGTGCTCGTGGGTGTGCAGTTCCCCGGCGTCAGCGCGGTCGAGCTCGACCGTCAGCTCGACGAGCTCGCGCTGCTCGTGGACACGGCCGGCGCGGACGTCGTCGCGCGGGTCGTCCAGCGGCGCGATGCGCCCGACCCCGCGACGTTCCTCGGCTCGGGCAAGGTCAGTGAACTGCGCGAGATCTGCCTCGCCGTCGACTCGGACACCGTCGTCTTTGAGCACGCGCTTTCGCCGGCCCAGCAGCGCAACCTCGAGAAGATCCTCGGTCGCACCGCGATCGACCGGACGGCGGTGATCCTGGACATCTTCGCCCAGAACGCCCGTACCCCCGAGGGCAAGGCCCAGGTCGAGCTGGCGCTGCTGCAGTACCGGCTGCCGCGCCTGCGCCGAGCCGGGGGATCGCTCTCCCAGCAGGCGGGCGGCATCGGCACGCGCGGTCCCGGTGAGACCCAGCTCGAGGTCGACCGCCGCCGCCTGGTGCACCGGATCCACCGCATCCGCACCGAGCTCAAGGAGATCGACCGCACGCGCGGCATCCAGCGGCAGGGGCGCGACCGCGGGCGGCACCGCGAGATCACCCTGGTCGGCTACACCAACGCCGGCAAGTCCTCGATGCTCAACGCCCTGACCGACGCCGACGTCGGCGTCGAGGACCGGCTGTTCGCCACCCTCGATCCGCGCACCCGACAGCGCCAGCTGCCCGGCGGGGAGACGGTGCTCGTGACCGACACCGTCGGGTTCATCTCCAACCTGCCCCACGAGTTGGTCGAGGCCTTTATGAGCACGCTTCGCTCCGTGCAGCTGGCCGACCTGCTGGTGCACGTCGTCGACGCCTCCAGCGAGAACGCCGAGGAGCAGATCACCGCGGTGCACGAGGTCCTCGGGACGATCGGGGCCGATCACGTGCCCGAGCTGCTCGTGCTCAACAAGTCCGACGCCCCGGGCTCGCGCGCCCGGGACTTGGCCAAGCTCTATCCGGGCAGCGTCTACGCCTCGGCGCTGACGGGCGAGAACCTCGACGCGGTCGTCGAGGCGATCGGCCAGCGTCTGCGCGTCGAGGACCGCACGATCACCGTGCGTTTCCCGCTCGACCGAGGCGACATGGTCGCCGCGGCGCACCGCGAGGGCGACGTCCTCGAGACCACCGTCGAGGACGACGCCGTGGTCATGCGCATCGCCCTGGACCCGGTGGGGGCCGCGCGCTTTGCGCAGTGGCGGGTGAAACCATGAGCTTCACCCCGCCGCCGTACCCCTACGAACGACTCGACGGCATCAAGCGCATCGCGAGCGCCCACGAGGGCGGCGCGATCGACTGCTCGATCGGCACGCCGATCGATCCGCCGCCCGCGGTGGTGCTCGAGGAGCTCGCCCGTGGTGCGGGCGCTCGCGGGTACCCGCCGTCGGCTGGAACGGGGGACTTTCGCCGCAGCGTCAGTGCCTGGCTCGCGGACCGCTTCGACGTGGAGGTCGGGCCGGGCGACCTCGCCGCGTGCGTGGGCACCAAGGAGTTCGTGGCCTCCCTCGCCGGCTACCTGCACCTGCGCAGCCCGGAGCGCGACACCGTCTTGTACCCGGCGATCAGCTACCCGACGTACGCGATGGGCGCGACGCTGGCCGGCCTGCGCGCGGTGCCCGTGCCCGTTGGCGACGACGGCATGGACCTGGCGAGCATCGACGCCAGCGACGTGCGACGCGCGCTCGTGCTCTGGAGCAATTCGCCGTCGAATCCGACGGGCGCGCTCGAGGACCTCGAGCGCGTCGCGGCCTGGGGCCGGCGCAACGAGGTGCTCGTCGCGAGCGACGAGTGCTACGCCGCCTTCACGTGGAAGGGCGAGGCGGCGTCGATCCTGCGCACCGGGTTGACGGGTGTCCTCGCGGTCCATTCCGCGTCCAAGCGATCGAACCTGGCGGGGCTGCGCGTCGGCTTCTACGCCGGCGACCCCGAGGTCGTTGCCTACCTGCGCCTGGTGCGCCAGCACGCCGGCCTGATGGTGCCCGGACCGGTCCAGGCCGCGGCGGCGGTCGCGTACGGCGACGAGACGCACGTCGTCGAGCAGCGCGCCCGCTACCTCGAGCGTCTGCGGACGCTGTCGACCGCGCTGACCGGCTACGGCGTGGAGGCGCCCCTACCCGACGGCGGCTTCTACCTCTGGTGCCGACAGCCGGGACTGGACGGGTGGGCGCTCGCCGAGCGGCTCGCCGAGGTCACGGGCATCGTGTCGAGCCCGGGCGAGCTCTACGGCGACGCGGGCGCGCCCTACGTGCGCATCGCGGTGGTCCAGCCGACCGAGCGCATCGAGCTCGCCGCCGAACGACTCGCCAGCGCGAATTGGCCCGACGGTACGATGAAGCCATGACGACCCTGGCGAATCGAATCGACGCGTGGTACGAGCAGATTGCCACGCTCACCCCCGAAAACGTCGAGGCGCGCCGCGACGTCGAGCTCGCCATCACCATGCTCGACGACGGGCAGATCCGGGTCGTGGACGTCGCGCCCGGCGGTGAGGTCACGGTTCACGAATGGGTGCGCCGCGCGATCCTGCTGCTCTTTCGCTTGCGCGGCATGGAACGCAGCGAGGTCGGACCTTTTGAGTATCTCGACAAACTCGAGCTGAAGCACGACTACGAGCGCCGCGGTGTACGCGTCGTGCCCGGCGCGTCGGCCCGGCGTGGCAGCTATCTCAGCCCCGGGGTCATCCTCATGCCGAGCTACGTGAACATCGGCGCGTGGATCGGGCCGGGGACGATGGTCGACACCTGGGCGACCGTCGGCAGCTGCGCGCACATCGGGGCCAACGTCCACTTGGCCGGCGGGGTCGGCATTGGCGGCGTGCTCGAGCCGGCCAACGCCGTGCCGGTCGTCATCGAGGACGACGCGTTCATCGGCAGCCGGTGCATGGTCGTCGAGGGCGCCCGGGTCGGTCGCGGCTCGGTGCTCGGCGCTGGGACAATCCTCAACCCGTCGATTCCCGTGATCGACGCGGCAACGGGCGAGGAGGTCTCGCGCGGACACGTACCCGACTTTTGCGTGGCCGTGTCGGCGAGTCGGCGCCGCGAGTTCCCTGGTGGGGAGTTCTACCTGCCCTGCGTCTTGATCATCCGCCGGCTGAGCGAGGGCGAGCGTCACGACAAGGTCGCCCTTAACCAGGTGCTGCGCGAGCACGGAGTCGCTACGTGACGCGGCTGGACCGCGTGATGGAGCTGGTGCGAATCGATTCGGTCAGCGGCGGTGAAGCGGCACTCGCCGACTACGTAGCCGCTCGACTGTCGACCAATCCCCGCCTCGAGGTGGAGCGGGTGGGCGACAACGTGGTGGGCCGCACAGCGGGAACGCACGCGACACGCCTGATTATCGCGGGGCACCTCGACACTGTTCCGGGGGACCCGCAACGAGCCCGCATCGAAGCCGACTCGCTGATCGGACTCGGCGCGTGCGACATGAAGGGGTCCTTGTCGGTGATGTTGGACCTCGCGTGCGCCGACGTGGCGCACCCTGTCGAGCTGACCTGGGTGTTCTACGCGCGCGAGGAGATCGCGCGCTCCGAGTCGGGTCTGCGCGAGTTGATCGAGCTGCGTCCCGACCTCGTGCAAGGTGACGTCGCGGTGCTTGGCGAACCGACCGGCGGTGTCGTCGAAGTCGGCTGCCAGGGCACGATGCGGGTGCTAGTGACCATGGCCGGCGTCCGTGCGCACACCGCCCGGCCGTTCATGGGCGTAAACGCCGTCCATCGCCTTGGTGCGGTCATCGCGCGGGTCGCCGATTACGTGCCGCGCGTCGTCGCAATCGGGGGCGTGGAGTTCACTGAGCAGATGCAGGTCGTGATGGTCGACGGAGGCGTTGCGGGCAACGTCGTTCCCGACGTCGCGCACTGTGTCATCAACTACCGCTTCGCCCCGGATCGATCGTCGAGCGAGGCCGAGTCGGCGCTGCGCAGTTTCCTCGCGCCGGTTATCGGCGACACGGACTCGGTCGAAGTGCAGGACTGGGCGCCGGCAGGGTCACCCGATCTGGACCTGGCGTTGCTCGCAACGCTCGAGACGCTCTCGGGAAGTGCCGCTCGTGCGAAGGTGGGCTGGACGGACGTCGCCACCTTTCAGGAGTTCGGCGTCCCCGCCGTGAACTTCGGTGCCGGTGACCCACTGCTCGCGCACCACCCCGACGAGCGCGTGACCGAGGGGGAGTTGGAGCAGTTCGCTCAGGTGCTCAGCGCCTGGATTGGCTAACAGTCCGACGCCGAGCCTGTAGGGGGGGGTCGATCGCGAACCGGTCGCCACTGGGCGACGCTGCCGTTAGTAGGCGCGCATGACGGAAATCACGCGGCCGAAGATCACGACGTCGGCCGCGTCAAATTCCATTGGCTCCATTGAGGGATTCTCGGGCTTTAACACGACGCGCGTGCCTTGGCGAAAGAATCGCTTCACGGTCGCCTCGCCGTCGGGGAGTCCGGCGACCACAATCTCACCGGTCTCGGCCTTGGCCTGGCGATTGACGACGAGCAAGTCGCCGGGCAGGATTCCCGCGCCAATCATCGACTCGCCGCGAACGCGAAGGACGAAGCTGTCGCCGCGTCCCGCGAACTGCGCCGGCACCGCCATCATCTCTTGGATGTCCTGGTCGGCCAGGACGCCAGTTCCGGCGGCAACGTCGCCGACGAACGGGATGTTGCGAATCGCGTAGTCGGGCGCGACGGACTCGGCATCGAGGCGGACGGTCAAGGTGCGCGGTTGCTGGGGGTTCTTCGCGATGTAGCCCGCGTCGCGCAGCACGGTGATGTGATTGGCCACCGTCGCGGGCGACTTCAGTCCCACGTGGTCGCCGATTTCGCGGATGGTTGGTGGAAAGTTCCGTTCGCGCTGACAGGCGACGATGAACTCGAGGATCTGACGGCGCATCGGGGTGAGGACCTCGGCCACGGCGCTCCTTTCACGAACGAACAACTGTTCGTAGCGTAGTGACTGGCGCTTGAGAAATCAAACACCTGTTCGTACGCGAGAGCAGCGACGTCTCTTATCGTCGAGGTTTCGGGTGACACAATTCCCGTTCGCCCTTACTGCTACTGTGCTGCGATGGCCAAGGTGGCCTATAGAAAATCCGCTGAGGTTGCTTGATTGTGTCGCGCTTGTGATACGGGGGGCGCCTGGGGGAGTTATTAAGACAGTTGAGGAGGACGAGTTGATTAAGCCTCGTTTGAACAAGACGGTGGCGGCGGTTGCGACCAGTGCCCTGCTGTTGATGGCGGTGCCGGCTGTCGGCATCGCGTCAACCTCGGGGGCGGCAGCGAAGCCGACCTACACCATCGGATATCAGGGACCGCTCTCTGGTGGCAACCAGCAGCTCGGGTTGAACATGGTGTTCGCGGTCCAGTTGGCGATCAACCAGGCGAATGCGTCGGGCAAGCTTCCCTTCAAGTTGAAGCTGGCTACGTTCGACGACCAGGGTGACCCAACGATTGCCCCGACCCAGGCGCAGGCCGCGATCGCGAACAAGAACCTGGTTGCCGTGGTGGGACCGGCGTTCTCTGGCGCGACAGCAGCCTCTGAGCCCTTCTACAACAAGGCACACCTGGCGACCGTGAGCCCGTCGGCGACCAACCCGAAATTGGCGACCAACCACTGGAACAACTTCTTCCGCGTGGTTGCTGACGACAACGTCCAGGGTCCCGCTGACGCGAACTACGTCGTCAAGAAGCTGAAGAAGAACAAGATTTACGTGGTGAACGACGGTACGGCCTACGGCTCGGGCGTTGCCCAGGCCTTCGCCGCGACGGCGTCCAAGGATGGCGCAACCGTGACACCGGCAACGGTTCCCGGTACCTCGCAGTGCCAGAACGGCACCGCGTCGTCGACTGAGTACACCTCGGCAGCCGCGCAGGTCGTGTCAAGTGGCGCCACCGCGATGTTCTACGGCGGTTACTACTGTGACCTCGGCCTGTTCCTCGGCCAGCTGCAGGCGGCGGGTTACACGGGCATCGTGATGTCCGACGACGGTGCGCTGTCACCTGCGTTGATCCAGAACACGACGCCCGCGTCGGCCGCTAACGGTGTCTACCTGACGTGCGCCTGCTCGAGCTCCTCGAACGCGTCGTTCAACCGTGGTTACCAGGCTCTGGCGCACTTCAGCGCCGCGAACGCGACCTACGCGCCCGAGTCCTACGACGCGGCCAACGCCATCATCGCGGCCATGAAGAAGCTCAAGAGGATCACCCGCCCGGGCATCGTCTTGGCCTTGCACCACCTGGTCATGAAGGGTATGACCAAGGTCATCCGCTTCCTGCCAAACGGCAACATTGCCGGTTCGGCGATCTACGTGAACCAGGTCAAGAACGGAAAGATCGTTCAGCTCGGTCTCGAGTAGTCACTGATTGAAGTTGTACGGAAGGGCCGGGGGTTTTCCCCCGGCCCTTCCGTTTTGATTACACTTTCGACGAACCATTCAAGGGGGCAGAGTTGGGAGCATTTGGGCACTACCTCACGGGGCACTTCGACACGCTCCGTCTGGAGTTCTGGGCGTTGTTCGTCGGCGGCCTCGCTAACGGAGTTCTCTACGGAATGGTGGCGGTCGGCTACACACTCGTTTATGGTGTCCTGCGTCTCATCAACTTCGCCCACTCGGAAATCTTCATGTCCGGGGGGTTCGCCGGCTACTTCGTCATGAAGGCCATGGTTGGCACGGCGGTACCGTCGGGCTTCGCCTCGGTCGGACTCATCGTCGCGGGAATTCTCGTGGGCGGTGTCGTGGGCGCCGTGATGGCCACCCTCGTCGAGCGAGTCGCGTACCGACCGCTGCGTCGACGCCGAGCCCCGGCCCTCGCGTACTTGATCAGTGCGATCGGCGCGTCGTACTTCCTCTACAACATGGCCGGCAAGGAATTCGGCCGCGTGCCGATCTCGATGCCCCAGCCCTACATCAACCACCCGATCATCCACATCTTCGGGGCGCCGGTGCAGATGTACTACGTCATCATCCTCCTCGCCGGCGCGGTCATGTTCCTCACGCTCGACCGAATCGTTGCCAAGACCAAGCTCGGTCGCAGCATCCGGGCGGTCGCCCAGGACGCCGAGACGGCGTCGCTGATGGGCGTGAACATCGACCGGACGATCGTGCTGACCTTCATCGTCGGTGGTGCGCTCGGTGGCGCGGCGGGATTCCTCTTCGGCATGGGCACCGGCGTCTCGAACACCATGGGCTTCGTGCCCGCCCTGAAGGCGTTCACGGCCGCGGTGCTCGGAGGCATCGGCAACCTGCGCGGTGCCATGATCGGCGGATTCCTCCTGGGAATCGTGGAGAGCCTCTCGGTGGTCTTCGTGCAAGCCGCCTACATGGACGTGGTGGCCTTCGGCATCCTGGTCGCAGTCCTGCTCTTCCGCCCGACCGGCATCCTCGGTGAGCGCCTGGGGAGGGCGGCATGAAGCGCGTCTTCGCCTCGGCTCACGTCAAGCGCCTCTTCTCGGCGCTGGCGGCGCTTGCAATCTTGGAGTTGATGACCGGGCCGCCCGGCAGCGCCCTCGCGCCGACGGCCGGCTTCACCGGATCATTCGGCGAGCCCGCGTCATTCCTCGGGTTGTTCCGCACCCAGCGGTGGGTCCTCTTCCTCTTCCTCGCACTCGTCATGTACGGACTCTGGTCGGCGTGGCTGGTGTGGGGACAGCAGGTGCGAACAGCCACCGCCAAGGCCGTGAGCGCCCCGCGCGCGGCGACACGAACGCGTCCGGTCCGCTGGGGGATGGCCGTAGTCGTGCTCGCGGTGGCCCTGTTGCTGCCGCATTTGATCACGGACCCGTTCTGGCAGGCCGCCATGGTCGAGCAGATCGCGGTGTACGTGTTGCTCGCGCTCGGTCTCAACGTGGTGGTTGGCTTCGCCGGCCTGCTCGACCTCGGGTTCGTCGCCTTCTACGCGATTGGCGCGTACACGACGGCGTGGGTCACCGGAGCACTACCGACCGCGGCGCCCTTCGGCATCCACTTCAACAACTTCTACGCGATTCCGATTGCCATCGCGCTGGCCATGGGCTCGGGCATCATCCTGGGAGCACCGACCCTGCGGTTGCGCGGTGACTACCTGGCCATCGTGACGCTGGGCTTTGGTGAGATCATCACGATCTTCGCTAACAACCTGTACGGCATCACGGGCGGCTCGCAAGGCACCAACACGATTCCCCACTTCTCGCTGCACGTCGGGCCCATCAAGTACCTCTGGGGACTGACGCCCGTGCCCTATTACTACCTGACGATCGTCTTCGTGATTTTGTTCATCGCCGGCTTCAAGCTGCTGGAGCACTCACGAGTCGGCCGTGCCTGGACGGCGATCCGCGAGGACGAGGTAGCGGCCGAATCGGTGGGAATCAACCCGCTGAAGTACAAGGTCATGGCCTTCGCCATCGGCGCCTCGACGGCGGGCTTCGCCGGCGTGGTGACGGCGAGCCAGTCCAACACGATCTTCCCGTCGAGCTTCACGCTGCAGTTCTCGATCAACATCCTCGTGCTGGTGATCTTCGGTGGCATGGGATCGATCACGGGCGTCGTGCTCGGCGCCATCGTGATCCAGACCGGTTCGATGTACCTGCTGCACACACCGCCGGCCGGCTACCAGCCCCAGGACCTCTACATCTACCTGGGCGCGCTGCTCGTGGTGATGATGATCTTCCGTCCGGCGGGCCTCGTGCCCTCGCGCCGGCGCCACCGTGAGATCGGGCTCGCCGAAAAGGGCGAGGGCCATATGAACGAAGTACTGACGGGAGACACGCCGTGAGTGACAAGATCTTCGACGTCGACCACGTCACGTTGCGCTTCGGCGGCGTGGTGTCGCTCAACGACGTGACCCTGCACCAGGAGCGGGGCGAGATTCTCGCGGTCATTGGACCCAACGGCGCTGGCAAGACCTCGCTGTTCAACTCGCTCACGGGCGTCTATCAGCCCCAGGAGGGAACCATCACCTTCCAGGGCAGCGACGCCAAGGCGATGAGCGTCATCGGCAAGAAGCCGCACCGCGTCAGCTCCGCCGGCGTCGCGCGCACGTTCCAGGCGTCGCGTATGTTCAGCGCCCTCACCGCCTTTGAAAACATCAAGATCGGTGCCGAGTCACACCGCGGGATCGGCGTGCTCGGTGCGATGCTGCGTGGACCCAAGACCCGGCGCGACGAGCGGACCTCGGACGAGCGGACGGTCGAGCTGCTCGACTTCGTCGGATTGCGCGCGAAGGCCAACGTCATCTCGTCGTCGCTCTCCTACGGCGACCGCCGTCGGCTGGAGATCGCCCGCGGCCTTGCGACCGGGCCCCAGGTCCTGCTGCTCGACGAGCCCGCCGCCGGAACCAACCCGTCGGAGAAGCTCGAATTGACGACGCTGATCCGTAAGGTGCGCGATCAGATGGGCGTCTCGATCCTCTTGATCGAGCACGACATGAAGCTCGTCATGTCCCTCGCGGAGCGGCTCTACGTGCTCAACTTTGGCAGCGTCATCGCCCAGGGTACGCCGGAGGAGATTCGGGCAAACGACAAGGTCATCGAGGCCTACCTCGGTTCGACCGCGACCGAGACGGGGGACCGATCGTGATGCTCGAAGTTCACGAGGCAGTGGTGCGCTACGGCGCGATCACCGCGCTGCACGGCATCTCCTTCGAAGTCAACCAGGGTGAGATCGTCACGTTGCTGGGTGCCAATGGCGCCGGCAAGTCGACGACCCTTCGGATGCTGTCTGGCCTGCACGCGCCCCAGAGCGGGCACATCATGTTCGAGGGCCAGGACGTCACCAAGACCAAGGCTCACTTGTTCACCTCACTCGGCATCGGACACGTCCCCGAGGGTCGGCGAATCTTCCCTCAGATGACCGTGGAGGAGAACCTCGAGATCGGCGCCTTCCGGCGTCGCGGGTCCTACAGTGACGACCTCGAGCGGATGTACGAGACGTTCCCCATCCTCAAGGAACGCCGCAAGCAGATCGGCGGCAACCTGTCGGGCGGCGAACAGCAGATGCTCGCCATCGGCCGGGCCCTGATGGGCCAGCCCCGATTGCTCCTGCTCGACGAGCCGTCGATGGGTCTCGCGCCGATGATCGTCGACACGATCTTCCGCATCATCGGCGAGATTCGCGACAGCGGAACCACCGTCCTACTGGTCGAGCAGAACGCGGCCCAGGCATTGCGTCTCGCCGATCGTGGCTACGTGATGGAGAACGGCAAGATCGTGTTCGGCGACACCGCGTCGAACCTGTTGACCGACGCGCGGGTGCGCGCCGTCTACCTCGGCGAGAACGTCGAGTCCTAGGGTCCCGGTCGGGCTGTTGGCAATCGTGTTGCCGGCGACCCGCGCGGTCTCGCTGGTCGTCGGTGACGCCCTGTTGGCCGAACTCGAGCGCTCGGACTCGGTCGAGTCGAGGCAAAAGTGCAAAGCGTTCGGAACCATTCGTCACGGCTGAGCACGAAGCGAATATAGTTACTTATCAGCAAGTAACTAATTTCATCGCGAAGGGGCTCTTCGATGGCTTTGAAACACGCGCACCCGGATCGCTATAAATGGATCGCCCTGACGAACACCACGTTGGGGATCTTCATGGCGACGATCAACGGATCGATCATCCTGATCTCGCTGCCCGCGATCTTCCGAGGCGTCGGCATCAACCCCCTGTCGGCGGGCAACGTCGGCTACCTGCTGTGGCTCTTGCAGGGATACCTCCTGGTCACAGCAGTCCTGGTGATCAGCCTCGGTCGACTCGGGGACATCAAGGGCCGTGTTCGGATCTATAACTTGGGCTTCGCCGTGTTCTCGGTCGCCTCGGTCTTGCTCGCGCTCGACCCCTTCCGCCACGGGGCCGGCGCCCTGTGGCTCGTACTGTGGCGGCTCGCCCAAGGTGTGGGCGGCGCCATGCTGTTCGCCAACTCGAGTGCGATCATCGTGGACGCCTTCCCGCCAGATCAGCGGGGCTTTGCGATGGGCATCAACCAGGTCGCGGCCATCGGCGGCTCATTCGTCGGCCTCATCCTCGGTGGGCTGCTCTCCATCGGCGACTGGCGGCTCGTGTTCTGGGTCTCGGTACCCGTCGGCATCTTCGGCACGGTCTGGGGGTATCTCAGCCTTCGTGACAACGGCGAGCGGGCGGACGCGACGATCGACTGGTGGGGCAACGCCACCTTCGCGATCGGCCTGACCTCGCTGCTGGCCGCGATCGTCTACGGCATCCAGCCCTACGGGACGAGCTCGATGGGCTGGACCTCGCCGCGGGTCCTCGCCGCCTTTGCCATCGGCGTCGTCTTCCTCGCCATCTTCTTCGTGATCGAGATGCGGGTCTCTTCGCCGATGTTCAACCTGCGGCTCTTCAAGATTCGTGCGTTCTTCACGGGCAGCGTGGCTGGCCTGCTCGCCGCGATCGCCCGAGGCGGATTGCAGTTCATGCTCATCATCTGGCTCCAGGGGATCTGGCTGCCGCTGCACGGCTACAGCTACGCCTCGACGCCGCTGTGGGCGGGCATCTACCTCCTGCCCTTGACCCTCGGCTTCCTCATCGCCGGGCCGGTGTCGGGCTATCTCTCGGACCGACACGGCGCTCGAATCCTGTCGACAACGGGTCTCTTGCTCTTCGCCTTCAGCTTCATCGGGCTCTTGATGCTGCCGACGAACTTCCACTACGAGTACTTCGCGATGCTGGTCGCGCTGAACGGCCTGGGCGGGGGCATGTTCTCGGCGCCCAACTCGACGGCGATCATGAACAGCGTGGCCGCCAACGAGCGCGGCGGCGCGGCGGGCATCCAGGCGGCGTTCATGAACTCGGGCATGGTGCTCTCCATCGGTGTCTTCTTCTCACTGATGATCGTTGGCCTGACGAACACCCTGCCGTCGGCCATGTACCGGGGCCTGTCCTCGCACGGAGTGAGTGCAGCCCAAGCGCACGCGGTCGCACAGCTGCCCGCGGTCGGCAGCCTGTTCTCGTCCTTCCTGGGCTTTAACCCCCTCAAGAGCTTGCTCGGCAGCCAGTCCGTCGCGCACGTCTCGAGCGCCCAGTGGGCGACCCTGACCGGCAAGCACTTCTTCCCCCAGCTCATCCTCGCGCCGTTCCACCACGGTCTGATCATCGTCTTCACGATGGCGGTGGCGATGGCCATTATCGGCGCCGTCTTCTCGGCGCTGCGCGGCCGCCGCTACGTCCACCCGGAGCACACGATGCACCAGCACGTGGAAGACGTGATGCTCGCTGGCGGCGCAGTGCCCGGCGAGGCGGCCCTCGAAAGCGACGTCGTGCGATGACGACGCACCACGCGACTCGAGAGGGTGTCACCGTGGCGGCGCGGCTGAACCTGATCGTCGGCCGGCTGATGCGGACGATTCGCCAACACGCGGCCGCGGGCCTCACCCCGTCACAACTGTCGGCGTTGGTCACGGTGGACGATCAGGGCCCACTTCGCATCAGCGCACTCGCGAGCCAAGAGGCGCTGGCGGCTCCCGCGGCGACGCGCGTCGTAGCGTCACTCGAGGAGGCGGGTCTCGTGTCGCGGTCCGCGGACCCCGCCGACAAGCGGGCGTCACTGATTGCCCTCACGCCGGCGGGTAGCGCAACGCTGACCGCGTTGCGCAAGGAGCGCGCCACCGGACTCGGTGCGCAGCTCGACGCGTTGAGCGACGCGGAGCGTCGCCTGCTCGAACGGGCATTACCAATTCTGGAGAAGCTCACGCACGATTCGTCGCAGTGATCGGGCCGCCGCCGACGACCATTGGGTCCTCGGAAAGGTGGAACCATGATCATCGAAGAGCGAGAGTTGGGACAGTGCTGGCGCGACGTCGCCGACGTATTGGCGGCCGGGATCGATCGCGTCGTGCTGTACGGGCCCCCGGGTACGGGCAAGACCTACGCGGCACTACACGCGGGCGTCGTGCACGGTCCGGCGGAACGACTGGTGTGCACGGAGGACCTGACTACCGGTGAGATAACGGGGACCTGGATGCCGGCGGGCGAGGGGAGGTGGCAGTGGCGCGAGGGACCCGCGATCCGTGCCTGGTCTGCCAACGGCGGCCGGGGTGGTCGCCTCGTCGTCGACGAGGTCGACCGGGCCTCGGGTGACGCCTTGAGCACACTGCTCGCGATGACCGATTCGACAGACTCGGCGCGGTGGCGCCATCCCGAGACGGGGGAGTGGATGAAGCCGGGGCCCGAGTTCTCGGTGGTGATGACCACCAACGTCGAGGAGCTCGACGAGCTGCCCGCGGCCCTGCGCGACCGCTTCGCGGTGCGACTGCGCGTGGATCGCCCGCACCCCGACGCCGTTCAGTGCCTGAGCGAGGACCTGCGAGGGCCGGCGCTCGCCGGCTCGATGGGTGACGAGTCGCGGCGGCTGTCGCTGCGCAGCTTCTACGCCTTCGACCGGCTCCGACGTCACTGCGGCGCGTCGCGGGCCGCCGAGCTGGTGTTCGGCGACGCCAAGGCGAGCGGCGTGCTCGACGCACTTCGGGTCGCGTCACTCTCGTGAATGACGTCGACGTCTTCCCCGAGCTCATCACCGGGCGCGACGACGGTTTTCCGGCGGGCCCGTGGCGCATTGAACGCGGCTCGTCGTGGCGGGGCGACGCGAGTTGTGACCTCGGCCAGCGGGTATTGCGGGTGCCATGGGAGCGCGACGAGCGCGCCCGCGTGGTTCGCGCTCACGAGCTCGTGCACGTGCGCGTCAGTCCACACGCCCGCCACTGGAGTGAACAGGTTGGCGAGATCCCCGCGCGCGCATTGGAGTGCGCCGAAGAGATGCGCGTCAACACGATCCTCGTGCGACTCGGCTTTGACGCCGGTCACCTGCGCGACGGGAGTGAACGGCTCGGTGGCGAGCGCTTGGCGCGCAGCGGTAATTGGCCTGAGGCGGTGTGCTTCCTCCTGGCGGTGCTCGGGACCGGGTCCGAGCGAGAGTTCATGACCGGGATCCGCCGTGGCAACCCGGCGTGGGTGGTGCCGCTACGCGCCGTCGCGGCTCGCGCCAAGGCCATGGTCCGTGCGGCGGACGCGAGCGAGTTGGGCGCGACCTCGAGCGGCGTCGACGGGGTGCCCCGTGGCTACGGTGCATTCACGATTCCGCTGGCCCGGATGGTGGCGTCGGTCAGCGACGCGCGGTTGCCGACTGACGCCGAGTCACTGCGACGATTCAAGCGCTCGCTCCAACCCGGTGCGCGTCGGCCGCCGAGCGGACACTTCGCCGACCTGTGCTTCGCTGACACGGCGCTGTCGGCGCGAGCACGATCCGGCGGTGTGCGCCACCATCGACCATCGGTGAGTGGGGTCGTCTTGGCCTACCCGAGTCGACTGCTCACCGACGAGCAGCGACGAGCCTTCGCGGCACCCGCACGTCGACACGGCGGCGTCGTGGTGGTCGACCAATCGGGCTCGATGGACCTCGACCGGGCGACGCTCGCGACACTCGCGCGACGTGCCCCCGACTCGCTCGTCGTCGGCTACAGCCATCGTCCGGGCGACACGGCGTCGACGCCCAACGCCTGGATACTCGCCAACCGAGGGGGTGTCGTCGACCAGGTGCCGAGCGGCAACGTCGGCAACGGCGTGGACGGACCGATGCTCCGTTGGGCGGTGGCCCATCGGCGGGTCGGCGAGCCGGTCGTCTGGGTGAGCGATGGCCAGGTGACCGACTCGGCGGACTATCCCGACGCTGAACTGGCGCGCCAGTGCGCCCGGCTCGTCTTGACCCATCGCGTGGTGATGGTGCGAACGCTCGATGAGGTGTCAGACGCGCTCCGATCGAAGCATCGGCGCCGACCCTGGAGCGAGTTTGGTCGCGTGGGCCGCGCCATCAGGGAGATTAAGGGCGAGAATCCGTACGTGTCCCTTCGCTGAACGAGGGCTTGTCAAACGAACACCTGTTCGCTACGATACGAACAGGTGTTCGTCTACAAGGAGGCAGCGATGTCCGCAGTTGCACTGACGGAATACGAGATTCGTCCCCCCGCCAGGCCCCACCTGCACCTCGTCGAGCAGTCGAGCGTGCCGTGGCGCTCGGGGATCAACCTCGCGAGTCGCCGCCTCGCGCGGGCTCGCCGCCGCCGTCAGCGCCAGCGCGCGCTGCTCGGTCTCGCCGTGGGTATTGGTTTGGTGGTGCTCGCGTGGCCGGGCCACGCCTTTGGCGGCACGACGGGCAGTGGCCTGCCCACCGATCTGGCCACGGGCACCACGCTCGCCTCCGGCATGGTCTACGTCGTCCAGGCCGGTGACAGCGTCGACTCGATCGCGCGTCTCGTCAACCCACTCGACCCGGCGTACGCCCGTCGCGCGCTCGTCAACGAACTGCGATCGAGCGTGGTGATCCCCGGTGAGCACGTGCTTATACCATAATTTCTCGAAAATTGCGTGTATCGTGACGGGGATGCGTTGCCCCTTCTGCTCGGCTGATGACGACCGCGTGGTCGATTCACGCCTGGCCGAAGACGGCGTGGCGATTCGCCGCCGGCGCGAGTGTGCGGGGTGCGGCCAGCGCTACACGACCTTCGAGCGGATCGAAGAAGTCGGGCTCGTGGTGGTAAAGCGCTCCGGGGAACGCGAACCCTTCGACCAATCCAAGATCCTGATGGGCATCCGGGCGGCGTGCAAGAACCGACCGGTCGACGAGGGTGTCATGGAGCGCATCGCCTCGTCGGTCGAGGAGTCGATGCGCCTCTTGAGTCGCGATGTGTCGAGCGAGGAAATCGGCCGCGCGACGCTCGACGCACTGCGACCGATCGACGACGTCGCGTACGTGCGTTTCGCGTCGGTCTACAAGGGCTTCGAGGGCACCGAGGACTTCGCGCGCGAAATCGGCATGCTCGTCAAGGCGACCGCGCCCAAACTCCGGAGCTGACGATGCGCAACCTGCGCCTCCAACCCCAGCGTGCGCTGGCCGTTTACGCGCACCCCGATGACGCCGACGTCGCCGCTGGCGGCGTGCTCGCGCAATGGGCGAGCGAGGGCTGCGAGGTCCACATGGTGGTGGTCTGCGACGGCTCCAAGGGTTCCCATACGGATCAGACCGACGCGAAGTCGCTGCGTGGCGTTCGCCGCTCCGAGTTCGAGGCTGCCGCCGCGCTGCTCGGCGTGGCGTCGGTGGTGGGCCTCGACCATCCCGACGGCGACGTGGTCAATGACGTGGTCCTGCGCGGCGAGCTGGTGTCACTGATTCGTTCGCTCCGGCCCGACGTCGTCATTGGCCACGACCCGACCGCCACCTTCTTTGGTGGGGTCTACGTGAATCACCACGATCATCGCGAGACGGGCTGGGCGCTGCTCGACGCCGTCGCGCCCGCCGCCGCCATGCCGCTGTACTTTCCCGAGTACGGTGCCGCCCACCAGGTACGTCACCTGCTGCTGAGCGGCACCCACGAGCCGGACGTCGTCGTGGACATCACGCGCACCATCGATCGCAAGGCCGCGGCGGTGCTGGCGCACGCCTCCCAGCTGGGCAGTGACGCCGCCGACGTTCGCGAGGTTGTCTACGGTCGGGCCGAACAAGCTGGTCGTCCGGTGGGTGTCGCGTACGGCGAAGCGTTCCGCAGTGTCCAGCTCACCAACTGACCGGCCCACGGTCGACGACGCGCCAATTCTGCACGTCGACCTCGACGCCTTCTTCGCCTCCGTGGAGATTCTCGACGACCCCACGCTCGCCGATCGGCCGATAGCGGTTGGTGGCGCGGGCGAACGTGGGGTCATCGCGAGTGCCAGCTACGAGGCGCGCCGCTTTGGGGTGCGCAGCGGCATGCCGAGCGTGCTCGCGCGACGGCGCTGTCCCGAGATGGTGATCCTCCCGGGCCGGTTCGACCGCTACGAGGAGTACTCGCGGCGCTTCCGTGACATCGTGACCGACCTGACGCCAATGGTCGAGGCGATCGGGCTCGATGAGCTCTTCGCGGATCTGCGGGGACTGCGCCGCATGGGTACCCGTCCCGTTGAGGCGGCCTGGGCGTTGCGCGGACGAATTGAGAACGAGCTGCACCTCGACTGCGGCGTGGGGTTGGCCCGCAACAAGCTCTTCGCGAAGCTGGCGTCCAAACGCTCCAAGCCCAACGTGGTGAACGGCCGCATCACACCGGGTGCGGGAGTCGTCTGGGTTGACCCGACGACCGAGCGCCAGTGGCTCACCGAGCTGCCGGTCGGGGCACTGTGGGGTGTGGGACCGGCGACCACCGCCAAGTTGCACCGGCTCGGCCTGCGATGGGTGCGCGACCTCGCCGCGGTGGAGGAATCGGTGCTCGCGGCCCACGTCGGGCCGGCAATGGCGACGACCCTGGTCGCCTACGCGCACGGCGACGACCGGCGCGAAGTGGTTGTCGACCGCGGCGCGAAGTCGCTCGGTCACGACCAGACCTTCGCGAAGTCCTTGCGGACCGTTGCCGAGGTCCAGGACGCGGCGCGCGCTCACGCGGCGGTAGTGGCGCGGGCGCTGCGCGCGCACCACCAGCTCGCTCGCACGATCACCCTGGTGATTCGCTTCGACGATCTGCGAACCGTGTCACGGTCACAGACGCTGTCCTTTGGCGTCGATGACGACGGCGCGATTGCGCTGATCGGCGCGGCGTTGGCCGAGACCGTCGAGTTGACCCAGTCCGTGCGACTCGTCGGACTGTACGCCTCGTCGTTCCTCGAGCGAAGCGCCCTCGAGATCCAGCTCACCCTGCCGATGGCGATCGAAGCGCCCTCCGCGCGCGAGGGGATCGAGGAAGCGTCGCGGGCGCGACAAGTCGGCTTTGCGGGACTGCGCGACGCCATTGACGAGGTACGCCAGCGCTTCGGACGTTCGGCGCTCGGCACCGTCGCCGAGCTCGACGAGCACGGCGTAAACGTGGCGACCCAACGGGGTCGCAATGCCTTCGGCCCCGATTCGACACCGCCGGCAACCTAGCCAGCGCACCGATGCCAAATCGTGGCCGGGGCACGGTAGGTTACCCCTGGGCAGCGTCGCTGGCCGGAGCGAAGGGCGGGCTATGAAAACGGGACTCGTGATTGCACTGGCGGTGCTCGCGGTACTGGTGCTCGGTTCGCTCATCGCGTCAGCGATCGCGTTCGTGGGCAAGATCGTCATAATCGTGATCATCGTCGGCTTCCTGTGGCTGTTGAGCCGGAGGCGTCGCGCCAACCGGTAGCATTGACGTTTCTGGCGGCGTGGCCGAGTGGTTAGGCAGGGGCCTGCAAAGCCCCGTACTCCGGTTCGAATCCGGACGCCGCCTCCAAGAAGATACAAGGGGCGAAAAGGAGTTGGCTGGTGCCCTCGCGGGCCACTCGGTCGATGGCCCGGTATGTGGCTCGGTGTCGTTCCTGGCCAGGATGGTTCGTCGCAGGGTCCTTGCCGCGACTGACGAAGGGCAATTGGCTGCTTGCGACCGTCGCGAAGACCTACGAGAAGTGCGCGGTCCGCGTGTCGACCTTGGGACCACAGTAGAACAGTCGCTACATCCCAGCATCGGCAGAGTCTGCCCTTGCCGTTCGTAATCGTGACCCGTTACGCGAACCGTTGCCGCTGCATTGTTTGAGCTCGGGTCACGATGGACGGCTCAACCACTGCCCCGTGCCTATCTGGGCGCGGGCGTCATCGGTGATAGTTCTCGACCACGTTTCCTGGACGAACCGTGGCCTCCTCGGGATCTTGGCCCGCTGAACGGCGCGCCCGTCGCTGGCGAAGGAGATCCCAGCATTGATCGAGCTCAACCTCGATACTGCCGAGACGGTCGCGCGTACCGGGAGATTTCGAATCAACGGCCATCTCCGCTTCGAGGCGCAACTCCTCGTCGCTGAGCTCCGTGATTCTCTCAAAGATTGTCTTGTCGTTCATGCACGCTCATCTCTCGGTCGCGAAACGTGGACAGCTCCACGTCCCTTGAACCTAGGGCGAGCGGGATGCCGTTCAAGCGCCCCCGATCGAGCCTCACGCGTTCGTATGCCAGATGGCGTGGCGGGTGGTCCCGTTAGGGGAAAGACCCTCCCTTGTTACACTTCGAGGAAAGACCATCTCCGGCCTTTCTTTCACCAAGGAGGCTGTATGCGCGTTAACGTCGTCACTGGTTCCGCCTCTGGAATCGGCAAGGCCACCAAAGATCTCCTCGAGTCACGTGGCGAGCGGGTGATCGGGGTCGACCTACACGACGCCGATGTCAATATCACCCTCGAAACGACCGAGGGCCGTCAAGACATGGTTGATCAAGTCACCGCGCTGTCTGATGGAAAGATCGACGCCATCTTCTCCATCGCCGGCGTGTCGGGGCAGACCCCGCTGTGCGCCTCCGTCAACTACTTCAGCATGCCGGCCACCCTCGTCGGCCTGCGTCCGCTGCTGCTCGAATCCGATACGCCCCGCGCGGTCCTCGTCTCGTCGGTCATGAGCCTCTTCCCCTTCGACGAAAAGTTGCTCGCCGCCTTTGAGGGGGGCGACGAACCCGCCGCTCGCGCCCGGGCCGCTGAAATCGGGGTCGAGGATCCCGAGGGATCCTCCGTGTACAACACCGCCAAGCGTGGCGTCTCGCTGTGGGTTCGCCGCCACGCCATCTCCGATGAGTGGTCTGGCCGAGGCATAACGCTCAACGCGGTAGCCCCCGGCATGATTCACACCCCACTGGTCAAGGACTTCGACACCGAAGAGGGTCACAAGGTCATCGACTCGTTTCTCAAGATGCCCCTAAACGGCTGGGCAGAACCCGGCGAAGTCGCCGAACTCATGGCGTTCCTCAACGCCCCGGCCAATCGCCACATCACGGGCCAGTGCGTCTTCATCGATGGCGGAACGGATATCACGATGCGCGGCGACTCGACCTGGTAGGAGCCGGGCCACCCAAGGTCCATTGATTCAATCCGTCGATGAAGTTCAAAATTTGACGTTGAGCGTTCATTGGTCAGACGAGTGTTGAATGACCGAGTCCCGTCTCGTGGTTGTTGTAATCACGTCGCGTGCCAACTCGAGGCATCGCGTAGGTCGCGCGTGACGAGCCAGCGGTTGCCCGTGCTCGAACGGCAATGGCCAAGTGGTATTCAGATGGGCCTGATCAGAATCCCCAAACCGCTACAACTAGACGGGTAGCTAACTAACGTTATTCACTTCGGCGAAGTAACCACTACCGGTTGAGTTAACAGGCTCAGTGGTCGCACGGGAACTATTCATCCGGTTGTCGCGACTTTCGTCATGGCGGCGCTCGCCATGCGCTCACGCGAAGGGTCTCCAACTCAACAGGACGGTGGTGAGGGCCTCGACGAGGCGCTCGAAGCTTCGCTCGACGTTAACTGGAAGTCCGAAACCACTAGCAGCCTCTAACGACACGAAGCCGTGCAGGGCGGATCGGAAAGTTCGAATCGCATCTACTGCGTCGTCACCACGAAGTCCGATTGGTTCGATCACGGCTGCAACGACGCTGACCACTCGATGACTCGCCGCCTCGTCTTCGACGTCACCGGGCAGTGGTGCTCGCTGCGCCGCTTCGTAGCGGCCCGGATGCTCGCGAGCCCAGACGCGGTACGCCCGGGCTATCGCAGCGATTGCGTCGCCCTGACTGCGTCCGATCGCAGCCCGACCAAGGACGTCGCCCAGTTCCGCCTTCGCGCGGACGGTAACGTGGTGCTCGAGCGCGCCCAGGCCATCGATGTGCTTGTACAGCGACGGTTGGCGGACGCCCAGCCGTGCGGCTAGCGCAGCCATGGTCAGCTGACGCAGCCCCCCATCATCGATCATGCACTCCGCTTCGACGATCAGCCGCTCGGTCGTCAGTCCGGCCCTAGGCACGTCGGTCAAGCCCCGTGAGAAAGTGCAATGTCGCAGCCAAAGTCCGATCAGGTTGCTGGGACTGCGGATAGTGACCGGCGTCGGGGACCATCACCACGTCAGCGTGCAACCGATCGCCGATCCACTGTGCCTCGGCGGCGGGATCGGGGAAGTCGGGATCCAATGCACCCATCACGACGATGGTGGGTGCGGTGACGCGTTCGAGCGACGCTTCGGCCGCGTCGTGGCGAAGCCGCGTCGTGCGCGAGAAAGCCTTGGCGTAGCCCGGACGGCGCAACGAATCGAAGATCTCGTTGCGATAGTCCTCGAAGTCGGACGGGTGGCGGCCGGCGTAGAGCTTGGGAAGGTACGCCCGCCAGGCAGGGGCGGCCCACGTTGGCGCCAAGGCGATCCGCTGCACGAGGCGTTGTGGCGCGTTCGACGCTGGTTCGCGTACGAAGGGGCCGATCAGCACGAGCCCACGGACCAAGTCGGGCCGGTCGGCGGCGACCAGCACGGCGGCCGCCGCGCCCATGGAATTACCCACGATGACGGCCGGTCCCCCCAACGCCTCGATCAGCGCAGTCACATCGCCGGCCGTCTCGGGGTCGCCATAGGCGGCGAAGGACGCGTCACTGTCGCCATGCCCGCGCAGATCCACCGCCACCACTCGGAAATGTTGGTCCCGTAGTGCAGGAGCAAGAAAGCGGTACGTCGCGCGTAGATCGCCCATTCCCGGCACGAGAACTACCAACTGTCCG
This sequence comes from Actinomycetes bacterium, assembly GCA_021777285.1. The sequence continues at coordinate 76,215 of JAJYDR010000001.1, forward strand.
GCGCCATCCACGTCATAGGCGATCCTGCCATCTGGGCGATTCACGTATTTGGTGGCCGTAGGTCGAGTGGTGCTCATATGGCTAGCATATCTAGCGAATAGGCTATGAGCAATAGCCACAAGGTGACCACCGGTGAGCGCGACCTGACGTCTGCGGCGACACGTAAGTCGGTAAGTCGCCGATCGGCTCGAGGCATCCGCACCGTGATGTTGTCCTACCGATGAGATGGTTAGTCGCTGGGTCGTCCGCAGTAATCGGTCACCCGATTGGGACGACGGTGCCCGACGGATCACGCATGAGTAGCGATGCTCGCGGGCGGCCACTTCCAGGGCGTTGCCGAGCAGCACCACCTGGCAGTCTGAGCACAGTTAGACACCTTTAGAGAAGTTCGACCGCTTTTGGGTGATTTAACATACGTGGCGGAATCGAGTCGAGGTTTGAGTGCAATGAGTGCAACGTTCAGTAAGGAAGAGCGGGCGGCGATGCGGGCGGCCGCGGCCGAGGCGAAGGCCGCGAAGGCTGGCGCCGACCTGGAGGCGGCGTGCCTCGCCGCGATCGGGGAAATGTCGGGCTCTGACAGAGAGCTCGCCGAGACCCTGCACGAACTGGTCAAGAAGCACACGACGCTCGGCGCGAAGACGTGGTACGGCATGCCGGCGTATACGAACGCCGACGGGAAAGTAGTCGTGTTCTTCCAGAGCGCTGCGAAGTTCAAGGTCCGGTACGCGACCATTGGCTTCCAGGAGGCCGCGAATCTTGACGAGGGGAACTTCTGGCCGAGCGGCTACGCCGTCACCAAACTGACGGCGGCTGACAAGAAGCAGCTAGTGGCGTTGCTGAAGCGCGCCGTCAGCTGATCGGCGCAGTTTTCGGACAGTGAGCCGGCCCAGTACCGTAAATCGTGAGGACTGGGGCCAATAACGCACCGGCCCGAAGGGTCAGTTCGTGCGGTCGCCGTCGACAACCTGCGAATAGGCGCTGATGAAGACCGTGATGCACGGTCGTGACACCAACGTTCACCCCCCGTTGACACGCCCATAAATGGCTCGCGCGTCGCGGCGGCGCCACCTTCGGCTACTGCCGTGTGGCGTCCTGAGAAGTTCTTATATGAATTATTGACGTCGCTGTCGTTGACTACTACAACAAGGACTTAGTAAGGCCTAGCAAGGGGGCAGGCATGCGTGACGGTGGAGTAGTGCGCGTCGCAGGCGGTGCGATCTTCAACCGACGCTCGATCCGATACGGAGCCGTTGTCGTGACGATCCTCGGTGCGGTTATCGGTGGCTCACTCGTGGCCAGCGCCTCGAGGTCGCCGCGGGGATCGACCGGTGCCCCGGCGGGAGTTATCGGCTTGGCGGGACACGTCATTTCGATGAACGTGTCGGGCGTGCCTGGTGTCGGCGTGACGGGTGGTCCCGGAAACCTGGAACTCATGTCCTTTAAGTGGGGACTAGCGGGCCCGAAGAGCTGCGCCGGCTGTGGCCGCGCGGGGCGTCCGACCTACGGGAACATATCCATCTTGCGCGGCATCGACGCCGCGAGCCCAGTTCTCACGCGCGACTGCGCAATGGGCAAGCTCATTACGTCAGTTGAGCTCTTCGTGACGCCGACGAGTCCGGGTTCGGGCTCCCAAGACTCGTTGGCAATGACGTTCAAAGACGTCATCATCACCGATGACGACTGGAATGTCATGACGTCGAGTGGCGAGACGCCAATGGAATCGATCACGATGGTCTACCGAAGCATGGCAATCTCGTACAACGCGATGGCGGCCACCACGACCACGACCACGACCTCGACGACTACGACCACAACGTCGACGACCACCACGACGACGGTGCCGTCGGTTACCTATGTACCGACCACGACGAGTCCGACGGCAGCACTGACGTAGCTAGTGGAACCGAGTCGGTACGCCGACGACTGACTCGCGGGTCGGGCAGCTACTGGACCGTGACCATGGTGCCCAGCGGCGTCTGGGGCCACAGCGTCTGAGCGTCGACGAATGGCATCTCCACGCAGCCGAGGCTCTGGGGCCAGCCGTAAGTGGAGCGGATGAAGCCGTGCAATGCGTCGCCGCCGTAGAAGTAGGAGACCCACGGGATACCCGGGTCGCTGTAGTGCGTGCCGTTGGGGTTGGTACCCGACATGGTCTGGCTGGTGTAGCGAAGGTAGACGGCGTGCGTGCCGATCTGCGTGGGTGAGACCGCGATGCCGGTGTTCACGAGCGTGCTGAACGTTGCGTGACCGTTCTGGAAGAGCGTGAGGTGCTGGGGCAGTGCCTCTTGGACGTAGACGAGGTTGTAACTCGTCGGGTTGTACTGACGAGCGAGCACCGCGCGCAGCAGCTCGAGCCACGTCGGCGTGTCCATGTTGCCCGTCACCGGCATGTTGTGCACTTCCTGGAAGCGCATGAGCGCCCCGGAGAGAATCACGTTGTCTGTCCCCAGTCGCCACTGCGAGCGAAACGCGGCGGGCAGGCTGGGGAAGCGCCAGACGAAGCGACCGGAGCGACGTGATAGCGCGGCGGGCCACCGGGCGATGTGGTGGGTCACCGCCGGCTTGAGGGTCGTCGACGTCGAACTGGTGGTCGACGTTGAGGCCGAAATGGTGGTCGGCGTCGTCGTCGTGGTTGTCGTCGACGAGGTCGTGGTGGTCGGCGGGACCGTCGTCGTTGTGGTCGGTACCGGCGTCGGGCGGTGGACGGCCGGGACGAAGGCTACTGGCAGGTAATGAAGGGTCGCGAGGAACTGGTCCTCGAGGACGAGTGAGTAGGGCACGTTCGCAATGGAGCCCGCACTCGTCGCTCGCCCGGCCGAGGACGCCGCAGCGGGAATTGTCATCAGGGAAAATCCCACGACAACAGACGTCGAGACCAATGTCGCCAAGGTGCGCGGTCGGCGTGTGTACACACAGCAAGATTACTGGCCAGGACTCGAACTCCAACGTCAGCCGTTAGGGACCATCGCGCGAGTAACGGCACCCGTCTGATCGACGACGGTTCGCCGATCCGTGTCGCCGCCGGCTCGCCAGTACCATGATGCGGTGAGCGCCTTGTGGAATCGACGTCGGGGCGTGCTACTGATCTCGCTCACGAGCGTGCTAGCGGCGTCGCTGATCGTCGTCGAACCGGCCGGCGCCTTCTCGTCGAGGCCCGCCGCCGCCTCAACGACGACCACCACGACGACCACGACGACCACGACGACCACGACCATCGCACCGACCTCGACTACCACCACGGTGCCCGCGGGGTCGACCACCACCACGACGACGGTGCCGACCTCCACCACGACCTCGTCGACGACGACTACGACGACGATCCCGCGTCGGATGGTGATTCCGTGGCCGAGCGGTCTGAGCTCGGCGGTGTCGATTCCGCAGCTGGGTGTCTTTGCCGCGTCGCCAAATCAGCCGCAACTTCCCATCGCCAGCATCACGAAGATGATGACGACCTGGGTCGTACTGCATCACCTGCCGCTCGCCTTCAATCAGCGCGGTCCGTGTCGCACTGTGAGCGCCGGCGACTACGCCGTCTACCAACACGACCTCAAGACCGATCAGTCCAACGTTCGACTCGTCCTGGGCATGAACCTCTGCGAAGGGACGCTGCTGCGCGGTCTGCTGGTCCACTCCGCGGGCGACTACGCCCACATGCTCGTCGAGCTGACCGGATTCAGTAACGCCACGTTCATCGCGGTGATGAACCGTGACGCGCGCGTGCTGGGGCTTCGTTCGACGCACTACGTCGAGGTGACGGGCATCGACGGCCGCGACGTTTCGACCGCCGCGGATCAAACGAAGCTCGCAATCGACCTCATGAACGCCGAGCCGATCGTGCGCGACATCGTTACCTTGCCGTACGTGGCGTTGCCCGGAGTCGGCGTCGTCTCCTCCTACACGCCGTTCGTCGGCGAGGGTGGCGTCATCGGGGTGAAGTCGGGGTTCACGGGCGCGGCGGGTGGTTGTGACGTGATGGCGATCAACTTCGTCGTTGGCAGTCAGACCGTGACGGCCTACGCGGTCGTGCTCGGCGACCATGGTGCGAATCCGATCGTGGGCGCGGGCATCGACGCACTGGCTCTCGCGCGGTCGCTCCGACCGTATTTGCGACTCGAGCGATCGACTGCGGGCGTTGGGGTTGCTTGGACGGGTGCGCCGGCTGACGTGACGAGCGGCACCGCGTCGGGCACGACCTGAGCCTCTCAGCCAGTCGTCACTCGAACGGAAGCGAACCATCGGACCCCCACCGATTTATGATGAGGTCATGCGCGACGTCAGGCTCAAGGTCACGGGTGATTCGTGCGTCGAATTACCTGATGATGGGGTCGTGCGCCCGATCGACGACGAGCAACTCGCCGCGATGGCTAAGGCGATGGGCCATCCCGTTCGCGTACGGATCCTGCGACTGCTGGCCGAACGGCGCACCTGCGTGACCGGTGACCTGGTCGCCGAATTGCCACTCGCACAGTCAACGGTCTCAGAACACCTTCGGGTCTTGCGCGACGCCGGACTGATCCAGGGTGAGATCGAGGGGCCCCGCACGTCGTACTGCCTCGATCTCGCCGGGTTGGCCGCCTTCAAGGCGGCCGCGGGATCCTTGTAATCCGAGGTTATCGTGTATCGTCGATGTACGATTAACTCGGCGGCCGTGGGCCAGCCCTCGAAGGAGAAGGTGAGAGCGCAGTGACCACGTCGAATGTCACTGCGATAGAGGCGCCACTTCGCCGGCTGCGCCTCCTCGACCGCTTCTTGCCGGTGTGGATCGGTGCCGCAATGTTGGCCGGCATTGGCCTCGGCCGGCTCATCCCAACGCTCAACCAGTCGCTCAACCACGTCCAAGTTGCGGGAACGAGCCTGCCCATCGCCGTCGGACTGCTCGTCATGATGTACCCGGTGCTCGCCAAGGTCCGCTACGGCGAGGTGGGCATCGTCGCCGCCGATCGGCGACTGCTCGTCTCCTCGCTGATCCTGAACTGGTTGGTCGGCCCGCTCGTGATGTTCACGTTGGCCTGGATCTTCCTCACCGACCTGCCGGCCTATCGCACGGGCTTGATCCTGATTGGCCTGGCTCGCTGCATCGCCATGGTGCTCATCTGGAACGATCTCGCCTGCGGCGACGCAACGGCGGCCGCGGTGCTCGTGGCGGTGAACTCGGTCTTTCAGATCGTGGCCTACGCCGGGCTGGGCTACTTCTACCTCGAAGTCCTGCCGCACTGGCTGGGCCTGTCAGCCGCGAACGTCAACGTGTCGATGTGGATGATCGCGCGCAGCGTCTTGATCTTCCTCGGCATCCCGCTTGTGGCCGGCTACGTGACGCGTCGGATCGGTGAGCGGACCCGCGGTCGGACGTGGTACGAGGGGACCTTTCTTCCCCGGATCGGGCCGCTCGCCCTCTACGGCCTGCTCTTCACCGTGGTGGTGCTGTTCGCCCTCCAGGGTGACACGATCACCCACCGGCCATTTGACGTCGTGCGCATCGCGCTGCCGCTGCTCGCGTACTTCGCGGTCATGTGGAGCGGGTCCTTCGCGCTGGGGATGGGACTGCGCCTCCCGTACGCACGCACCGCCACCCTGGCCTTCACCGCGGCGGGCAACAACTTCGAGCTGGCGATCGCCGTGGCCATCGGCACGTTCGGGGTGACCTCGGGCCAGGCGCTGGCGGGCGTCGTGGGACCGCTCATCGAGGTCCCCGCGTTGGTGGCCCTGGTCTACGTGGCCCAATGGGCCCAACGGCGGTTCTACACCGATGGGAGGACTCGATGACGACGGATCGTGGTACCGGGACGACACCGGCGCACCCGGTGGTGCTCTACGCCTGCATCCATAACGCGGGCCGGTCGGTCGCGGCGAAGCGGTTGACCGAGTGGTACGCGAAGGGGGCGGTCACCGTGGTGTCCGCTGGCTCTGAGCCCGGCCGTGCCGTGAACCCGATGATCGCGGCAGTCCTCGCCGATCGTGGGATCGACGTGGACGCCGAGACGCCGACACTGCTCACCGGCGAGCTCGTACGTGGCGCCGACGTCGTGGTCACGATGGGTTGTGGCGAAACCTGCCCGGTGTTCCCGGGCCGTCGCTACCTCGACTGGGAGGTCGAGGACCCGGCCGGTCAGGCGCGCGATGTCGTCGAGCGGATCGTGGACGACATTGATGCGCGGGTGCGGCGCCTGCTCGGGGAACTTGGGGTCACGCACTAGCGACGACGGTGTCCTTCGCTACGCGATCAGGAGGGGCGATCGCGGGTGGCGAGACAGCAGTGCTTGTACTTTCGTCCACTGCCGCAGGGGCACGGATCGTTTCGTCCCGCGAGTTCAAACGAGCGCGCTCGCTTCGCGTCTTCAACGGCGAGTTCCGCCATGATGCTCGAGGGCCGCGCGCCCGCGACCGCGAGGGCGCCCATACGTTCGAGGTTCGCGCGTGCGTGGGTGTAGAAGCGCCGGTAGCCCTCGCAGAGGTAGTTGAGAACGCTCTTCGCGTCGTCGCTGAGCGCGAAGCGGTCCTTGGGACAGCCGCCACGACAGAAGCGCAGGACGGTACAGTCCCGACATTGCGCCGCGAGCGCGTCACGCTTGGCCTCGCCGAAGGCGACCTGGGATGGCGATGCCGCGAGGTCGAGGAGCGAGTCGCTGAGCACGGACCCCAGCCGGTGTTCCGCATCGACGAAGTGGTCACAGGCGTACACGCTGCCGTCGTGCTCGATCGCGAGCACCTGCCCGCAGGTCTCGGACGAGACGCACAGCGTGCCGCGACCGTTCGAGGTCACGAAGAGGCCCTCGAGGAAGCCCTGGACGACGACGCGGTTGACGTCGTGGCGGACCCACTCGTCGAAGATGGCCATTAGGAAGTCCCCGAAGGCGGCCGGTTCGACCGACTCGGGCGTGACGGCGCCGTCGTGGTCGCGCGCGACGACGGGGATGAACTGGATCCACGAGACGCCCAGGTCGCGAAGGTACCGGTAGACCGCGAGGGGGTGCGCCGCGGTGACGGCGTTGACGGTGCACAAGACGTCGGGTTCGACGCCGCGCGCGCGTAGCCGGGCGAGGGCGTCGAGTACGCGGTGCTGGGTGGACCGGCCGTGACGGTCGCGGCGCAGGGCGTCGTGGGTCGTCGGCCCCCCGTCGAGGCTGAGCCCCACGGCAATGTGGTGCTCGGCGATGAAGTCGGCCCACGAGTCATCGAGCAGTGTGCCGTTGGTCTGAAAGCTGTTGAGCCAGGTCCAGCCCTCGGGTGCGAGCTCGGCCTGGATCGCGAAGGCTCGCTCGTAGAACGCTCGCCCGGCGAGCAGCGGCTCGCCGCCGTGCCAGACCACGTGGACCGGCGAGGCGTGCGCGCCGGCGATGGCGTTCGTGAGATAGGCCCGCAGCACCGGCTCAGACATCCGGAAGCGCTCGTCGGGCGCGAAGAGATCGGCCTTGTCGAGGTAATAGCAGTACTCGCAGTGAAGATTGCAGATGGGCCCGACGGGCTTGGCGATCGTGACGGCGGTCGTCGCCGTCGATGGACTGGAGAGGGCCGTCGCCATTGGGTAAGTCTCGCACGGCCCGTCGTGGTACGGGCAGGCGCGTCGTCGCGGGTAGGGTCAGGAGCGACGACGAAGGAGGGTCCGCACCATGCCCGAGAACCCCGGACATTCGCGACCGAACATCACCCACGCGACCCACGTCGAGTCGTGGTTGCTCGACATGGACGGGGTCCTGGTGCGAGAGGAGCACCCGATCGAGGGCGCGACAGCGTTCCTGCAGCGACTGCGCGAGCTGGACACGCCGTTCCTCGTACTGACCAACAATTCGATGTACACCCGGCGCGATCTCAGCGCGCGGCTTCGCTGGAACGGCCTGGACGTGCCCGAGGACCACATCTGGACCTCGGCCCTGGCGACGGCGGTGTTCCTCGACACCCAACGCCCCCGCGGCACCGCCTTCGTGATCGGCGAGGTCGGCCTGACGACCGCCCTGCACGACATCGGCTACACCCAGTCCGAGAACGACCCCGACTACGTCGTGGTCGGTGAGACGCGCAGCTACAGCTTCGACCGGATCACCCGCGCGGTGCGCCTGGTCGGCGAGGGGGCCCGCTTCATCGCGACCAACCCCGACCCGACTGGCCCAAGCCTCGAGGGGCCGCTGCCGGCGACCGGCGCCGTGACCGCGCTGATCAGTAAGGCCACTGGGCGCCAGCCCTATTTCGTCGGCAAGCCGAATCCGCTGATGATCCGCTCCGCGTTGCGCGAGCTCAACGCGCACTCCGAGACGACCGCGATGGTGGGCGACCGGATGGACACCGACGTGGTGGCCGGCCTCGAGGCTGGCCTGCACACGGTGCTCGTGCTCTCGGGCGTGTCGAGCGCCGAGTCGGCGAACCAGTTCCCCTACAAGCCGTCGCGCATCGTCGGCTCGGTGGCGGAGCTGGCCGCTGAGCTGGGGGCGGGTTAGCCGGGCGTGACGATGCCGCTCTGGTAGGCGAGCACCACCAGTTGGGTGCGATCGCGGGCGTCGAGTTTGGCGAGGATCCGACTGACGTGGGACTTCACGGTTGCCACGCTCATGTGGAGTTGCTCGGCGATCTCGGCGTTCGAGGAGCCGTGGGCGATGGCGATCAAGACTTCGTGTTCGCGCTCGGTCAGCCGATCCAGGTCCGTCGCGGGCGTGGGCGGCGCCGGCCGGCTCGTGAACTCGGCGATGAGTCGACGGGTCACGCTCGGCGCGAGGAGTGCGTCGCCGGCGGCGATCACGCGAATGGCGCTGAGCAGGTCCTCGGGCGGCGTGTCCTTCAAGAGGAAGCCGCTCGCCCCGGCGCGCAGGGCCTCAAAGACGTACTCGTCGAGGTCGAAGGTCGTCAGCATCAGGATGCGGGTCCGGCGTCGTGAGGGGCTGGCGGTGATGAGTCGCGTGGCCTCGATGCCGTCCATGGTCGGCATGCGAACATCCATCAAGACCACGTCGGGGTTGGTCTGGGCGACCACGGACACCGCGTCGGCCCCGTTGGGTGCCTCGCCGACGACCTGGAGGTCGCTGGCGGAGTTGACGAGCACTTCAAATCCCGCCCGAACGAGCGCCTGGTCATCAACGACGACGACGCGGATCGTCATGAGTCGCCGACCGTTCTCAGGACGGCGGTCACCTCGAAGCCGCCGTCGGGGCGCGCGTGCGCGTCGAGCGTGCCGCCAAAGGCGATCGCGCGCTCGCGCATGCCGATCAGTCCGTGAGTGGTGCCGCCCACCGTGGCGGTGTGACGCCGCGGGCCGGGTTGGTTGACGACCGAGATCAGCACATCGCCCTCGCGGAAGCGGACCTCGACCGCCGTGTCGGCCCCGTCGGCGTGCTTGACCACGTTGGTGAGCGCTTCTTGGATGATGCGGTAGATGGAGAGTTCGAGTCCGAGGGGCAGGTTGGGTGCCGTGCCGTCGAGGCGCCACGCCACCGTCATCCCCGTGGCGCGCACGCGCCCGATCAGTTCGGTGACGTCCGACAGACTCGGTGTCGGCTCCAGGGGCGTGTCCGGTTCCACCGTGGCCCGCCGCAGCACCGTGATGACGCGACGGAGCTCGTCTAGGGACTGTCGGCTCGTCTCCTCGACGGTGGCGAGCGCCCGGCGCGCGTCCTCGGGCTGTTGGTCGATGACGTGACGACCGACGCCGGATTGGATCGCGATGACGCTGAGGCTGTGAGCGAGGATGTCGTGGAGTTCGCGGGCGATCTCGAGCCGCTCTTCGGTGATCGCCCGATGCGCCTCGTCGATCTCCTGACGTTGGCGCTCGGCCGCCTGCGCGGCGAGGGCTCGGCGAAAGACGCGTCGGGTCCTGATGCTGTCGCCGATGAACCACGTCGCGAGGGCGAGGAGCAGGTTGAACGTGACGTCGCCCTCGGCACGGTGGTAGTGCGCGGCGACGAGCAGCGCCACCAGGATCGCGCCTTCCACACCCGCCAGCGTGATCAGCGATTGGCGCCGCGTTCGGGTGATCGCGATCGTGTAGAGCGGGAACGCGAGCAGCGGCGCCGGGGCGAGCGTGTGGCCGAGCACGGTGGTCGCGACGGTGGCGCCTCCGACGAGGATCATGGCCGACATCGGCGCGATGCGCCGCCAGGCGAGGGGAACGGCGGCGACGAGGAAGATCGAGCCGAGCACCCATCGGTTCGTTCCCGGTGGGCCGATCTGTTTCGCGTGGGGCAGGACGAAGAAGTGCACGACGAAGACGGTCGCGGTGAAGGCCGCTACCGCGATGTCGACGGCGACCCACTGGCGCGACGAGATCCGCTCGAGCCAGGGTGCGCCGCCCACGTCGTCGGCGCCGCTCAGTTGAGTCACGGTCAGACGCTATCGACTCGAGGCGCGCGGCGCCTCCATCGCGAGATGCAGCCGCCATGAGTCGCACGGATGACTCCGGGGCGACCAAGGGCGAAATCATCCTCGAGGATGAGTCAGATTGGGCCCAGCGGCCGAGTTGTCCCGACTCGCGTCCCGACACACTGGATGGAGCCTGGTGGGGCTCGACGAGAAGGAGTCACTGTGATCGACGTGCGGGGCGTGACCAAACGCTTCAAGGACAACGTGGCCGTAGACGACCTGCACTTCGAGGTGCCGACCGGTGTCGTTACGGGATTCCTCGGGCCGAACGGTTCGGGGAAATCGACGACGATGCGCATCATCATGGGTCTGGACCACGCCGACCAGGGCGAGGCGGTGATCAATGGCACGCCCTATCGCAAGCTGGCACAGCCGCTTCGCGAGGTGGGCGCGCTGCTCGAGGCCAAGGCGATCCACCCAGGCCGAACGGCCTTCAACCATCTCTGGTTCCTCGCCCAGACCAACGGGATTCCTCGGCGCCGCGTGCACGACGTGATCGAGCTAGTCGGACTGGACCAGGTCGCCAATCGGCGCGTGGGCAAGTTCTCCCTCGGGATGGGCCAGCGCCTGGGCATCGCCGCCGCGCTGCTCGGCGACCCGGGGACGTTGCTCTTCGACGAGCCGATCAACGGTCTGGACCCCGAAGGAATCCTCTGGGTCCGCAACTTGCTGAAGGGACTGGCGAGCGAGGGCCGGACGGTGTTCGTCTCCAGTCACCTGATGAGCGAGATGGCCCTCACGGCCGACCACCTGGTCGTGATCGGCCGTGGCCGGCTCATCTCAACGGGTTCGGTGGGCGAGTTCATCGCCACCAACGCCGGCCAGTACGTGCGGGTGCGCACGCCTCGCCCCGATGAGCTCGAGGGGCTGCTCGAGGCCCAGGGTGCCCAGATCCGTCGCGAGGGCGACGGGTCGCTCTCGGTGAGCAACCTCTCCGCGGAGCAGATCGGCATCACCAGTGGCAACGCGGGCATCTCTCTCTATGAACTATCACCCCAGTCGGCGTCCCTGGAAGACGCCTTCATGGAGATGACCCGCGACAGTGTCGAGTACCACGGCCAGCGCCTCGATGGCGCCACGGCCACGACGATTGGAAAGTAAATGGCGACGAACACTTCTTCGGCAACGGTCTGGTCGAGCACGCTTGCGTCGGCCCCACCACGGCGAACCTCGGGTCTCGTGCGCGCCGAATGGACCAAGATGCGCACGGTGCGCTCGACGGTTTGGACGCTGCTCGCGATGGCGGTCATCACCCTGGGCATCGCGGCGCTCGCGACATCCACGATCGCGAGTCGCTGGAACACGTTCTCGCCACTTAGACGCCTCACGTTCGACCCAACGAGCATGTCGCTGCGTGGACTGCTGTTCAGCCAGCTGATCATCGGCGTACTCGGGGTCCTCGTCATGAGCGCCGAGTACGGCACGGGCACCATCCGCGCCACACTCGCGGCCGAACCGCGTCGCGCGCGCGTCCTTATCGCCAAGAGCGCGGTGTTCTTCGTCCTGGCGGCGGTGGTCGGCGAGGTGCTCGCCTTCGGCGGCTTTGCGATCGGCCAGTCACTGCTCACGAGCCCCGTGCCCCACGCCACGCTCAGCCAACCCGGCGTCCTTCGCGCCGTGATGGGTGGCGGTCTCGTCATCGCCGTGCTCGGGCTGTTCGCCCTGGGGCTCGCGACCATCATCCGTCACTCGGCCGGGGCTATCACCGCCTACGTTGGTGTGCTGCTGGTGGTCCCCATCATCCTGCAGACGCTGCCGTCTTCCTTCAGCGAGCCGATCCTCAAGTTCATGCCCTTCACGATCAGCAACGCGATGACCTCGGTCGCGTCACAGGGGTCGACGGCGTTCAGTCCGTGGGTCGGGTTCTCGATCCTCGTCGGCTACGCCATCGTCTCCCTGGCGATCGGGGGCTGGCTTCTCGCCAAGCGCGACGCCTAGCCAACCGCCAACTCACGGCCCGGCGCCGTCGCAATGATGTGTAGGCTGCCTCGACGAAAGGAGCCACGTGTCGATGCCCGAGCTGTTTGATCTGACGGGTCGAACCGCCATTGTTACTGGTGCGGGCAGCGAGAACGGCATCGGCTTTGCGAGCGCGCGCGTCCTCGCCGAGCTCGGCGCCAACGTGGTGATCACCTCGACGAGTTCACGCATCGAGGAGCGGGTCGGTCAGCTGGGCGCCAGTCGCGCCGCCGGTGTCGTCGGTGACCTCACCGAGGAGGCGACGGCCGCGCGGCTCGTCGAAACGGCCCTCGCGCGATTCGGCGCGCTGCACATTGTGGTGCACAACGCCGGCATGACGTCGGTGAGCGATCCCGTGCAAGTAAATGGCGCGACGGAGGCAATTACCTACGCGGGGTGGCGCAGCGGGATTGCGCGCAATCTCGACACCGCCTTTCTGGTGGCTCGCGCGACACTGCCCGAACTCACGCGGGGAGGCTGGGGCAGGTTCATCGTGGTGTCGAGCGTGTCGGGACCCGTCATGGCGATGCGACACGAACCCGTCTACGCCGCGGCCAAGGCGGGCTTGGTCGGCTTCGCACGCGCGCTGGCGATCGACGTCGCACACGCGGGCGTGACGGTCAACGCCGTAGCACCGGGCTGGATCCAGACGGGGTCCCAGACGCCGTTCGAGGCGCGCCAGGGCGAGGCGACGCCGCTCGGCCGCAGCGCACGGCCCGATGAGGTGGCGGCCGCGGTCGCGTGGCTGGCCACGCCCGGCGCGTCGTACGTCACGGGGCAGTGCCTGGTCGTTGACGGCGGTAACGCCATCGCCGAAGAGCGCGCGTAGTCAGTTGTCGAGGTCGTCGGCGAGTTCGGCGAGCGACTCGACGCCGGCGACGCCGCGGCGCAGCCGACGGCGAAGACCCAGTGCGTACCAGGCGAGCGCCAGCACAGCCGCCATCGCCAGGAACTGGTCGGCGCCGTTGAACACCGACGAGAGCATGAGCTCGGCGAGCACGGCCACGGTCCAGATCAGCACCACTGCGATGACGACGTTGGCGAATCGTCCCAACGAGAACGCCCCGGGAAAGGCGTCAATCACCCGACGCTTCACGGCGTAGGCGATGGTGATCGCGAGGTAGATCAGGTACGGAATGATCGCGGTCGCGCCGACCAGCGTGCCAAAGGAGTTCGGCTGGGTGTAGCCGTAGACGAGGATGGCGGTGTCGATGAACCCCAGCACGAGCAGCGCCGTGATCGGGGTCTGGGTGTGGCGGTCGACCCGTCGCAGTTGCGCCGACGCGGGCAGCATGTTGTCGCGGGCCATTGAATAGGCCAAGCGCGACTGCGCGCCGGCGCCCACGACCGCAATGGCGAACATCGAGAAGATGACAAAGGCGATGAAGACCTTCACGAGCCACGGCGGCAGCCAGAACTCGGCAATGGTGAGCAACGGCAAGGGCGCGTGCTCGACGACTCGCAGGTTGGGAATCGCCAGGGTGAAGCCGACGAGGGTCACCATGCCGAGCACCGCCGAGGTCACCAGGGCGGCGATGATCGCGCGGGGCACCGAGTGGCGGGGATCGACCGCGTCCTCGCTCATGTCGGCCGCCAGCTCGAAGCCGATGAGCGTGAACGCCCCGAGCATCCCCGCCAGGGCGAAGGAGTACGGGGCCGGACTCGAGGTCAGCCGCGTGGTGCTCGTGAGCAGGGAAAGACCGTAGGGCGTGTGCTTCACCTGGAGTCCCCAGAGCACGATCAGCAGGACGCTGAAGACGAGGGTGCCGAGGATCTCGGTGAAGACCGCGACGTTGTTGACCCGGGCGGAGAACTGAACGCTGATGATGTTGGCGACCGTGGCGATCACCATGAAGACGATCGACACGGCCAGGTTGAGGTGCGGGTGCGTCGACGCAGTGACGCCAAACTCGCTCAATAGGAGCGGGCTCGCCGCAACCAGCAGGATGGCGCCGCCGCCGACGGCCATGTAGAGCAGCCCCGCGAAGCCGACGAACCAGCCGTAGGTCGAGTTCACGAGACGGCTGCTCCACTGGTAGGCGTAGCCCGCCAGGGGAATGCGCGTGCCCAGCTCGGCGACGACGAGCGCGATCATGGTGTTGCCCAGGGCGACAACCGGCCAGGTCCAGATGGACGCCGGCCCAAACCACGTCAGGCCGAATCCGAAGTTGAGAAAGATTCCCGTGGTAATCGAGATGATCGAGAAGGCGATCGCGAACATCGAGAACGTCCGCAGGGTGCGGCGCAGTTCGGGTCGGTAGCCCGCCTGGATGACGAGGTCCCGACCGGTGTTTCGGCCATCATCTCGTGACGACTGCGATGCCATCGAATCCCCCGCTGCGACTCCAGGTCGAGGCTACTGCGGTGCGTTGGCTTCTTGGCTGATGGCGTGGCCGGCGATGGCGGCTCCGGGGGAGTGGTTTATCGACATTTCGAATCGCCGACGGCCGTCGATTATCGTGACCCCCATGGTGCGAGGGTCACAGGCAGCGGCGAAGATGGTGTCGTGGCCAGCACACTGAATCGCGTTCCCGAGTTGCTCGTCGGTTTCGACACGGAAACGACGGGCCTGGACGTTCACAGTGAACGCGCCATCTCCTACGGTTTCTGTGTTTACCGCTACGGGCAGCCGGTAGTGACACACGAGTTCTTCGTCGTCCCGGACCGACCGATCAGCGAGGGTGCGCGGCGTGTCCACGGCCTCGACCTCGAGCGATTGAACGACCTGCGTTCGACCCACGACGTGCTTGACGTAGCGACCGGTGCACGTCGCGCCATCGCCATCCTCACTGACTTGCATCGAGATGGCGCCTACGTCGTTGGTGCCAATGTGGCGCGTTTCGATATGGCAATGCTGCGCTGGACCGCGAATGCCGTGCTGGATACGGAGGCGGCCTCGTCGTTCGAACGCACCAGATTTCGAATTATCGACGTGATCGAACATGATCTGGCCATCGATCCCAGCCGCGCGTTCCGGCCTCGACGATCGCTGACCCACCTGTGTGGTCACTATCACATCAGTCCCGGAGGCCACGATGCGGTTGGGGACGCTCGCGCGGCGGTCGAGGTCTTGTTAGAGCAGGTTGTCCACAACAACGCTGGCCAGCGAGAACTCTCGATTTTGCCACCCGGTCAGCAAGCCCGAGGTGTCTGACTCCGGTCGGAGAGGTGATAGGGTTGCACGCCTAGGGCCGTTGGCGCAGTCTGGTAGCGCACTTGCATGACACGCAAGGGGTCACAGGTTCAAGTCCTGTACGGCCCACCGAGTAGTTCCTGATCAGATGCTAGGTTGCGCGAATTGCGACTGGCTACGTCGTCGCCGGAATCAGTGTGATGGATCGACCGTGGTTGGTGAAGTCCCATTTTCGACGGGTGTCCGGTTGGCCCGCGAAATCTGAGTGCCACATGGAATCGTCGAGATGTCTCGGACCGTACGCAGCGACGAAATCGTGACTGGGCGATCGATTGAGCTATCGGGGTTCGAGGCTCCAACGCCCGTTCTGGTGTCGTTGGCGCTTGGTCAGGCGGGCTCGTCAGCCAAGTCGTCGACCGGACGCTGCGCTCTGCTGCGGAAACGGTCTTGTGAGATCGCGACGCCGAGGAGAATGAGCAGTGCGCCAACCGGCTCGTTCCAACTCAGCGATTCGCCGAGGAATGCGATGCCGACAATCACGGCAAACACTGGCGTGAGGTAGGTGACGCTACTGGCCACGGTGGCCGGCGCGTTGCGCACGACGTCGAAGTTGAGCACGTACGCAAATCCGGTACCGAGTACGCCGAGTGCGCCCAATGCGATCAGTGATGACGTGGGGCGAACGGCGTCGAAGTGTCCGAACGCAATGGAGAATGGCACCATCTGGAGGGTCCCGCTGACGATCTGTCCGGTCGCGAGCGCGATTGGATTCTCGGGCAGTCCCGCCAAGTGCCGTCGCGCGTAGGTGAAGCCAAAGCCATAGCAGACGACGGCGCCGAGGCAGGCAAGGATGCCGAGACGCTGTCCAGCGCCAAAACCCTGCCATACCCCTATGAGGACCAGGACGCCGACGAGTCCCACCGCGAGACCCCGCACAACCACGGGACGGATGGGCTCTTGTCGCAGGATGAACAGGGCCACGATGAGCGTTGAGAGGGGAGTGCCCGCGTTAATGAGTCCCGCCAGGACGGCCGAGATGTGCGTCTCGCTGTAGGAGAAGAGGGTGAAGGGAATGCTGTTCAAGAGCAGCGCGAGTACGAACAGATGTCCCCATGTGGCGAGCTTTCGGGGTAGTTGGGTTCGCGTGATCGCCGCCAGCGCAAGCAGCGTGACTGCGCCGGCGGCCAGGCGAACCAGCGCGACGTCGACCGGCGACATCGCGCGCAGGCCGAGCTTGATCCACCAGAACGAACAGCCCCAAATGGCGCCGAGCAGGATGAAACTCGCCTGCCAGCCAAAAACTCGAGACTTGGGACTCGACGTCACGAATTCACCCGTGCCGCTGTGGCGCGCTCGTTCTCAAGCAATGCTTCTTTGACGTCCAGCCCCCAGCGGTAGCCACCCAAGGTCCCGTCTCGTCGAATGATTCGGTGACAGGGCACCACCAGTGCGGCCGGATTGGCCGCGCACGCCGACGCCACCGCGCGCACCGCGCGCGGGGTTCTGTTCTCCTCGGCCAGTTGCGCGTACGTGAACGTCTGGCCTATGGGTACGTCGCGGAGCACGTCCCATACTCGCATCTGGAACGCGGTGCCCTCCAAATCGATGGGCAGCCGCGTGGCGTCAGCCTCGCCGCGAACGGCGCCCGCGAGCACGCCCGCCACGTCGACGAGTTCGTCGTCGTCGCGCACCAGCGTGGCGTGGGGAAACTCGTCGCGAAGTTCGTCGATGAGGGTCAACTCGTCGGCGCCGATTCGCACGGCGCAGACGCCTCGGGCGGTGGCGGCGACGACAACGAAGCCGATCGGGGTCTCGAGAGAGGTGAACGCAATGCGCTCGCCGCGACCACCGTCACGGTACCGGCGCGGCGCCATGCCCAGGCGCGTTGCGCCGTGTTCGTAAAACGCTCGGCTCGAACCGTAGCCCGCGTCGACGATGGCCTGGGTGACTGTAACCCGGGACCGAAGCGATCCGCGCAGGTGCTCGTCGCGCGCGATCCGCGTGAAGGCGCCGATCGGGACGCCGATGAGTTCGGAAAAACGCCGTCGCAGGTGCCGCTCGCTATAGCCATGGTCAGCGGCGAACGCGCTCACGTTGATCGTCTCCTTCGGGTTCTCCAGACGCCGGCAGAGCTCAACGACCGCCGCCACGGCGGGATCGTGCACGGCCAACTCATCAGGACGACACCGACGGCAGGCCCGGAATCCGGCCTCCACGGCCTCCACGGTCGTGGTGAAGAAGACGACGTTGCGCCGTAAGGGTCGGCGTGACGTGCAGCCGCTGCGACAAAAGACACCCGTCGAAGTCACGCCGTAGACGAAAGTGCCAGCGACCGAACTGTCGCGCGTGATTACTGCGTTCCAGCGAAACTCATCGAGGTCAATCACGGTTCGTAATTTATGGGCGTCAGCAGCGCGCTGCCTTCCGTTCGCGGACATGTAATTCGTGGTTCACCACGACAACCCGTTTGTCCGATGTGGTCGGCGCCAGGGCAAGGTCGCTGGAGCGAATGGCCCGGTTTGGGGGAGTCTCGTCGCGTTTCGTGACCCCACGGACGACCTCGTTTGCAACAGGGAATCTGGCGCTTCGATCACACCCCACGGCGTCGACCATGGCGCGTCGCGCCCTAGCGCCAGCAGGGGCTCAATCACCGAATGACGTTCGGCGATGCCTTCGCTGAACCCGGGCACGAACGCCATTGTCGTTCCGGACCTGCTGGTATGCACTGGTCAGGCTATGAGGCGGCGAAATCCGGGTGAATTGGGTGCTGAAGGTCTTCCACGGGTGGCCAGGGCATTGTGTCGGTGGCAACGCCAGGGGTGAGTACACTTCAGGTAGCGAGCGGGCCGAAATGGTTGGCCCGTCGCTTTGAGAATTGAGTGATCGTGGCAAACGGTACCGTGAAGTTTTTCAACGCAGAAAAGGGATTCGGATTCATCTCGCGTGAGCAGGGTGATGACGTATTCGTGCATTTCTCCAACATCCAGGGCGACGGCTACCGGAGTCTCGAAGAGGGTCAGCAGGTCGAGTTCGACGTTGCGCCCGGCAGGAAGGGCGAAGAAGCCCTCAACGTTCGCGCTATCTGAGCGAATCGCGGGCCCATGCGGTCCGCTGCCGTCTTGACGGCACCATAGGCGTACCGCGCCGTAATCGCGTGCCAAGCACCTCCATTCACGTCAATCGGCGTTCGTTGGCCCAGTGGGTCAACTGGTGGCGATTGGAGAGTTGGAGCTTGTGCAAGACCGAGGAGACGTGGGTCTCCACGGTCCGTGACGAGATACCGAGTTCGGTACCGGCCTCTTTGTAGGTGTAGCCCCGGGCAATAAGTCGCAGAACCTGACGCTCGCGTGCGGTCAACTGGTCGAGGTCCGGATCACCGGTGGCGTGCGACGTCGCGCCCGCCGAATCACTAGCGAACGCCTCGAGGACGAAACCGGCCAGCATCGGCGAAAAGACGGCGTCGCCCGCGCGAATGCGCTCGATCGCTTCGATCAGATCGGCGCCCGAGATGTTCTTCGTCACGTAGCCGGCCGCACCCGCTCGCACGACGGCGATGACGTCCTCGGCGGCGTCGGAGACCGACAGGGCGAGGAAGCGCACGTCGGCGCACGTCGAGCGCACCTCGCGAAGGACCCGCAAGCCGCCGCCGTCGGGCATGTGCACGTCGAGCAGCACGACGTCGGGCCGTCGCTCCAGGATCATCTCCGTGGCGGCGACGACTTCGTCGGCCTCGCCGACGATGTCCACGTCGTGGGCGATTTCCGCCTTGATCCCCGATCGGATTAGCTCGTGATCGTCGACGAGGAAGACGCGCGGTCGACTCACGAGCCGGCGCCCACGCGTGACATGGTCAATGCGACGTCGGTGCCATCACCAACCGTGGACCGTACGACGGCCGAGCCGCCGAGCTGCTCAACGCGCGCGTGAATCGAGGCCGCCAAGCCTTGGCGGTCGTCGGGCACGGCGGCGGGGTCAAATCCGACACCGGAATCGCGCACGTAGACCGAGATCGCGTCGGCCTCCACTTCGCCGTAGACGCTGAAGTGCTCCACGCCGGACCACTTGGCGGCGTTGAGCGCAGCCTCGCGCGCCGCCGCCAGGAGTCCACTGATTCGTTCGTCGAGCGGCGCGTCGCCCACCACGACCAGCTCGACGCGCACGCCGTAGTCGCGTTCCACGTCGTGCTGAATTGCTCGCAACTGGCTCGCGAAGGTTTCATCGGTCCTCGCGGTCGACCCGATCAGGTCGGGAGCGAAGAGCCACGTGCGCAGTTCGCGTTCCTGGGCTCGGGCCAGCCGTCGTACCGTGGCGGGATCCTCCGCTGAACGCTCGATCAAAGTGAGGGTTTGTAACACCGAGTCATGAACGTGGGCGACGAGCGCGGCGCGCTCCTCGGCGCGCACCCGCACGCGTCGCTCGGTTGAGAGGTCGCGCACGGTCTGTAGCCACCACGGCGCGAGCAGCACGAGTACCCCGATGATCAGGGCCGCACCGCCGACGAGCGCCGGGACGGCCGCCCCCCAGACGCCGCCGACCTGTTGGAGGATCTGCAGACCGACGACGATGAGGATCGCCGCGGGGACGAGGCGCCACGCGATGGCCCGCCACCCGCGTACTGACGCGACGCCGAGCACCGGCAGCGCCTGAGCGATCTGCTCGAGGTGGAGGCGCTCCTGCGCGGAGGAACCGCGCCAGATCACGACCAGGAAGACGAGACTGAGCAGGACCGACCACGCGTACGGTCTCACTATGGTGGGGCCGACGCGCGAGATGACGAGTAGGACCACGAGCACCGCGGCGAGCAACCAGTACACGATGACAGCGGTGCGCCGCTGGCCTTCGAGTCGGCGCGCGATGGGCTCACCCTCGCCGTCGCGGCAGATTGCGAGCCAGCCGATCATGTACGCGACCAGTCCGACGCCAAAGACCAGGCTCAACAGCGCCGTCGCCAGGCGTACGTGGGTCGTGCGAATGCCGAGGCGACACGCGATCCCCGCGCAGACGCCACCGAGCACGGCGTCGGCGACGTTTCGTCGCAGGGGATGCTGGGGGACCCCGAGGCGTGGGTGCTGCTGGTGGGTGGTAGTCATGGTGTCGTCCTCGATCGCGCCTACAGCCTTACACCTCATTGGTGCCGTGGCGCTACGGGACAACCCGGAGCCCCAACGCTACGGTCAGGGTTGTCCCTGATGACGGGGGAGCGAGCGGCGACGTACCGTGAGGACATGACCGACACTGACTCGACGACCAACCCCGACATGCCCGTCACCGGTGACGTGGCGAACGGAGCCCCGCGTCAGTTCCGGCGCAGCGCGAACGGCAAAGTGATCGCCGGCGTCGCGCGCGGTCTCGCCAATCGGTTCGACATCGACGCCAACGTCTTTCGAGTCCTCTTCGTCGTCCTGGCGCTGTTCTGGGGACTCGGTGTCGCGCTCTACCTGGCGCTCTGGGTCTTCGTGCCGCTGGCCGAGGGTGAGGAGATCACGATGCGTAGTCGCCTGCCCGAATCGCACTCGCATCGATTGACCGTCGCCGTCCTCCTCGGTGTCGTGGTGGCCCTCGGGGTCCTGGTGGCCACGATCTCGCGCGGTGGCATCGCCGC
The DNA here is from genome assembly GCA_021777285.1 of Actinomycetes bacterium. The sequence continues at coordinate 97,250 of JAJYDR010000001.1, forward strand.
ACACGGCGGGCCGAGTCTCGCACTGGTCTGGCTGGTGTTTCTCGTCGCCCTGGCCGTCGTCGCGCTGCGAACGCCCCCACGCCGACTCACGATCCGCCGCATCGCCGCGGTGATCGTGCTCTTCAGTCTGAGCGCGCTGATACTCCTTGTTGGCGCCGTCATGGGATTTGTCGCGTCGACCGGCGTGGCGCTTTCGGGTGGCGACGGCGCCCACACCTGGCAGCCCACGTCGCTGCGCGGCGTCCAGCACCAGTACTCGACCCAATTCGGCTCGTCGACGCTGGACCTGCAGGACGTCCGCTTTCCGTCGTCGGGCTACACCATTCACGTTTCCACGGCAATCGGCTTGGTGCGGGTCTATGTTCCAGCCAACGCCGTGGTCTCGATCACCACACACGTGGGTCTCGGACCCGTCGACCTCCAGGGCTCGCCTGACGGGACGCCTTTTAGCGCGGTGCCCGCGCCTGGCGTTGGCGCGGGGACGCCGTCGCGGGCACCGCACCTGTCGATAGACGCGCGGGTGGGCATCGGGCGGATCGTCATCGCGCGCGCGACGAACTAGACAGCGTCAGCTGCCAGCTGGGGCCCGTAGCGTGCTGGTCAGTCGTGGCGGCGAGAGGCGTTCAGCCGTGAAACACGCTGATCGCACCGACGATGATGGGAGCGACGACCAGTGAGGGCAGGAGATCGGCGACCGGAACCGACTTCACCTGCAGGAGCCGCATGCCGATGCCGAGCAGGAGGACGCCGCCGGTCGCGGTGATCGCGGCGATCATCGACGCGGGCAAGAAGGAACCGGCGAGCACGCCCAAGACAGTGACGAAACCCTGAAAGATCCCGACCGGCAGCGCCGAGACCGCGACACCCCAGCCCAGAGTGGCCGAAAAGGCGATCGCCGCGAAGAGGTCCAGTGCGGACTTGAGCACCAGCTGGCTGATCCCGTGTCCCAGGCCATCGCTCAGCGCCCCAAGGATGGCGAGTGGGCCGATGCAAAACAGCAGCGAGGCGGCGACGAACCCTTCGATGAAGCGTTCACGCGAGCCGCTCGTGCGCCCGCGGGTCATGCGGTTCTGGATCCATCCCCCAAAAATCGCGACCCGCTCCTCGATGCGAAGGAGCGAGCCCGCGATGCCGCCGACGATCAGTGCGCCAAGGACGACGAGCAGCGTCCAGTTGGCACCGACGGCGTGGCGAAACGAGTGATCGGAAATTGCCGCGATGTTGAGCGCTCCGATGACGAGTACGACGAGACCGAGCGCATCGGTCACGGTGTGGCGGGTCCGCGCGGGGAGCCGGTTGCCGATGAGCACGCCAATCGCCGCGCCCACGATGATCGCGACCACATCGATGATGGTCCCGAGTCCTCGCACGACGTCAAAGGTACTCGTTCTCCCCCGCGACCCCGATGGGACGAACGTCGGTGCCGGTGGGCGGCGTGAACTGTTTTCACTGGCCCTGAACCGGGCAGTGGTCCGGGTTGCACGGCGAGCACGTTAGTGGTGCGGTGCCGTTGCGCTCTGTTCGAGCGCGAGCCCCTTCGTTTCGCGCCCCCAGATGGCGACGACGATCACGGCGACGAGCGCGACGGCGCCAACGAGGCAGTACACCCCGGCCACGCCGAAGTTCGAGAAGAAGGTGGGAATCAGTGATGGTCCGATGACCCCAGAAATCAAGCGGCCGAATCCTTCGGTCGTCGCGACGCCCCACGCGCGAATCTCGGTGGGGTAGCTCTCGGCGGTGTAGACCTTGACGGCCGGGTCGACGGCGATGCCAAAGAACGACATCAGACAGCCCACGAGTAGTACCGGCACCGCGCCGCGCACGAAGCCGAAGGCGAATGATGCGCCCGCTGCGATGACGGTGAAGCTGATGATCACTGGTTTACGACCCCAGCGTTCGATGACCCATGATTCGAGCAGCTTGCCGGGTATCGAGACACCAACGATGACCGCCGTGAAGGCGAAGGCCGAGGTGAGCGTGTACCCCATCGTCGTCACCGCCGTCGGCATGAAGATCTGGATGGAATAGAAGATAAAGAAGGTCCCGCCAAAGGTCGTCCAGAGTGTCAGCGAGCGTCGGCGAAGCGGTTTCACGAAAATCGCGCGAAGGGGATGCGCGACGACTGCCGCCGGCGTGGCGGCACTCGCCGGCAACGGCGCGATCGGTTCGAGGGCGACACCGTTGCGAACGGCGCGCGCCTCTAACGTGGCGAGGACGCGCTCGGCCTCCTCCCACCGACCCTTGGACTCGTACCAGCGCGGCGACTCGGGGAGGTAGCGCCACGCGAGCAGGGCGAACAGCAGGGGAAGACCGCCGATCATGAACATGATGCGCCAACCAGTCGTGTCCTGGGCGTTGGGAATCAGGACAAGCGCGAGCAGGGGTGAGAGGAAATAGCCGGCAGAGAGGAACGCGTCGGACCACGCGATGAAGCGACCCCGGCGCTTCGGTGGGCAGAATTCGCTCGCGAGGACGTAGGGCAGCGGAAAGACGGCGCCCATGGCCATACCATCGACGATTCGCAGGACGATGAGGGTCGGAACGTTTGGCGCCAAGCCCGTGACGAAGGTGAGTATGGCGTAGGCGATCGTGCCGACGATCAGCGTGCGCCGTCGTCCGAAGCGGTCCGCCAGGCGACCCGCGGGAACGATGCCGATGACGATGCCGATGTTGGCGGAGATGGCCACGAAGGACTTCATGGCGGTTGACAGCGCGAACTGGCTGGTCAGCGAGGGCAGGACCGATCCGGTTAGCCCGACGTCATAGGACTCGATCAACCAGCTGAGAAAGAGCAACGCCATAATCGCGCTGAGCCACCGCGTCACCGGGAGCCGGTCGAGCCGGGCGGCGGCCTGTGGGCCGACTCGGCCGTCGGTCGTCGTGGCGGGCTGATCGCTCATCGCGCGCCGCTACCGCTGTCGCACACGGGTCCGGGTTCGAGACCCTGTGAGCAGTGATGCACGCGTACCTCGCTGGCTGTCATCGTCGACTCGCGATGACAGAACGAGTCTAGGAATGTTCGCAGTCGTCGTGGTAACACACCTGGTCAACGTGGGTAGTGGCGACGCTGGCGCCTCGCGCACGACGCGGGCTCGCTACGGTGGGGGCAGTTACTGCACCGACGACGTAATGGTCGGTGGGGTCCGAGGCGCCTGGCGCCAGCCGATCTGATGACGTGGATCGGGGCATACGAGGAACGTGAGTAGAGACGCATGTCCATGAGTGGCGAAGTCATCGGGGGTCGGTACCGGATAGTCCGGCTCATCGGGCGTGGCGGTACGGCCGACGTCTATGAGGCCCGTGATGAGCGATCCGGGGGACCGGTGGCGATCAAGGTCGTTCGCTCGAACGATCCGGAATTTGCCCGTCGCCTGGTCGAAGAGGCCCGCGCGCTCGAGAGCCTCGACGGTCCGGGCCTCGTGCGGCTGCTCGACACGGGCATGGTGGGCGACTTGGCCTTTCTGGTCATGGACTACGTCGACGGCGCGTCGATCGCGCAGTCGCTCAAGGATGGCCCCCTGGGCGCGCCCGCGACGGCGTCGATGGCGGCGAGCGTGGCCCGAACGCTCAGCTACGTGCACGGTCGCGGCGTCGTGCATCGTGACGTGAAGCCGTCGAATATTCTGCGCTCGACGTCCGGCGAGGTCTGGCTCGCGGACTTTGGCATCGCCAAGTTCGACGACGCGTCGACGATCACGGCACCGGGTACGACGATCGGCACGGTCATCTACATGGCGCCCGAGCAGCTCGATGGCAAACGGGTGGGCCCGAGCGCCGATATCTGGTCCCTGGGCATCGTCATCTTGGAGTGTCTCACGGGCCGACGGGTCTTTGAGGGCTCGCCGAGCGAGATTGTGGCCAAGCGATTGACCGGACCGGTCATCCTGCCCGCCGATCTGCCGGCGCCCTGGGCGGTGTTGCTCGGTGGCATGTTGGATCCGCGACCCGAGCGCCGCTTGAGTGGCGCGGAGGTCGCGTCGTTACTCGAGACGCCGCCGTACGCGCTCGCGTGGGAACCGCGAGACGATGCCGAGACTCGGGTCATTGGACTCGTTGGGTCGGCCGATCAAACGTTCGTCATGCCCGGAGCGCCGCCGCGGTTGACCGATGACGAGACGCTGGTTGTCTCGACGCCATCAAGTGATCGCGCGGAGCGGCGACCGTGGGTCATGGCCGGCGTCTTGGTGGTCATCGGTGTGTTGCTGTACGTGCTCATCTCGTTGTTGGTGGGCGCATCGACACCGAAACGTGCGGCAACCACGACAACAACGGTTCACGCTTCAACGACCACCACCGTCTCGTCGAGCTCGGCGGCCATCGCAACTTTGATGGCGGACCTGGCCACGAGCCAGGCTGCGGGCGCGATCCAGCCGCCGACGGCACAGACCATCGCCCAGATGGCCCAGCAGTCGCTGATCGACGGCGCGAATGGCAATCGTGGCGCCGTCGAGAACGACTTGCAGCAGGCGATGGCAACAGTCGTCGGTGGCGTCGCGAACGGCTCCGTAACGCCCTCGGCGGGAGCGATGCTTGAGCGCGACGTCGCCCTACTCGCCAGTTCCCTCGGCGTCGCGACGCCAAGTTCGACCACGACCACGACGACGACGATTTTCATCGGACCCGGCCCCGGAAACGGCCACGGCAAGGGATTTGGCAAAGGTCGACCCTAGATCGTCTTGCCTCTGATCAGCGACAACGCAGGGTCAATTCGGCGGCATCAAATTCGCTGGCATAACCCGAGGTGACGGGCCCTTTCGAGCACGTGATGGTATGGAAATCCGCAAAATCACGTATGTCATTAAGTCTGTAGGGCAAAAAATAATTCTCAGAAACCCTGGTCACAGTACGTGCACGGAAGAAATACGTGTGAAACTGCGTCACAGATCGAGTTATTGCCGTAGAATTAACGCCGCAGCAAAGACTGCTTCGATGTCACCTCACATTCAAGTGGGTTAAGTGGCCAATTGACCGTGCCGCTTGGTGGACCTTTTCGGTTTGACGCCAAGTCGTGTGCCCAGTGCCTTCGTCCGCAACGCGACGTGGTCACGGGTGCCGTGCACGCCAAAGGAGAAACCATGCGAAGAATCTTGTATGCGACCATGGCGTTGCTTACCAGCGCGGCAATTCTGCCTTCCTCGGGCGGAGCGGCGAGCACGCCACCGTCGGCGCGCCCAAAGCAGGTGGTTGTAACGCATCATCGGGCAAAACCGCACGTCACGAGGGTGATTCACCACCCGTCGATTCTGACGTACGTCGCCGCGCTCGCTCGAGTCACTGTGAACCAGCTGCGCGCCGAATGGCAGCACGTGGCGATCTGCGAAGTAGCGGGCAACTGGTCGATGGAAGGTCCGCTGTACTCGGGGATTGGCTTTGCTAACTCCACGTGGCTCGAATACGGCGGAACCCAGTTCGCGCCGCTCGCCGGTGAGGCACCGCGCGACGCGCAGATCCTCATCGGCATGCGCGTGACGGGCGGTTGGGTTCCCGACCAGAACGGCTGCGCACCAGGGGGCTGGTAGTCGGGGCACGCGACACGAACTCCTCGAGTCGTACAAGGCGGGAAGAAACGCAATCGCCGCAACGGGTGCCCTCGCCGAAGCATCCCAGGTGATCGAACATCGCAACACCAAATCGGCGGTGGGGCTAGACACCCCTAGTCCCTAACCTGTCAAGCCGCGAGGTCAACTCGATGCTTCCAGGCAATGCTTTCGTCGTAGTCGACGCGCTGTTCGAGGCAGGCGTGCAGGATGCCGACCCAGCGGTTGGCGAGTTGACGGACGGCCTGGCGATGGGTCTTGTCGCGTCCTCGCAGCTCGTCGTAGTAGGCGCGAGCACCCGGTGATTTGGTCAGCGAGCAGAAGGCCCATTGGTCGAGGGCGTCGGCCAGACGCTTGTTGCGCATGTGACGGGCCAGAACGACGTGGCTCTTGCCCGAGGCCCTCGTGATCGGTGACGTGCCGGCGTAGTTCCTGCGAGACTTGGCGTTGCAGTAGCGGTTCGGGTCGTCCCCGAACTCGCCCAGCACCCGGGCGCCGAGGACCGTCCCCATTCCTGGCAGGGACAGGACGATCCGAGCGTCCGGGTGCTGCTCAAAACCCGACGTCAACGCCGTTTCGAGCTCGGCGATCTCGACGTTGTAGGCGTGGATCATCGCGACGTGGGCCTTGGTGGTGCGCCCGTAGGCGAGCTCGAGGACCGGGCCCTGGGCGAGTTGAGCCTCGAGCAGGGCCGCCTGGATCTCGCTGGCGCGCCGCTCGAGGTTGCGAGCCCGGCCCGCGCGCTTTAGAGCCGCGATGATCTTGGCCTTCGACAACAGGCGCCCGAGCGGCGGGGTGGGGGCGATCTCGAGGATCGCCACCGCGTCGCGGTCGTCCAGGTCGGTGCCGAAGGCGACGAGCGCCCCCGGGTAGTAGTCCTTTAGGGCGTTGCGCAGCGCGTTGGCTTCGCGATGGCGGGACCAGATGGCGCTCTGGTGGGCGCGCGCGAGGATCTTCACGGCCTCGGCGTTCTCGCTGTCGCCGGCCGCCTCGCGGTGGTTGTGCCGGTCGGTTCGCACGAGGTCGGCGAGCACCTTGGCGTCGCCAGGGTCGGACTTCGATCCCGAGGTGACGTGGCGCTCGCGATAGCGCGCGGCCGACATCGGATTGACGGCGTAGACGCGGTAGCGGGCGCCAAGCATGGACGTGACGAGCAGTCCCCGGTCCTTCTCGATGCCGACGATCACCTCCGCGGGTTCTTCGGCGTGTTCGCTCAGCAATTCGTGCAGCGCCCGAACGCCAACGAGCGTGTCCGGAATCCTCTTTCGGGCGAGAACATCTCCTGCCTCGTCGAGGACGCAGATGTCGTGGTGAGCCTCGGCCCAATCCACTCCGACGAAAATCATGTGGTCACCTCCAGTGGTCGATGGAATCGAGCCCCGAGGGAAACGGCAGCGAACTAATGGATCAGTGCTCCAGGCACGACACCCCTCCAGCCTTCTCCGTTCACCTCACCGACCGACTGGGGCACGATCTAGCCATAGAACTCAAGGTTCAGTCGCGGCAAGTGCTCACCAGTCAGCGGCTCAGTGGAAAGCCTGCCCTACTCGAGACAAACCTTCCAGTCCCATTAGTCGCGCACGCGGTGGACTCACGTCGCTCGACCGACGAAGAGTGGATTCGTGGTCGTCTTTGGCTGGCCCTGCGTTCGCACGCTGCTGTCGGTCACGGAGTCACCACTGACCGACCGAGGTGAAC
>JAJYDR010000121.1 GCA_021777285.1 Actinomycetes bacterium
TCGAGGTCTACCGCATGGCGGCGGGCGACTCCATCTCCTTCAACTCCGAGGTGCCCCACCGGCTCCTCAACGTGGGCGACGTGCCGGTGGAGGCCATCTGGTTCGATCTCCATCAGGTCGACGACGGGCGCTGAGCCGTTGGGCGCCATCGAATCGTGGCGTCACCGTGGTCGTGGTCCACGACTTCACCTACGATGCGATCAAGCGTCGATGGCACTGCGACGCGTCGTGGAAGATCACGACCACACCCGTCCCGACCCTGGCGGCGCTACGTCAAAGGTCAATCATGGTGGTCGACTTCAATCACAGGCACCTGGCACTGTGCGTGGTGGGACCTGCGGACAACGTGGTGGGCCGACCTCGTACTCTTACGGCCGACCTCGCGGGGATCACGACGTGCACGCGCGATGGATGGATCTGGGCGGTGGTGTCCGAGATACTGACTCTGGCTTGCGAGCACCACCGCCACGTCGTGGTGATCGAAGATCTCGATTTCAAAGATGCCCGTGAGCAGGGTCGCAAGGGACAGAGCTATCGCTCTGCGCGTGGAGCGAAGGGCCGAGGCACGACTCCTCGGCGCGATCTGCGATTCCGGCTACTGACGCGGCCAAAACATTGTCGATGCCGTAGAGCGAGGACCCTGAACGGTCCGCTTGAATGGCCAGTTCAGTCGTGTTCAAGAATCCAGCGATAGGCAGACCGGAAGCATTGTCGATGAAGAACTGGAGATCCTCCGGGCGGCTTACCTTGTTGCCCACGAGTAGGAGGTTCGTGATGCCAATATCGGATGCTAGTTGCTTGATCTGCGCCACGGTCTTTAGGGAACGTAGGGTCGGCTCGGCCACCGCGAGCATCACGTCCACTGAGTCGGCCGTCGCGCGACCGAGGTGCTCGACGCCCGCGTACAGATCGAGGAGTACCACCTCGTCTCGGGCGAGTAGCACGTGTCGGACCAATTGTTGGAGCACCGTGCTGGCGGGGCAGAAACAGCCGCCACCACCTTGCTGCACCGCTCCGAGCAGCAGTAACCGAACTCCGTTGTGAATTTGGGAGAGCCGATCGGGAAGGTCACTGACGCGGGGATTGAGTTTGAAGAATCCTCCCGACCCGCCGTCGACGGACGTCCCCGTGCGCTCGGCGATGAGATCGTCCATCTCGGTGAGGGGCACGAGTCGTTCCAATTTCTCGGCGGGAAAACCCAGGGCGGGTCCCAAGCAAGGTGAGGGGTCGGCGTCGATGGCGAGCACTGGCCGACCCAGACCGGCGAAGTGGCCCGCCAAGAGACTCGTGAGTGTGGTCTTGCCGACGCCACCCTTGCCGGCCACGGCGATCTTCAAAGCGCGCAGCGGATTCTCGGCTAATGAATCGCGACGCCCGTCATCGTGCAGATTCATCGTTAGCTCCTCTTTCGTATCCGGGTGTGGTCATCAGTGTCGGGGTCACCAACGTAGAGGGCGTCGCCTGTTCGAGCCCTCACGCCGCGATGACCCGGACACGAGGAGGCGTGGGTAGGAGCCGCGCCAGGGTGAAACGGGGCGAGAGCAGAACGTTCGTCTGGGCGCTGACGTCGACTCGCTTTTTCATGAGTTCGAGGTAGATCCCCGTCCTGGTGACGTCTCCAATGAATTGGCCGCCGATGATGCGGCCCTGCGCGAGAAAGAGCTTGCGAACACCGCTGGAATTTTGCTCACTCAGGGTCTGGTCCCCGTCGCGGACCCCGAACGACGACACCGCCTGATCGAAGATGCGAACTACGTTGACTCCCACGAGGCCGCTGAAGTGCTGCGTCTGGTCGACCATGTTGAGACCGGCCGTGTGACCGCTCGCGACCGCATTGGGCCACGTCGGGATGATGTCGGTCTTCCCTGTCCAGTTACTCGTCTCAATGACGTCCCCCGCGGCGTAGACGCCCGCAAGATTGGTCCGCATTCGGTCATCGACGATGACCCCTCGGTTGGTGGCGATTCCGCTGCCCTGCAGCCACGTGACGTCGGCTCGAACCCCCGCCGCGCACACGACGAGCTGGCAGTCGATCTCTCTGTCACCGGCTATCACTGACGTAACGCCACTCGCACCTCCGAGGACCGCCTGTGCCGGACTGTTCAACCACACGTCGATGCCGAACGACGCGAGTCGACTTTGAACTCGAGAGGCGAACTCCGCATCGAGCATCTGGGGCAGCACCCGGTCCATTGCCTCGAGCACGGTGACTGCTACGCCACGCCGGTGCAGCGCCTGGGCGGCTTCGAGCCCGATGAATCCCGACCCGATCACCACGGCGTGGCGGACTGAATGCAACCGTTGAATGATGGCGTCGGCGTCGTCGAGCGTCTTGAGGTTGAATACTCCCGGCGTGTCCGCGAGTCCCGGCACGGGGGGCAGCACGGCCCGAGCGCCCGAGGCGATGAGCAGGCGTTCGTAGTGGACATCCACGGGTTGGCCGTTGTGCACCGCCTTCACCAATTGGGACGTGGGATCGATGGCGAACGCCGTGTGACCCAGGAGCGTTGTAATGCCGTGGCGAGAATAGAAGTCATCGTCGCGGAGGAACAGGTCTTCGCGCGCCACGCTCTGCTCAACGTACTCGGCCAGGGGGCAAGGGGAGTAGAACGAACTGCACTCCTTGGAAATCAGCGTGAGGGGGCTCACCACATCGAATTCGCGTATTGCCTCGGCAGCCGCGACCGCCGCCGGACCATTGCCGACGATTACGATTGTCATCTACGAGGCGCCAACCGTCGCGAGGTCGAGACCAAGCGCCGCACGTTTCTCGCCAATGTGGGCAATCATCCAGTCCGCGGCGCCCTTCGCCTCGAGTTCGACACGAACCACTGCGCTGGTCACGTCGGCGAGGTCCTGGGTTAGCAATTGGGTCACCATCGGGCCACCGAGAATTCGTGGTGCGGGTGCGATGTGACACGAGACGCCCAGGGCCAGGAACGATCCGCCGATGGAGATCGCCTTCTCCTGGACCAGTTCTGGAGCGGAGCCCACCGCCGGCAGCTGACCCACCTTGACACTCAACCGGTCAGCGACCGCGACGAGAAGGTCGACGACCCGTGAATTGTCCACGCACGCGCCCATGTGCCACACCGGGGGGAGGGGACCGCCCAAACCCGCCGCCTCACCGAGGGCCGTGAGGACTGCTTTTAGACCATCGCCGCAGTAGAGGTTCGTTGCTTCGGGGGTCAAGAATCCTGCCTGACCGAGGATATGGGCCGTGCAGCCGGTGGTCACGATCAGCACGTTGTGCGCGAGAAGGTGCTTGACCATCTCCTCGGTCATGGCCCCGTCTCGGAATCTGATGCTCGAGCAGCCGACCACCCCGGCGAAGCCGAAGATGTTGCCGTTGGCGACGTTGTCGATCACCGGCTTCAACGGGTCGTCGGGGTCCACCTTGGAGAGGATCCCGACGATCGCTTCCACCGAGAGCCCTACGACGGCTTCGCTCTTGTGCTGGGGGATGTCTACGGCCTTGCCCTGACGTCGCTGGAAGGCGGCGATGGCTTCGCGAACGATTTGCTGGGCGCTCTCGTCGGCGTGCTGGGGTTCGAAGGGGATGTGGTGAGCATCGGGGATACGCACCATTGGATCGGTCGTGATGAAGGCGGTGTCGAAGCACTTGGCCACTTGCGCGAGTTGGGGCCAGATGCACTGGATGTCGACCACCATCGCGTCAACTGCACCGGTGACCAGGATGAGTTCGCTCTGGGAGTTGTGCGCGGCGAGTTTCACGCCGTGACGCATACTGAGCTCGTTACCCGTGCAGCACACGCCCACCACGTTGATGCGTTCGGCTCCAGCGGTTACGGCTTCGTCGTTCATCTTCTCGGACCAGTAGAGGATCTTCTCGGAAAGCACCGGATTGTGACCGTGGGTTGCGATGTTCACGCTGTTCGCCTCGAGCACGCCCACCGCGGCTTCGGTGAAGCCCACCTCGGGAGTACCGAACAGGATGTCCTGCAGGTCGACCGTCAGGGCGAGTCCGCTCCAGCCGTCGATGAGACTCATCTTGAGGACCCGCATCATCAGCGAGAGTGGATCCGCGTCGTTGCCCATCGACGAGGCGTGCATCGCGGTTTCGATCTCATTATGGGGATTCGAGTACATCAGTCCGAGGTCCTTCCACATCTGTTGCTCGGCCTGGGGCGCCCGCTTCGAGACCCAGTTGTTCGGCAACTCGTCCTGACGACCAAAGTCCTCGAGGGCGATGTTGACAAGGTCACGACACACGTCGACGATCTCGCGGCCCTCGGTGGGGACGCCGAAGACCTTGGCGAGCGAGAGGACCTTGGATTCGCCCTTGATCTCGTAGGGGGCCTTGCCGTCCAGTGCGTCGCGCAACGTGAGCAACACGTGGCGGGCGTGACCGACGTGCGATGCTGTGCCGCCTACCGTCTCGCGAAGCATGTTGCGCGCGACCATCGCGTCGGGGCTGATGCCGCACACGCCCGTCTGTGGGCCGTCACCGAAGGGGTCGATGCGACACGGTCCCATGTAGCAGGTGCGACAACAGGTTCCCAGTTCACCGAAACCGCACTGGGGCGACATCTCGGCGAGCCGGTCGCGACCGGTCTTGATACCTTTCCTGCTGGCAATCTTCAAGAGAGTCGATTCCACGACGGGAACAGTGGCTGACGTCATGATTACTTTCCTCCTCTAAGAGACCGCCAGAGAGCGGTATTCTCCGGTATTTCGTTGACTGCTCCGACACTCGCGCGCGCGGTGACTCTACGGCGCTGGTCGGCGAATTCCTCGGGTGTCGCGAACACCATGGCCCCGGTGGGGCAGGCGTCGACGCACGCGGGTGACAGACCCTGAGCGGTGCGCTCGGGACAGAGGTCGCATTTGTGGGCCCGCTTCGTGCTGGGATCGGCGCTCACGCCTCCGAATGGACACACGGTGACGCACATCCAGCAGCCGACGCACCTGTCCTGGTTCACGTAGACGGCGCCGGTCTCGTGGTTGCGCGTCATGGCGCCCATCGGGCACGCCGTAATACACGCGGCGTCCTCACAGTGCACGCAGCGCGAAGGGAACGTGTAGGCACCCGCCGGCTCGACGCGCACTCGCGGACGAGGTCGGGGTGACTCGTGTTGGGCCGTCGCCAGGACTTTGGACTGGGAGTGTTCCACCGCGCACGCGATCTCGCATCCCTTGCACCCAACGCATCTCTCAATCAACGTGAAGATCGCCTTGTTCACGGGTCATCCCCCTGTAGCCGTATCGTTCTCCCCGATGTGATTCGCTGGGAGCGGCGGCTACCGAGCCCGTTACGATCAGCATCGAATTTCTTTGGTACCCTACCTACAAGTTCGGCCGAAAAGTGTCGAATTCCCAAGTTGCGTACTGGGTGCACGAATCGCAGCGACGCTCCTTGAACGTGGTTGGCGGAGCGACACGATGGCCGGGGACTGAGAGAGGCAGAGATGGTCCACCAGCGCCAGTATGAACTGAATCGGTTGCCCATCGGCATCGTGATTCTCGACGCGCAGTACCGGGTGGTTGGCTACAGCGGCACTGCGGAGTCGATCTTCGGGGAGGGCCAACTGCGCAAGGCCATCGGTAAGTCAATACAGTCCATCCATCCCGAACACTCCAGGGCCAAGGTCGAGTGGTTGCTCGCTCAGGCGCGACAGAACGAGTCCTCGGACTACGCGTCCATGCTCATCAACGTGCCCAATACCGTCCTGCAACTACGCGTGGTGCAATTGAATGATGCCGACGACGGGTGCGGCTATTGCCTCATCCTTTACGACATTACGCGTCTGACCTCCCCCGTAGACACGACCTCGTCGGGACGGGGTCTCGCCAAGATTCCGATCTCGGCGGATGGACGAATCGCCCTGATTGACGTCGATCAGATCACGGTGCTTCGCGCGAACGGCCACTACACCGATGTGTGCGTGAACGGCAAGCACTACTTCTGTGGGATTTCCCTCAGCCAACTCGAGACACGTCTCAACCCTAACGATTACGTCAGGGTTCATCGGAGCTTCATTGTGAATCTGGCGCACGCTGAGGGCGTCAGTCGCCACAACGACCAACTCTTTCTAACAATGAACGGTTCGTGTGTCCATGAGATACCGGTGAGTCGGGGACACGCCGCCAGGATTCGCGAACTCCTCGGAGTGTGAGTTGTTGGAAACTCGAGGCGGCGGCGTGACCGCCCTTACTCTTTACCGTTCGAAGGAATCGCCCCGTGAGTTTCGGGAGCGGCAACGGTGATCTGCTGCATCAGCGCTTCTGGTGTGACACTGTTCGCCGTATCGTCAACCCTCTTGGCTGGCTGGGACTCAATTAAGCGAGAGAGCTCAAGACTCGAGATTGGCGGGCTCACCAGTCAGCGCTTCGCGGGAGAGCCCGGCCACGCGGGGCAATTTCAGTTTCCTAGCTCGAGCATTTGATTAGGGCAGTGTCAGGGCGTCGCCTCGCTGTGCGGCGTTGGGTCGAGATGGCTCGACGGGCGCGCGGGCGCGTTCGAGGTTGGCCAGCAGCGCGAGCAGGGCGGTCACGGTCTCCTCGTCGGCCAGTGAGTAGCAGCGACGTCGTCCATCGACGCGCACGCGCACCAGGCCCGCGT
>JAJYDR010000012.1 GCA_021777285.1 Actinomycetes bacterium
TAGTCGCGCACGCGGTGGACTCACGTCGCTCGACCGACGAAGAGTGGATTCGTGGTCGTCTTTGGCTGGCCCTGCGTTCGCACGCTGCTGTCGGTCACGGAGTCACCACTGACCGACCGAGGTGAACGTCGTGGCGAACATCGCCGAACTCCACGTCGTGTGACACGGTGCGCGAGCGCTCTCGATGACGACGATGACAAAGTATTCATCGTCCATTGCGACATAGTGGTCGAGGGACGACGCGCCGAAAACCACCCTGTGCTTCGAGCGACTGGGTCAACGACGCTGACGTGGCCTGGTGCTACCGGGCAGTCGAACTCGCTGACGCGGTGCTTCTCGACCCCCACACGGCCGTCACCGTGCATGGGCTCGCTGATCCACTGAAGAAGGTTAAGACTCTTCCGGCAGTCCGGTGTGGAGCGCCCTGACTATGAGTCAGCAGGACCGAAGCGCTGTCGTGACTGTCTTCAGGCGTTCGAGCCGTCAGTGATAGGGCGGCGGGAGGACGGCGATCACGGCGTCGGCAATGGCCTCGTAGCCCGCGCGGTTGGGGTGGATGTTGGGGCCGTACGGGGCGGCCGCACACATCCAGGTGAGGTGGCAGACCGTTGCGACGTTCGTGGGGACGCGAGCGCCCGACTCGGACGTGGTGGTCGTGGTCTGGTGCAAGTGGAAGACGCCCGCGACATTGGCCATTGGCATGTCGTGCGCCTGGTAGATCGTGGCGAGGGTCTGATCGAGCTCACTGATCGCCTGGAGACTCGCGTGGGCGTGGACCCGACCAGAGGCGCCGTTGGCTTCTTGGGCCAGATACGGATCGGCGAAACTGATCCCCACGAAGGTCACGTTGGGACCGGCCGCCGCCTTCAGCACGGTGAGGATGCTCGAGAGCTGCGGCCCCATCGAGGCGAGGCTCTCCTGCACGCAGGTCGGGTCAACGATGTGAGTGCGCAGGCAGGGGACGACGGAGTTGAAGCCAAGGTCAATCGTGACGAGGCCCGTCTGGTCGTGGTGCGTGTTCAGGAACGTGATCGCGTCGGCGAGCTGCGAGGCCCCCGCGTGATAGCAACCGTCCTGGCCGTTGACCATGGTGGCGACCGATTCGCCGGGACAACCCAGCTCGGTCAGGCTCAGCGAGACGCCACGGCTCGCCTCGTAGGCGATGAGGTCATTGGAGAAGCCGTGGTGCGTGCGGTAGCCGGTGGGGTGGTGGGGTGTGGGCTGGACACCGACGGACACCGAGGCGCCGATGTCGAGGTAGAACCCGGTCATCGTCGGTGTCGACGTGGTGGTCGCAGCGCCCGCGCTGGCGACTCCCGCTCCGATGAGCATCGCTAACGCCGCCGCGACCGCGGTGACGCCACGCGTAACTGCTCTTCGGGAACGAACCACTCGGACTCCTTGACGGTCGTAGCGCGACGGGGCCCGTTGGGAGGCAACGTCGCGGATCCTGTTTTGAATCTCATCCACGGTAGAGCGAACCAGCGCGGACACACGCGCAGATCACGAAGAAATCCATAAGAATTCGCGCGCTGATGACCCGGTTTAGGGCTCGACGACGTCCATCGGTCCGTCGGCGACGTCGCCGTGTTCCACCACCGTGGGAAGGGTCCGTCGCGGGAGCAGGCTCGCCCAGGTTGCGCGACTTCGGCCGGTCACCCCCCTGGCGAACCAGGTCCGCGCCATGATGGCCGTGAACACGAAGCCGACGCTGTAGACGATCACGAGGGCGAGCGGCGCGGCCACCTGCCACGGCAGGTGAATCCCGCTGGCACCTCGGAGTCGCACGAGGGCGGGGATCCACACCATTTGGGAGAGGTAGACGCCGTAGGAGTTGTCCGAGCCGGACTGGACCATGGCTCGGATCCGCGCGCGGCGCGCCGGTGCGGTCAGATAGACCCCGAGCAGGTACACGCACAGGATGGCGCCGACGTTGTAGGGGATGATCAGCGGCGAGAAGACGTAGGTCCCGGTGCGAATGTAGGTGGGCAACGAGTGCGAGACGCCCACGTAGGTGAGCAGTTCGGCGAGGGCCATGCTGCCGAGTGTCCCGAGCAGGATGAGGCGGACGTGGCGCACGATCCATTGGTGCACCTCGTCCAAGTGCAGCGCCACGATGACGCCGCCGACGATATAGATGACGTAGGAGAGGATCATGCGCGTCTGCAGGAGACCCGAGATATTGAGTACCGAGTGGTGCGAACTCACCCACGCGCCGTAGGCGACCTGCCAGACGAGCGACACCACCAAGATGCGCCAGTGCCACGTTGGGTGGCGCCGAATGAAGCGCAACATGAGCGGGAAGAGGACGTAGAACTCGCCGATGACGAGCAGGTAGTAGAGGTGGTAGTACCCGGTGGCCGTGAGGTGGATCAGGACCCGAAGTCCTCTCCAACTCAGCAGGTGGGCGGTGTTCACGGCGTAGTACGGGAACGTCGAGCGGGCGCTTAGCGACGTGTAGATGAAATAGAGCAGCGTCCACGTCAGGTATGGCACGCCGACCGACATGAAACGACGCTTCGTGTAGGGCAACACGTCGACCTTCGGCGTGCTGCGGTAACTGTAGGTGAGCATGCACGCCGAGACGAAGAGGAAGGCGTCGCGCGAGAACCGGGTCAGCATGATCAGGCCCACGACTGTCGTGCTCGTCGCGAGTGGCGCGAAGAAGATGAGCGCGTGGGTGGAAATAACGGCGGCCTGCTTCACCGGCCGCATGGCGTCGATGTGGTCGAGGCGCCGCCTCGTTCCCGCCGACGGTGCCGCGGGCGGATCCGGGGCGACGCTCACGGCCGCGTCCCGCGCCAGGATAAGCCGGTCACGCGAGGTCCCACGTGGCAATCACGTCGATCGGTTCGGTCGCGAGGCGGTGCTTTTGGATCTTGCCGGTCGCGTGCGCGGGCAGTTGGGCGACGACGGTGAAGGAGACCGGCCAGTGGGTCTTGGGGAATCCCTCGGTGACGACGCGGCGAAGCTGGGCGAGTACCGCATCTTGGTCGCAGCCCTCGGCGAGCTCGACGTAGGCCGTGGGGACCTCGCCGAATACGTCGTCGGGCAGCGCGACCACGGCGACGCCGCGCACGCTCGTCACGCCGGACAGAGCGTCCTCGAGCTCGCGCGGAAAGATCTTCTCGCCGCCACGGTTAATAACGTCGTCACTGCGGCCAGCGAGGAAGAGGTAGCCGTCGTCGTCGAGGTACCCGAGGTCGCCCGTGCGCAGCCAACCGTCGGCACTGAAGCGTTCCTCGTAGCCGACGCTCTCGTAGCGGGTGATCACCGAAGGTCCGCGGATCTCCACGTGTCCAACGGCGACTGGCGGCGACGAGGATTCGCTATCGTCCTGGGCGAGGGGGACGATGCGCAATTCCACGCCGATCGGCAGGCCGGCTGAGCCGGGCTTTCGCGGCCCGTCGAGCGGGTTGGCGCTGATCTGACTGGCCGCCTCGGTCATGCCGTAGGACTCGACCACCGGAATCGCGACGGCCGATTGGAACTGCTCGAAGACCGCGGGCGAGAGGGGGGCGGAGGCCGAGCGAATAAACCGAATGCGCTCGGCGATGGTTTCGGCGTCGGTCACGTTGGACAGCCGGGCGATGATCGCGGGCACGGCGTTGATCCACGTCACCTTGTAGTCGTCGGCGAGTGCCCAAAAATTCGTGCGGTGGAATCGCTCGTCGAGCACCAGGGACGAGCCGGCCACCAACGACGCCAGGACCGCGACGACCTCGGCGTTGATGTGCCAGAGCGGCAGCGGGTTGAGCCCTCGATCCGTCGGGGTGAGCTGATTGTGCGTTGCAATCAGCGAAGCGGCGTGGAGGAGCTGCGCGACGGGCAGCGCCATCACCTTTGGGGTGCCGGTGGTGCCCGACGACGCGAGGATCACACCGCCCGCGCCGTCAGCGTCCTGGCCGCTTGCGGCCGATCCGAACGAGTGCACGGTACGCGCGTCGTACCAGTTCACCGTGATCGCTACGGGCCGGTCGGCGTCGCTGAACACGGCGTGCACGCCGAGTCGGCGGAGCCGCGCGTTGAGCACGTCGGCGTTGATCGGGTTCACGGTCGGGTCGAGTGGAGCGACCCAGAGGCCGCACGCGATGATCGCGAGGAAGGCCTGGGCGAAGAGCAGTGGGTCGCTAATCAACAGTCCGACTCGGTCACCTCGTCGCAGGGAGCGCTCGCGCAGTAGCCACGACCACCGGCCGACGCCCTGCTCGAGGTCGGCGAAGGAAACGACCTCGGCACTGCGCAGTCGCAGCAGGTACGGGTCGTCGCCGAAGCGGGCCGACTGGCGGGCGATGAGGTCGCGAAGCGACCGGTCGCCGCTCACCAGACGCCTCGATCGTCGCGGATTCGCCGCGTGCCGGCGCACGTGATGACGAGCAGGCGCATCGAGGGAATTCGTCGGTCGTTCACGTTCAGTGTGTCTGGGTCCAGACGGCTTTGGTCTCGAGGAATTCGTCGAGGTGCTCGACACCGCCTTCGCGTCCGTAGCCGCTCATGCGATAGCCGCCGAAGGGAACGGCGGGATCCATCTGTCCGTAGCAGTTCACCCAGACCGTTCCGGTGCGCAGAGCGCTCACCGTGCGTGTCGCCTGGTTGAGATCGTTAGTCCACACACCGCCACCGAGGCCGAAGGGGCTCGCGTTGGCGAGGCGAATGACCGACTCGTAGTCATCAAAGGCCATCACCGAGACCACCGGGCCAAAGATCTCCTCCTTGGCGATTCGCATCTCGTTGTGCACGTCGGTGAAGATGGTCGGCGGCACGAAGTAGCCGCTGGCGTAGTCACCGTCGGTGAGTCGCTTCCCTCCAGAGGCGATCGCGGCCCCTTCGGCACGACCAATCTCGAAGTAGTTCGTCACGCGCTCGAGCTGGGTCTGCGAGACCACGGGCCCGAGTTGGGTGTCGCCGTCGAGTCCGTTGCCGACGGTGAGCGAACGGGTATAGGACGTCATCGCGGCGACAAATTCGTCGTAGATGCCGCGCTCGACGAAAAGTCGGGTTCCGGCGCTGCAGACCTGGCCCGAATTGGTGAAGGCCGCCATTGCGGCGCCGGGTACCGCGAGGTCGAGGTCGGCGTCATTGAAGACGATGTTGGGCGACTTGCCGCCGAGTTCGAGGGACACGCGCTTGAGCGTGTTGGCGGCGGCGTGCACGATGGCCTGGCCCGTCGCGGTCGAACCGGTGAAGGCGATTTTGTCAACGCCGGGGTGGACGCTCAGCGCCGCCCCCGCCGTCTCGCCAAAGCCTGTCACGACGTTCACGACGCCGTTGGGCAGGCCGGCTTCGAGGAGCATCTCACCCAACCACAGGGCGCTCAATGACGCCTCCTCGGCGGGCTTCAACACGACGGTGCAGCCCGCGGCGATAGCGGCGCCGACCTTCCAGATGAACGCGATGTGGGGATTGTTCCAGGGAATGATCGCGCCAACCACCCCAACGGGCTCGCGCAGGGTGTGGGTGTGAAAGTCGCCCGGAATCGAATTGGCGATGGTTTCGCCGCGCAGTGCCGTCGTCAGACCCGCGTAGAACCGGGCCATTCCCACCGCACGGCGAAGATTGCCGCGCATCCGCTGGATCGGCGCTCCCATGTCGAGGGTGTCCAGGATCGCGAGATCCTCGTGACGCGCCTCGACGAGATCCGCGAATCGCATCATGATCCGCTGGCGGTCGTAGGGCTTCATCGTCGCCCACGGCCCCGAATCGAAGGCGCGCCGGGCGGCCGCGACCGCCCGATCGACGTCGGGCGCGTCGGCGGCGGGCAGGCGCGCGAGCAGGCCGCCCGTCGCGGGGTTCAGTGTGTCAAAGGTCTCACCCGACACGGCGGGCACGAAGGCGCCGTCGATCAGCATGGATGGACTGGCGCCGGTGACAAAGCGGGCAATCGTCGAGGGGACGGTCAACTCCTGTGGCATCAATTACCCCTTCGTTCATTGCGGCGCGACGCACCGATACGGTGAACGCCGACGCCAGCCCTGATGGCCGGAGTCGTCGTCACGATATTCATAAAAGTTAGCCCCGCCACGCGGGCGGCAGCGCCGACTCGATCGCCGACGCAATCACGCCGTAACCCTTGTTATTCGGGTGGTCGTCGGGACCGAACGGGTAACCCGTGCAGTTCCAGGTCAGCTCGCAGGTCCTCGCAACATTGAGCGGTACCACGCCAACGCCCTTCAATTCGGTCGGATTTCGATTGTCGAGCTGAAAGGCGCCCGCCACGTTCGCGACGGGGATGTGTGAGGTCTGGAAGCCATGCACGAGCTCGGCGTCGAGAGCGGACATGACCTGCAGGGTGCGTGTAGCCACCGCGACGTGGACGCCGCCCTGCAGGAACTTGTTCAGGAACGGATCGCCGTAGTCAAGGCCGATGAAGTGCACGTTGGGACCCGCGGCCGCCTTTAAAGCGGTGAGCACGGGCGTCAGGTCGCGACTCACCGACGCCAGCCCGGCGGTCACGCAGGCCTCGTCAACGACGGCCGTGTTGAGACAGGGTCGCACGTCGTTGAAGCCGAGGTCGATGGTGACGAGTCCGGTGGCGTTGTAGTTGGCCTTCAAGAACTGCTCCGCTGCGAGCAGTTGGCGCTGGGGGAGGGTGTAGCAGTGGTCGCCGCTCAGGAGCATCGACTCGACGGTCTCGCCGGGACAGCCAATCTGTCGCAGCTGCAGGTCGACGCCCTTCGTGGCCAGGTAGCTGACGACGTCATTGGCGTAACCCGTATCGGTTCGGTGGCCGTTGTGCTTCGGGATTCCGGTGGGTTGGAAGCCGAGCGATGCCGAAGCGCCGACGTCGAGATAGAACCCTGACGTCACCGTGGCGCTCGATCCAGCGAAAGGATGGGTGAGCAGATACCCGCCGACGAGTGCGGTGAGAACGAGGACAACCGAAAGCCGTCGGACTAGTTGCAAGAACACGTGAAGAACCCCGAGAACGATAGACGGTGCCACCAGTTTGGCACAGGAGTTGGCGCCAGCGTCGTCGCCACGGCATCGTCGCGCCAGTTCCGTGTCGTTGCGGCCACCCCTAACGACAACAGGTGAGCGAATCGCAGCGACTGCGCCGGGTCCGTCGGCCACTGTGTCGATTCCAAAGGCGAGGGAGGTGCACATCGCACCGGCGGCGTGCTGTGTCCCGTGCCAGCACGTGACGCAGGGGTCGAACACGAGACGCGCAGTGTCGCGATTGCCTGACGTCGCCACGTCATGAGCCCGTCCACGCACAAGATCATCGACGGACGTGTCCATCCATGTCGCCGCGTGGCCAGATGAGTCAACGGGCAACGAGCGTCTGACGACCTGAGCGTCGACGCATGAGTACGATGGCGGGCAACCGGCAGGAGGTGTTGCACGCGACGAGAGGCAGACACGCGACCAACGGCTTCGGTGGTCGGCCGGCGGCGCACCGCTGCGCCGAGAGTCCGGCCGCGATTGGTGCGCCGCATCCCGCTGCGCTACGTGGCGGTCTTGGCCGCATCGCTGGTCGCCTGGCAAGCAATCGCCGCGAGTCACGTCTTTCCGAGTTTCACGTTTCCGTCGCCGGCGAACACCTACGACGCGTTCCTTCAGACGCTGCATCACGGCTACCAGGGATCCACGCTGCTCGCGGACCTCGCGATAAGCCTGGAGCGCGTCTCGATTGCGTACGTTGGCGCGGTGGTGATTGGGGTGGTACTCGGTTTCGCCATGACCCAGAGTCGAGTGGTCTTCACCGTGGTCGATCCCTACCTGCAGTTCCTGCGTCCGATTCCGCCCCTCGCCTATATCCCGCTCTTCGTCGTGTGGTTCGGGATCGGCGAGATGCCCAAGGTTTTGCTGATCCTCGTCTCCACGGTGCCGGTCATCGTCATCAACACCATCAATGGCGTGCGTTCGACGCCGAACTACCGAATCGAATTGGCCCGCAACCTCGGGGCGAACCGCCGCCAAATACTGATTCGAGTCATATTCCCGTCGTCACTACCGGACATCTTCACAGGCATGAAGGTGGCGATTGGCGTGGCGTGGAGCACCTTGGTCGCGGCGGAACTGATCGCCGCGAGCCGTGGGCTCGGTTGGCTGATTGAACAGGCGGGAACGGAACTCCAGACCGGCATCGTCGTGACGGGGATCATCGTGATCGGCGTCTTGGGTTACCTCATGGACGTCGGAATCCGTCTGCTGGAGCGACTCGTGATCCCGTGGCGGGACTATGTCTGAAGAATCCGCGGCTCTCCGGGGCGTGTCGTGCGATGATTTTTCCCGAAACGACTGCTGGGGTGAACGAGGGCTGAAAGAATGCGTCAGGGCGTGATCGTTCGTCGGCGCGACCGTGACCAGTGCGAGGCACTCGCGAACAGGGGAGGACCAATGCTGAAGAGACGGAAGTTCGTGCGGGTGGTGTCCGCGCTGGCACTGGGTGCGGGTGTCGTGACACCGGTGGCATACGGACTGGTGGCTGCGACACCGGTAGCGGCCTCGGTCAACGCTGGCCCAATCGCCATCGGCTATGAGAACAACGGTGCCGACCCGTCGATCATCTCGGTCGCGAACCGATACTTCGAAAAGGAGTTGGGCCACGACGCACGTCTGAAGCTGTTCTCGTCGGGGCCAGCGGCGTTGACGTCGCTCGCGTCGGGCCAGTTGCCCTTCATGTGTGGGCTCGGCATGCCCCCGGTGATCGCCGCCATCGCCCAGGGCGTTCCGCTGCAGGTGGTGTTCAACCAGGAGCGTTACACCAAGGACGCCGGGCTCGTCGTGAAGAAGTCCAGTGGCATCACGTCGATCGCGGGCCTCGCCGGCAAGAGCGTCGGCCTCGTGATTGGCTCGCAGTCCTCCTTCGAGCTCGCCACCTACGCCCGCAAGGCGGGTCTCAAGCTCTCGTCGGTACGGCTCGTGAACTTGACCCCGCCCGAACTGCAGAGTGCGTGGTCCACCGGCCGGATCGAAGCCGCCATCGTGTGGGACCCGGTCTACGACTTCCTCGTGACCCACGGCGGGCGAATCCTGATGAACGACTCGACACTGCCGGTGACCGCCACGTCGTTCAACATCTGCGTGGCGAACAAGTCCTTCGCCGCGAAGCATCCGGCGGTCGCGAAGGCCTTCGTGAAGGCCCTCGGTGACGGCGTCAGCTTCTTGCAGAATCACCGGGCCGCGGCGATGCGGGTCATGGCCGAGGCCGCGGGTATCTCGGTGGCCACCGCCAAACTCGAGATCGCCGGGTACCAGATATTCTCCGTCGCCGATCAGTCGACCGCCGCGGTGCTCGGGACGTCATCGGCGACGAGCGCCAAGTCCGGAACGGCCCAGTCGCTGCTCAACAACTGGAAGGCGCTGTATGCCGCCGGCACGATAACGACCAAGCCGCCCAAGTCGGCGGGCCCGTTCGTGAACCCGAGTTACGCGAAGTAGGCGAGTTCGATTGGCACTGCGCGTAGATCGGATTTTCAAGACCTTCGACGGCGACGACGCGAAACGCGCAACGCATCAGGTGTTCGACGAGTTCTCGCTCGACATCGCCGACGGCGAGTTCGTGGCGGTGCTCGGCCCATCGGGTTGCGGCAAGACCACGTTGCTGCGCATGATCGCCGGCTTCGAGCGGCCCGACGCGGGCCGGATCATCTTCGACGGCGGTGACGTGACGGGTCCGGCCAGTGACCGCGTGGTGGTGTTCCAGCAGCCCGGTCTGTTCCCGTGGCTCGACGTGCGCCACAACGTCGCCTTCGGGCTGCAGTTGCGCCGACGGCGCATCGACTGGGCGCCGGTGGACGAGATCTTGTCAACGGTGGGCCTCAGCGACTTCGCCGGTCACGCGCCCTACGAGCTGTCGGGCGGCATGCAGCAACGCGTCGCGCTCGCGCGGTCGCTCGTCATGCGCCCGAAGATGCTGCTGATGGACGAGCCCTTCGCGGCCCTGGACGCGCATCTGCGCCACGCGATGCAGATCTTCTTGCGAGAGCTCTGGCAGGACATCCGCACGACGGTACTGTTCATCACCCACGACGTCGACGAGGCGATCGTGTTGGCCGAACGCGTCGTCGTGCTCGGGTCGAATCCGGGTCGAATCCTCGGCGAACTCGACGCGCGCGATATCCACCCGAGCAGCACGGACCTGCTCGACAATCCGGAGTACCGACGACTGCGCCATCGCGCGGTCGAGCTCCTCGGCGAAGAGCCCTGACGCATCGTTCGGTACGTCGCGTCGAGCGGTGATCGGACCGCGAGAAGCGCAACCGTGCCAGGGTTAGTCTGAAGGCAAAGGCGGTGCACGATGAGCAGTCAATTTCAGTACGTATTGGTGGAACGCGAGGGGCCCGTCGCCACGATCTGGCTGAATCACCCCGATCGACTGAACGTGCTGTCGCGACAGATGATGCTCGAACTCACCGAGGCCTTTCACGACGTCGGCGATGGCGACGCCACGGGGGTCATCCTGGCCGCCAAGGGTCGGCTCTTCAGCGCCGGACACGACTTCGCGGAGATGGCAAACGCATCGCTCGCGGACGTCCAGTCGCTCTTTGGGACGTGTACGACGATGATGACCGCACTGCAGGCCATGCCCCAGCCGGTCGTCGCGCGCGTGCACGCGCTGGCGACGGGCGCCGGCTGTCAGCTGGTTGCCTCGGCCGACCTGGCGGTCGCGGCCGAGGAGGCGACGTTCGCCACGCCCGGTGGCAAGGGCGGACTCTTCTGCACGACGCCGCTCGTCGCGGTCGGACGGCTCATCGGACGTCGACGGGCGCTCGAGATGGGCATGAGCGGTGACGCGATCGACGCGCACACCGCGGCGGCGTGGGGGCTCGTCAACGACGTCGTCCCGCTCAGCGAGTTGGACCGCGCGACGGACGCGCTCGTGCGCCGGGTCACGCGCGGCAGCGTTGAGTCAAAGGCCATCGGCAAGCGTGCCTTCTACGAGCAGATGGACCTGGACTTGCCCGCCGCGTACGCGCTCGCGACTCAGGTGATGGCCAATGGCGTGCTGATCGCCGACGCGCAGGAGAGCATCGCGGCCTTCATCGAGAAGCGCCCGCCGCGCTGGCGCAGCGAAACGGTGAACCCGGGACTCAGCTGACTCGTTGGGCGAGGGTCGTGAGCCAGGCGAGGCGGTCGAGGACGAGCAGGATCCCGAGAATCCCCAGTACTGCCGCACTGACCAGCGTGACGGCGCTGCCGTGGCGTTTGAACCAGGCCATGGGTCCGCGCAGCTGCTCGAAGAAGACCGCAACGGCGAGGAACGGCGCGCCGAGCCCCAGTGAGAACACCGCGAGCAAGACCGCGGCAGCGCCCGTGTGGCCCTGTTCGGCCGCGAGTGCGAGCACCGAGGCGAGGATGGGGCCAACGCACGGGGTCCAGCCGAACGCGAAGGCCGCGCCAGCCACGGGTGCCGCGAACGGGCCGAGGCGCGCGAGTTGGGGGTGGGGGCGCCACTCGCGGTAGAGCGATGGCGTTCGCAGCACGACGGTGCCCGCGAGGAAGAGGGCCATCGCCTCGATCATGATCCCGGACACTCTCGTCAGCAGGGCTTGCTGGTGGATCACGGCGCGGCCCAGGGCACTCGCGGAGAGGCCGAGCGCGACGAAGACGACACCGAAGCCGGCGATGAAGAGCACGGTGTCGCGAGTGAGCCGGCCGACGTGACGTCGGGGCTCGTCGGTGCCGCCGGGCAGGGCCACGTCGAGCCCACCGACGATGGCGAGGTAGGCCGGCACGAGCGGCAGCACGCACGGCGAGGCGAAGGACGCGACGCCCCCGGCGAAGGCCGTGACCAGGCTGACGCCGGTGATGCTCATGGACTAGAGGGGGGCGGCGACGCCGTAGAGCGTGCGCAACTGGGCCGCGAGCGTGGCGGCGTCGTAGCCGCCGATGTGCGTGGTGATCAAGTGTCCGTCCGCGCCGTAGAACGCCGTCATCGGCAGCGACGTGCTGCCGCCAAGGCTCTGGAACAGACCGTCGCCCTGTGCCCCGCCGACGTCGCGCAACACCGAGGTCGCATCGCCAAAGAGGTTGAAGCGATTCGCGAACGACACGCCATTGCCGGTCTCGAGGGCGTTGACCTCGACGACGTTCACCCGCCCGCGCAGGGCGACCGCGTCGCGCGCGAAGACCGGCAGCTCGGAGGCGCACACCTGGCACCACGACGCGAAGAAATTGACGACCGTCGGGCGGCCGTGCAGCGACGCGAGCGTGACGGTGGGCCCGCCGCCGAGCGTGGGCAACGACCAGTCCGACGCCCCGGTCTTGTAGCCGGCCGACGAGGAGCGTCCGATGAACGCGAGCGTCACGGTGGCGACGAGCACGAGGGCCGCGGCGATGCTGAAAGCGGCCGTGCGGCGCTGTCGGCGCCGGCGCTGCGACGGGCGGACCTTGCGGGCGCTGGCGGCGGGGCGGCTCGCCGACGAGTCAGCACGCAGGCGGGAGGCCGGCGCGCCCTTGGTGTAGTGCGAAGGACGATTCTTGGACACCGACGAATCCTGACCAATCATGACGAAGGACCGGGCCGTGTTGCGCGGTCCATTCGATGATGTCATGTGCGAGCGATGACCTCGTGTTCGAGTTGGTTGACGCGATCGCGAGGCGCCGTGGGCGGGTAACCAGACACCGACACGATGGCCGAATTGCCTTACGCGCCTTGCCCGGACGACGACTATTGCGATTTCCTCGTTCTGCGCGTGGGGAAGTAGGAGTCGATAACCAACGTTTTCTACATTGTTGGTGGAGAACTGCAGTCCGCCTTGTCCAATCCGATCAAGCGGGTCAGCGCCGGTGCAGGGCGTGGGCGGTGTCGGGAACCGTCCGGGTCATCGCAAGCACCCCAACGGCGACGATGACAAACGAGATCACCGCGACGGCGCTCGTCAACGGTGACGTCACCAGCCGTTCGTGATAGAGCGTCACGCCGAGCAGGATTGACGCGAGCGGATCGACGATGACGATGATCGGTTGGGAGATCTTGAGCGGACCGACGTGGAGTGCCGCCTGCTCGGTCAGCAGGCCGACGACGCCACAGCCGATGAGCGCGTACAGGGGCCAACGGGCGAGCATCGTCGAGACGCCACCCGCCACCAGCACAGCGGCGGTTGCCTTGATGAAGGTGGCTTCGAGGGCCCACAGCAGGGCGGTGGCGCCCGCGTAGGCGCCCGCCCGCCGTGCGGGCGTCCCGCGGCGCGCCGTGACGCTCGCGATGACAACGAGCAGCGCGACCGCGGCGCTCGGCCAGATCCAGTCGCGCACCGTTGGCGTCCACGTGCTCGCCCGGGGATTGGTGGCGATGAGGAAGCTAATGAGTGCCACCGTGGTCACGGTGGCCGAGACCCACGCCGCGGTGCGCAGGTCTTGGTTGAGCCACAGCTTGCGGAGCACGAGTGCGAGGACGAGCTCGCCGACGAGGATCGGCTGCACGAGTGAGAGCGGTCCGTAGTGCAGCGCGATCGCCTGGCAGGCGAGCGACGCGCCCATCCCGAGCCACCCCAGCAGCCACAGTGGGTGGCGCATCAGGTAGGTGAGCAGGGTCCAGCCCCGGTGCGCGGGGTCGCCACTCACACTCGCGGCGTGTTGCGCGGCGATCGCGAAGGCATTTGACAGCGCCGTAGCGAGCGCGAAGACAATCGCGAGAACGCCGTCCATCAGCCCATCGCCGCGACGACGCCCGCCCGACGGGGTGGCGTCTGACGGATCACCTTCACAACCTATGACGGTTTCGCCGGCAGTGGTGACTTTGGTCCCTGGGTGTGCTCGAGCGCCATGGCTAGCCTCCGACCAAGGGGAGGTTGCGCGTGTCGCATGCGGGGTTGACGTCGCGTCTGTCGAAAGGTCGCGCTCCGCATGAATCGCGCGGCGTAACCCTGGCGGTCCTGAGCCTCAGCGTCCTCATCATCAACCTCGACGGGACGATCCTCAACGTGGCGCTGCCCAGCATCGTGCGTGATCTGCACGCCACGTCCACCCAGTTGCAGTGGGTCGTGGACGCCTACATCATCGTGCTCGCCGGACTGCTGCTGATCGCCGGCTCACTCGGAGATCACTGGGGTCGCAAGCGGGTGTTCTTGTTCGGACTGCTGATCTTTGCGGTCGGTTCGGCCCTGTCGGCCTTCTCGACCTCGACGGGTTCGCTGATCGCCGCTCGGGCGTTCATGGGGGTGGGCGGCGCGGCCGTCATGCCGTCAACGCTCTCGATCCTCACCAACGTCTTTGACGAGCCGCACGATCGAGCGCGCGCGATCGGCCTGTGGTCGGGCACCAACGGCCTGGGCCTCGCGCTCGGTCCGCTCATCGGTGGCTGGCTGCTCGCGCATTACTGGTGGGGCTCGGTGTTCCTGATCAACGTCCCCATCGCCGTGGTCACGGGTGTCGTCGCCTTGGTGGCGGTGCCCGACTCTCGAAACGCCGACGCGGCGACACCTGACGTAATCGGTGCGGTATTGTCCCTGGTCGGCGTGTCGTCACTGCTCTGGGGGATCATCGAGGCGCCGTCGAGGGGCTGGACGTCGCCATTGATCCTCACCGCCCTGCTGGGGTCGGTCGTTGTCACCGCGGTACTGGTCGCCGTCGAGAAGCGGTCGACGCATCCGCTCGTCGAACTGACGTTCTTTCGCAAGCGACGATTCTCGGTGGCGATGGGCGGCCTCGCGCTGACCCTGTTCGCGTTGTCGGGCACGATGTTCCTGCTGACCCAGTACCTCCAGTTCTCACTCGGTTACAGCCCGTTCCAAACGGGTCTGCGCATCACGCCCATCGCACTCGTGCTGATCGTGGTGGCCTCGGTCTCGACAACCCTCGCGCGCTACGCGGGTTCCAAGGTGGTCGTGGTCGCGGGAATGGCCCTGATCGCCCTGGGGCTCCAGCTGTTGTCGGCCGTGACGATTCACACGACCTACACCGACGCACTGCCCGCATTCTTCCTGCTCGGCATCGGCTCGGGACTCGCGATTGCGCCCTGCACGGACGCGGTCATGGGTTCGGTGCCCATCAACCTCGCCGGGATCGGCTCGGCGACCAATTCCACGGCACTGCAAATCGGCAGCGCACTGGGCGTCGCCGTGATCGGCAGTCTCCTCAACGCGCGCTACCAGAGCCGCATCGACCTGCTGCTCGCCGGTCACGGCGCACCGGCCGCGGCCGTGGCGGCAATTCGCTCGTCCCTCGGCGGCGCGCTCGCGGTCGCCCAGCGCGCGGGCGGTGCGGCGGGGGCCCAGTTGGCGCTCGCGGCGCGAGCGTCGTTCCTCGCGGGCCTGGACTTCGCGGTCGACATCGCCGCGGCAATCGTCGGAGCCGCGGCGCTGATCGTGGCGGTATTGCTGCCGGCGAGGGCGCCGGTCGACTAGTCGGTAGTGCGCGTCGGTCCGTTCGGGCGAATCAGGTCCTCGGTGAAGCGGCGCAATCGAGCAAGCGCCTCGGCCTCGCCTTGCGCGCCGTCCGTTCGCGCCAGGACCGCCTTTACCCGCGCGTAGGTATTGGCCTCGAGTTCGCACCGACGACATGCCCCGAGGTGTCGTGTCACCGCCCTCGCGCTCGCGGTATCGAGTTCGCCGTCGAGGTAGGGCTGCAGCTGCTTAATGGCCCGACGGCACGCCGTGACCGGGGCCAACCCCGACAGCGAGAAACGCTTCATGACGCGGCCACCTTACGCGGGGCGAAGCCGCGGGCGACGAGGTTGTCCTTCACCCGCCGCCGGCCGCGGTGCAGTCGGCTCATCACCGTGCCGATCGGCACGTCCAGGGCCGCCGCGGCGTCGGCGTAGGAGAGTCCGCCGAAGTCGACGAGGTTCAGGACGTCGCGAAACTTGGCGGGCAGGTCATCGGCGGCGTCGTGGACGGCATCGTCGAACTCGGATCGCTCGGCGAGGATCGCCGGATCGCTCGTCGATCGCTCCTGGACGGACTCGGGCTCATCGAGGGAGTCGGCGGCGGGGCCGCGACGAGCGCGGTTGATGTTGGCGTTTCGCATGATGGTGAGCAACCACGCCCGAGCGTGCTCGCCGTCGAAGTCGTGGATGGCCCGGTAGGCGCGCAGCAAGGTCTCTTGGACCAGGTCTTCGGCGTCCGAGCGCGACGACGTGAACGTCCGCGCGACGCGCAAGAGCGTGGCGATCTCGGGCGTGACGTACCGGTCGAAGCGCTCCGCGTCCGACTCGGACGTCGTCGCGGTCGAACCCTGGTCCACGGTGGGCTACTCGGCTGGCGGCACGAGCGACGCGATCGCGCCGACGATCTCCTCATCGCTCGCCCCGGGGCCGAAGACCGCCGCGACGCCCGCCGCCTTGAGGTCGGCGACGTCATTGTTGGGCACGATGCCGCCCACCACGACGGGGATCGACGAGTCGCGCTCGCGCAGGGCCTCCACCACAAGCGGCGCGAGGGTCAGGTGCGCGCCCGAGAGCATCGACAGGCCCACCACGTCGACGTCCTCCTGGATCGCCGCGACCGCGACGCTCTCGGGCGTCTGGAAGAGTCCCGTGTAGACCACCTCCATGCCGGCGTCGCGCAGGATTCTCGCGACGACCTTGATGCCGCGATCGTGGCCGTCGAGACCAACCTTGGCAACGAGTACGCGCACGGTCATAGGACGGGCACCTCCACGTAGCGGCCGAACACACCCGCGAGTGAGGTCATCATCTCACCGACCGTGACCTCGCAGCGGGCCGCGTCGATCAGGGCGGGCATCAGGTTGACGTCGGGGTCGGCGGCCTCGGTCGCCAGTCGCTCGCGCGCACGGCGCACGGCGTCGTCGTCGCGCCGCTGGCGCACGGTCGCTAGGCGGGCAACCTGCTTGCGCTCGTCCTCGTTGGTGATGCGCAGCAGTTCCAGGTCCTCGGCCTCATTGCCGTCGAGGAAGTCGTTCACTCCCACGATGATTCGCTCGCCGCGATTGAAGGCCCGCTCGAGCTGGTAGGCCGATTCGGCGATGTGGCGCTGGAACCAGTTCTCTTCGATCCCGCGAATACAGCCCTCGAGCATGGAGCCGTCGCCCATCTGCATCAGCTCGGCGAAGAGCGCCTCGGCCTGGCGCTCCATCTCGTCGGTCAGCGCCTCGACGTACCACGAGCCCCCCAGTGGATCGGCCACGTTGGCGACGTTGGTCTCGTGAGCGATGATCTGCTGGGTGCGCAGCGCCAGGCGCGCCGCCTTCTCCGAGGGCAGGGCCAGGGCCTCGTCCATGGAGTTGGTGTGCAGGGACTGTGTGCCGCCCAAGACGCCGGCCAGTGCCTCGATGGCGGTTCGCGCGAGGTTGTTCTCGGGCTGCTGGGCGGTGAGTGAGACCCCCGCGGTCTGGGTGTGGAAGCGCAGCTGCCAGCTGCGCTCGTCGGTGGCGCCGTAGTGCTTGCGCAGCCACGTGGCCCAGATCCGGCGCGCCGCGCGATACTTGGCGATCTCCTCGAAGAAGTCGATGTGCGCGTTGAAGAAGAAGGACAGGCGCGGGGCCACCTCGTCGACACGCTGTCCGGCCTCGCGGGCGAGTTCGAGGTAGGCGAAGCCGTTGGCCAACGTGAAGGCGAGCTCCTCGGCCGCGGTCGAACCAGCTTCGCGGATGTGATAGCCCGACACCGACACGGAGTTCCACTTGGGCATTTCCGCCGCGGTGAAGGCGATGGTGTCGCGAACGAGGCGCATCGACTGGCGCGGCGGGAAGACGAACTCCTTCTGGGCCTGGTACTCCTTCAGGATGTCGTTCTGCAGGGTGCCACCGAGGCGCTGGCGCGCGACGCCGGCCTCCTCGGCCTGGGCGACGAAGAGGGCCAGCATGATCGCGGCCGGTGAGTTGATCGTCATCGAGGTGGTTATGGCGGACAGGTCGATGTCGCGGAAGAGGTCGCGCACGTCGTCGATCGAGTCGATCGCGACGCCGCATCGGCCGACTTCGCCGAGGGACATGGGGTCGTCCGAATCGAGCCCGAGGAGCGTCGGCATGTCAAAGGCCGTGGAGAGGCCGGTGCCGCCGGCGGCGATGATCTCGCGGAACCGCTTGTTGGTGTCGACGGCGGTCCCGAACCCCGCGAACATGCGCATCGTCCACAACCGGGTCCGGTACATCGAGGCGTGGATGCCGCGGGTGTAGGGGTAGACACCGGGGAACTCGCCGTCAGTCGGCCCGTAGACCGGGTCCACCTCGACGCCGGACATCGTGGCGAAGCTCGGTCGGCGCAATTTTGCTGCGTCGTAGTCTCGGCGCCACCGGTCGTAGGCACGTTCCACTTCCACGAGGCCTCCTCTGGCACTAGGTCGTATACCGATGTTAGGGCGTCGCTACCTCGGCGGGGATTAGCGTGGGTCGGCGATCTGCAGTGCCAGCAAGGGCGCTGACGCCTTGTTGATGCACTCGCGGTACTCGGCGTCGGGCCGGCTGTGCGCGACGATGCCGCCGCCGGCGCTCACCGTCGCCCGGCCGTCGCGCAGGTAGACGGTGCGGATCGTGATGGCGAAGTCGGCGTTGCCGCTCAGTGCGAAGTACCCGACGGCGCCGCCGTAGATGCCGCGGCGAACGGGCTCGAGTTCGTCGATGATCTCCATCGCGCGCACCTTGGGCGCGCCGGACAGCGTGCCGGCGGGGAACAGGGCGTCAAAGGCGTCAAAGGCGTCAAGCCCGGCTCGCAGCTGGCCCGTGACCTGGGAGACCAGGTGCATCAGGTGCGAGAAACGTTCGACGTGCGCGAGGCGTTCGACGCGGACCGTGCCGGGCTGGGCGACTCGCCCGACGTCGTTGCGGCCGAGGTCCACCAACATCACGTGCTCGGCGAGCTCCTTCTCGTCCCGGAGGATCTCGGCCTCGAGGGCGGCGTCCTCGTCCTCGGTCGCGCCGCGGGGGCGGGTGCCGGCGATGGGCCGGGTGCTCACGGTGCCGTCGTGCACCCGTACCAGCATCTCGGGTGAGGCGCCCACGATGTGCGCGTCGCCGGTGTCGAGCAGGTACATGTAGGGCGACGGGTTGAGCGCCCGCAGGACCCGGTACAAGGTGAGCGGGTCGACCGCGGTCTCGCGGGTGAACTGCTGGCTGACGACGACCTGAAAGATGTCACCGCTGACGATGTGCTCCTGGGCGCGCCGCACGATCGCTTCGTAGGCCGACTGCTCGAAGTTGGACAGGGCGGCGACGGTCTGAAAGATGTCGACGCCCTCGCGCGCGTTGGGGGCCGTCGCCACGAGCCGTTCGACGTCGGGGTCTCGGTCAGGGCCGGCTCCGAGCAGGATTGCGACCAGTTCGTCGAGGTACGCCGTCGCGGCGCGGTAGGCGAGGCGTGGATCATCGTCAGGTTCGAGGATGACGTTGACGACCGCGGTCGTCGAGTAGCGCAGGTGGTCGACGACCAGGACCGCCGACGGGAACGAGAAGTCGACGTCGGGCCACTGGGGCTCGTCGTCGCGCGTGAGACGCTCGAGGCGGCGCACGTAGTCGTAGGTGATGAAGCCGACGGCGCCGCCGAAGAAGTCCGGCAGGTCGCTCGGGCGAAACGTTCGATAGCGCTGGAGAATGGCGCGCACGGTTTCAAGGGGTCCGCGCGGGTCGGGCTCGACCGCGAGGCCCGTCACGACCGTTTGACCGTCGGTGACGTGCACGCGCCAGCGCCGGTCCAGTCCGATGAACGAGTAGCGACCGGTGGTCTCACCGACGGCGGCGCTCTCGAGCAAGAAGACGGCGCGGGCGCCGAATCGGTGGAAGAGCGACACCGGGGTGTCACGGTCGAGCTGCAAGGTCACCGCGAGCGGAATGACGCTGAAACCCCGCCGGTGGAGTTCGAGGAACGCGGTTTCATCCATCGTCGTCGTCACCGTGGGCGCCTCACGGCACCGTAGGATAGTCCCATGTCGTCGGGTCCTTCGGTACTGGTCATCGACAACTACGACTCATTCGTCTACAACCTGTACCAGTACCTCGCCGAATTGGGCGCATCACTACGGGTCGTGCGAAACGACGAGGTCACCGACGCGGACCTGGCCGACGACTCGCTCGACGGTGTGCTGATCTCGCCCGGACCCGGCCACCCGCGCGACGCGGGACGCTGTCGCGAGGTGATCGAATCGTGCGCGGCGGCCGAACGGCCCATGCTCGGTGTCTGCCTCGGACATCAGGCCCTCGCCGACGCCTTCGGCGGGTCGGTCGTGGCCGCGCCCGCCATCGTGCACGGGCAGGCGAGCCTCGTCGAGCACGAGGGCCGCGGCGTCTTCGCCGGGATGCCCCAGCCCTTCGCGGCCGGTCGCTATCACTCGCTCGTCGTGGACGCGACCACGCTGCCGCGCGACTTCGAGGTGACCGCGCGCACGGGTGGCGTCGTCATGGGGATTCGCCACCGCGAGCTGCCGCTCGAGGGCGTGCAGTTCCACCCGGAGTCGGTGCTCACCGAACGTGGCTACAGCCTGCTCGCCAACTGGCTCGAGGTCTGTGGGTCGAGCGACGCGCGCGAGCGGTCGCACTCGCTGAACGAACGAAGCAGCGACGTGCGCCGGGCTCTGCCGGACCTGTCGCGGATCAACTGACCCGGCCCGACACGCCCAGGCGCGTCTCGATAACGCTGTTCCCGACGCGCTCGACCCGGTAGGCGGCGGGGCCGGCTTCGGGATCGACGGGCTGGTCGGCGACCACCCCCGCGAGCTCGGTGTCGTGGTACCAGACGCCAACGTGGTCGTCGGTCGCGTAGGCGAGCGACGGCAGCGAGCCGTCGCCGACCAGTTGGTGCAAGAGGGGCCGGCGCTGGGCCTCGGAGTCGTAGTGGACGCCATTGGCGTAGGGAACGAGAGCCAGCCCGTTGGTGACCGGGCGCAGTGTTGGGCCGTAGGAGTCCGTCGTGCCGCCCACGTGCCAGCAGAGGCTGCCCGCCGAGACGCCGGCGAGGATGACGCCGGCCTCCCACGCCGCACGCATCGCGGTGTCAACGCCGTGCAGGCGCCAGAGCTCGAGGAGGTTGGCGACCGATCCGCCGCCGACCCAGACGAGGTCGCTGCCGAGGAGCCGCTCCTCGGGCGCCGCGGTCGGCTGGGGGAAGAGGCGCAGCTGGGTGACGTCACAGCCCACGGCGTTAAAGCATTCGTAGAGCATCGCGTAGTAGGCGTCCGCGTCGCCGCTCGCCGTCAAGACGAGGCAGACCCGCGGCCGGGTCGAACCGGTCAACGCGAGCGCGTCGAGCAGCATGGCGCCCGGGCGGACCGTTGTTGTACTGGACCGGGCAGGAAGCCACCGGAGGTGGTGAGGATGCGTCGAATCGTCACCCCCCCGTTTCTAATCGACAGGCGGCTCGTAGGGGACTGCGTAGGATACGTGCGACGAGACCGATGGACTCCGGGGAGGACTATGCCAAGCACGGCGATGATTGACGAGCGCATCGACCAATTGCTCGAGGAGTTCCCGCCGGCGACGACTGACGCCGTCACCTTTCTGCGTGCCCAGTTCGATTTGGGCATTGCCTGGACTCACTTCCCCGAGGGCGACGGTGGTCTCGGTGGCACGCCGGCCGATCACCTGCACGTGCTGCAACGCTTGGCCCGCGCGGGCGCGCCCTCGGCGGCGATGCGCAACGTCATCGGCTACGGCATGGTCGCACCGACCCTCGTCGTGCACGGCACCGACGCGCAGCGCAAGCGTTACCTGCGCCCGCTGTTCACCGGCGAAGAGATCTGGTGTCAGCTGTTCTCCGAGCCCGGCGCCGGCAGTGACGTGGCGGCCCTGGCGACTCGCGCCGTTCGCGACGGCGACGAGTGGCGACTCGACGGTCAGAAGGTCTGGACGACGCTCGCGCACGTGTCGGCCTTCGGACTGCTCATCGCGCGCACCGATCCCGACGTCGCCAAGCACCGCGGGATGACCGCGTTCCTCGTCGACATGCACGCCCCCGGCGTTGAGGTGCGTCCGCTCTACCAGATCACCGGTGAGGCCGAGTTCAACGAGTGCTTCTTCAACGACGCCCGGGTCGCCGACGACCAGCGCCTAGGCGACGTGGGCGACGGATGGCGGGTGGCGCTCACGACGCTGATGAACGAGCGGGTTTCGATCGGCGGCACGGTGCCGTCGCGCGGGACCGGACTCATCGGCGAAGCGATGACCATCTGGCGCGAGCGGTGGGCGGCGCGCACGGACCGCCACGCCACGGCGCTACGCAGCGACCTGCTCGCGGCCTGGGTGCGCAACGAAGTGGCTCGACTGACCAACTGGCGGGCGAGCGACCTGCGCCAGGCCGGGACCCCGGGGCCCGAAGGTTCGGCCGCGAAGCTGGTCTTCGCCGAGGAGAACCAGCGCACGAGCACGCTGTGCGTGGACCTGCTCGGCGCTGACGGCATGCTCTACGGCTCGAATTTTCCACTGGTGCGCCCGACGGAGTCGGCCTTTAACAGCGCCGACCCGCGCAAGGCGTTTCTGCGGATGCGCGCGAACTCGATCGAGGGTGGCACCAGTGAGGTGATGCGCAACATCATCGGCGAGCGGGTGCTCGGGCTGCCCGGCGAGCCCCGCGTCGACAAGGATCTCGCCTGGAAGGACGTCCCGCGCAGCTAGCCGCGCGCGGCGAGCGTTTCAGCGAAGAAGCGATACGTTCGTGCCGTGGCGTCGCGCGCCGCGGCCTCGTTGTAGACGGCGGGGCGGGCGTCGCAGTTAAAGCCGTGCTCGGCGTCGGCGTAGCGGACGATCTCGGCGCCGTAGGGCGAGGAACTGGTCGCGGCGCGCAGCGCCTCGACCTGCTCGACGGGGATGCCCTTGTCTCGATCGCCGTAGAAGCCCTTCCACGCACAGCGCAGGTCGCCGGCGAGTTCGAGCAGCGACGGCAGGCCGAATCGGCCGGTCTCGACGCCGCCACCGTAGAAGCTGGCGGCGGCACCGACGCTGCCGAGGGTGGCCGCGTAGAAGGTGACCGAACCACCCATGCAGTAGCCGACGACACCGGTCGAGCCAGCCTCGTAGCCCGCTTCGACGAGGAAGCGGCTCGCCGCGACCAAGTCGTCCGTGAGACCCTCGCGGGTGAGTGATCCCACGGCGGCCATGGCGTCGGGGAACTGGTCGTAGGGGATCTCCGGCGAGCCGATCCGGTGGAACAGCTCGGGCGCGACGGCGTAGAAACCCTCGTCGGCGAAGCGCTGGGCGACTGAACGGATGTGGTCGTTGACGCCGAAGGCCTCCTGGATCACGATGACGGCGCGGGGTGCGGTTGCCTCGCCGGCTACGTCGATGGGCGTGCCCGAGGCCAAGAGGTGGCGGGTCGTCATGAGAAATCTGGTCCTTTCGTCCGACTGCGCTTGAGCTCGAAAAAGCCCGGCGTGCCAGCGACCGCCAGCACGCCGTCAAAGAGTCGCCCGGCCGCTTCGCCCTTGGGCGCGGGCGTGACGACGGGTCCGAAGAAGGCGACGTCGCCGACGTGGATGACGGGCGTGCCCACCTCCTCACCCACGGGGTCCATGCCTCGGTGATGACTCTCGCGCAACAGCGCATCGAAGGTGGTGACCGAGCCGGCCTCGGCGAGGTCCTCCTCGAGACCAACCTCGGTGAGCGATTCGGCGATGATCGCGTGCTCGTCCGTTACTCCCGCGATGTGACGACGGCGTCCCATGGCGCTGTAGAGCGGACCGACGATGTCATTGCCGTGGCGCGCCTCGGCCGCGATGAGGACCCGAACAGGGGCCCACGCGCGCGACAGGAATTGCACGTAGTCGTCGCTCAGGTCGCGGCCCTCGTTGAGAACCGACAGGCTCATGACGTGGAAGCGGACGTCGAGGTCGCGAACCTCGGCCGCCTCGAGCAACCACCGTGAGGTCATCCACGCCCACGGACAAGCCGGATCGACCCAGAGGTCCACGGTCTGGGTCATGCGTGCGCCTTCGCGTCGACGTAGGACTTCAGCACCGCGGACACCACGTTCGTGACGCGAACCGTCATCGGCAGGTCCAGCATCTCGTCGATGCCGTGGGCGTTCGAATGCGGTCCAAGGACGCCCGTCGCGACGAACTGGACACCGGGGTACCGACGACCGAGGGACGAAAGGAAGGGGATCGATCCGCCCTCGCCGGTAAATCCGGCGGTCCGGCCGAAGGCGTCGAGCGACGCCTTATCGACGGCTTCCGCGAGCCACGGCTCCAGGTCGGGCGCGACCCACCCGTGGGCGGTGTTCGTGCCGCGCAACTGGATATGGGCACCGTAGGGCGGGTCGGTCAGGAGCGTTCGCTCGATGGCCGCATAGACATCGTGGGGGTCAACGGTGGGCGGTAGGCGCATGGAGAGCACCGCGGTCGTCTGGGGGCGTACGACGTTGCCCGCGATGGAGGGTTCGGGTACGCCGCCGATGCCGATGATCGAGAGCGCCGGGTACCACGATTGGCGTACGATGCGCTCGGCGTCCGTGTCACCCATGAGTGCCACCCCGTCGAGCGTCGGCATCTCCTTGGCGATCAGGTCCTCGAACTCGTCGGCGAGGGCCGTGGCCGCCGCGTGGACCTCGGCGGGAATCGCCGCGTTGGCCTCGGGCACGAGGATCTCGCCCGTCTGGGCGTCCTCGATGCGGTCGAGGAGTTGGCGCAAGATTCGAAACGACGAGGGCACGACACCGCTGCCGCTGCCGCTGTGGATACCCTGCTCGAGCACGCCGACTCGAACCTCGGTGTTGACCAGACCCCGTAGAGACGTGGTCACCCACAGGCGGTCGTAGCTCAGTGCCCCCGAGTCGAGGCAGACGAGCAGCGTGACGTCGCCGAGGGTGTCTTTCAGGTGGTCGAGGTAGGCGTCGAGGTCCTCGCTGCCGCTCTCTTCACTGGCTTCGATGACGATGGCGATCCGCGGGTGCGCCACCCCGTCGGTCACGAGCGCCGCCACGGCGAGCCCGGCGCTGAAGGTCGAATACCCGTCATCGGCGACACCACGCGCGAACACCTGGTCGCCGCGGCGCACGGGGACATAAGGGTCGAGGCCCGTCGACCAGTCGCCGAGCGGCGGCTGCTTGTCGAGGTGCCCGTAGATCACTACGGTGCCATCGACCGGGGCGGTCGCTTCGACGATGGCGGTCACGAGCGGGGTCCGACCCTCGAGGTGGTTGACACGTACCGTCGCGGTGGGAAGGGTCGCGGTGAGCCAGTCGGCGAGCAGCGTGGCTGCCCGGTCGAGCTCGCCGTTCGTGGCCCACGCCTCGTCAAAGGAGGGTGAGAGGCAGGGGATGGTCGCGTAGTCGAGCAGCGTTGGCAGGGCCAGGCGCTCGAAATCTTCTAGGGAGAGTTCCGGCACGCAGTCGAGGTTAGCGGTCGGCTACTGGACCGTCGACGACGCGCCAGCAGTAGTGGGCGACCGCGGAGCGGTACCCCTCGAAGGCGGCTCCGGCGTCACGCAACGCCCGTTCATCGATCATCTCATCGAGCCCGTGCAGTTGGCTCCAGCCGTTTCGCACGCCGAAGTCGGTCGCGGGCCAGACGTCGCGCCTCGCCAGTGTGAACATGAGGTACATCTGGGCGGTCCACGGCCCGATGCCGCGCACGGCGGTGACCTCGCGGATGACCTCGTGGTCACTCATACGGCCGTGGCGCTCCAAGCGGATTCGTCCGTCGTCGACGTGCTTCGCCAGTTCGATCATCGCTTCGGCCTTCACCCGAGAGAGTCCCGCGGAGCGCAGTCGGTCGACGTCCATCGTGAGCAGGGTCGGCACCGAGGGTTCGCCCTCGCACACGTCGACCACTCGACGATGGATCGTGGTGGCGGCGGCAGTCGCGAGGAGTTGGAAGCTGATCGAACGCACCAGGCTCGGGAATCGGTCGCGCACAGGTGCCGGCCGCGGCCACGGCGGCGGCCCGACGCTTCGCACCAGTGTGCGAAACGCCGGGTCGCGGCGCGCAATCAGTTCAGCGATCTCATGTCGGTTTGGCTTCACGGTCACCCTTTAGGACGGAACGAACACATTCTCGGGGACACTGGCGGTGCGCACGACATCTTGAAGCAGCGCGTGGATCGCTCGCACCGGTGCCGCGGGGAAACCGAACCGTCGGCCGACGAGGCTGACACGGCGTCGCGCGATGCCCTCGACGAGGATCGCGACAAAGTTGGCGCGCAGGTGCTGCGACAGCATGGTGGCGGGCAGGATCGATGGTCCGTACCCGTCGAAGGTCAGCGACGCAATGGTGCGAAGCCCGTCCAGCTCGATAATGGGTCGCAGCGTCACACCGTGGGCGTCGGCGGCATCGTCGATCTCTCGTCGCAATGGCGTGCCCTGGAGGGGGAGTAGCAGTTCCAGACCGGCCAGCGTGGCGAAGTCGACGCTTCGCCGCTCGGCGAGTGGGTGGTCGCGCGGGACGATCAGCACCAGGTCCTCGCTAAAGAGATCGACGTCGCTCAGCTCGGGCGTGAAGACCGGCCAGGCGAGGACGGCGAGGTCGAGCTGGCCGTTCACCACGCGCGGCTCGAGCGCCGAGTTGGTCCCCTCGCTGATTCGAATCGCGATATGGGCGTAGGACCGGCGCTGTGCCTCGATGAGCAGCGGCACGATCCATCGTCCCGCGGTGCCGATCATGCCCAGGTTGACCTCGCCGCGAATGTCGGCGTTGAGCTCCGAGACGTCCGCGGCGATCGCGTTGAGCTCGATGAGGATTCGCCGGGCCCGGTGCAGGACTACCGAGCCGGATTCGGTGATCGAGCCCGACGCGCGGTCGACGAGCTCGGAGCCGAGCTCGGACTCGAGACGGGCGATGCGGCTGGAGATGTTGGATTGGACCGTGCCCAGCGCATCGGCGGCGCTGGAAAAGGTCCCGTGATCGGCGATTCCAACGAGCGCCTCGAGCTGACGGATTTCCACGTATCGATTATAGAGATAGGAGGTATCCCTCATATCGTGTTGATGTATGACGCCACGGTTGGCATACTGGTCTCAGCCTGTTTACAACGAATCCCCCCTCGAAGTAAGCCAAGGTTTTGCAAAAGGACCAACCACCCCCCCGGTTGGTCCTTTTGTGTATTCCGGCACGATTTCTCGTCGTGCTGGGCGCGATTCCTGATGCCAACCAACGGCTCTGACCAGGAACGACATCGCGGAAGCTAAATCGTCTCGACTGGTCGTCGATGGTCGTTTCCCTATTGATTTCGCCATAGGAGGCGACATCCGACTGGTGGGTATCGACTTTGGTGTGTTCGTGAACGAACTGTTCGGCGTATCCCGATCGTGTACCAAGCCACGACGCGCCGGTAGCGTGCTGCGGCCATCGAGCGGCCGCGAAAAACGAGCAGCGAGACGTGCGGATCACTGCCGAGCCCGTGGCCCCGAGTGGCGCGACGTTGCCCGAACGTTGCCCACGCGAGCCGACTGCTGCACGTGCTGCGCTTCCGGCGATCGCGCGCTCGCATCGAGTGGCTCAGGCGGGTCGGATTGTTAGCGTGAGTGCATGGCTTGGTGGCGCGCAGTTCGACTACGAGTTGCGGCGTCAGCGGTGCGCGCGGTCAATTGGGTCTCGCAACGCAGTGGCCGCGGCAGCGGGACGGTGATTGGGGGGACAGTCGGGCTCTTGCTCGCACCCCACTTGCTCGCCTCGCTGGCTGAGGATCGGCGCGTCATCCTCGTGACCGGGACGAACGGCAAGACCACGACGACCGCGCTCGTTGTCGCGGGCTGGGATGGCGACGTCGCCTCCAATGACACCGGCGCCAACATGCCCGCTGGCCACGTGGCGGCGCTCGTGCGCAGCGGTGCGTCGCGCGTGGTCCTCGAGACCGACGAGGCGTGGCTGGGGGCGAGCGTGGAGGCGACGCGGCCGGCGGTCATCGTGGTGCTCAATCTGTCGCGAGACCAGCTCGACCGCGCGAGCGAGGTGCGTCAGATGGCCGAACGGTGGCGCGCTGTCTTTGCCACGGCGCAAGCGCAGGACGCCGTGATCGTTGCCAACGCCTTGGACCCCCTGGTCGTCTACGCCGCGAGCGAGGCGAGGAACGTCCGCTGGTGCGCGACACCCACGGCGTGGACGGCCGACACGATGTCGTGCCCGCGGTGCACGGAGCCACTGATACGTACCGCCGAGCGGTGGTGGTGTGGGTGTGGACTCGCCCAGCCGACTACTGACTCGTACCTCGACGGCGACGACGCCGTTATCGGGTCGGCGCGCGTCGCGATATCGCTCGCGCTACCGGGTGCCTTCAACCGGGGCAATGCGTTGATGGCGCTGACGGCGCTACATGAAGTCGGCGTCGACCTCGACCGGGCGGCATTGCGCCTGACGTCGGTGGGTGAGGTGGCCGGACGCTACGGACTGCGCCGCATCGACGGTCAGGTCGTGCGGCTGTTGCTCGCGAAGAACCCCGCTGGTTTCGCGGCGATGTTCGAGGGATTGGGCGGCGGCGACGAGGTCTGGGTCTCGATCAACGCGCGGGTGGCCGACGGTCACGATCCGTCGTGGTTGTACGACGTGCCCTTCGAACAATTGCGCGGCCGGCGCGTGCGCTGTCTGGGCGATCGGCGGCTCGACGTGGCCACGCGGCTCTGGTACGCCGGCGTGGCCGCACACGTGGATGACGGCCCGCCGGTGGTTCAGGACCGGGTCGTTGACGTGATCGCGAACTACACCGCCTTCAGTGATCTGCTCAAGGAGTCACAGCCGTGCTGAGGATCGTGCAGGTGTATCCCGAGCTCCTGGGCACGTACGGCGACGGCGGTAACGGGCTCGTGCTCCGCGAACGCGCGCGGCACCGGGGCATCGAGGTCGAACTCGTTCGCGCGAGCATGGACGCCGACCTTCCCGACGGCGACCTCTTCCTGTTGGGCGGTGGCGAAGACGGCCCCCAGCGGCTCGCGGTCAGCCTGCTCGCGAAGGCTGGATTCTCGCGCCGGGTGGACGACGGCGCAATGGTCTTCGCGGTCTGTGCCGGCCTGCAGATGCTCGGGACGAGCTTCAGCGTGCAGGGCGATGACCGGTACGAGGGACTCGGGCTGGTGGACGCGGTAACCACGCGCGCGCGGACCCGTGCCGTTGGCGACCTGGCGACGACGGTCGACGGGGTCCTCATGGTGGGATTTGAGAACCACGGCGGCGAGACGAGGATCGGCCCGGGAGTCACGCCCTTCGCCACGGTGGTCCGCGGTCGGGGCAACGACGGGCTCGTCGACGGGTTTCGAGTCGGACGGGTGTGGGCGACCTACGCCCACGGCCCGGTGCTCGCCCTCAATCCGTGGCTCGCCGATGCCGTGCTGAGCGAAGCGCTGGGAGGCTGGGATCTCGCGCCGCTCGAGACGGTGGCCGACCGCCTCTACGACTCGCGCTGCCGTGCGCTTAGGACTCGGTCGGCCGATTGATGCCGAGGTCGGGGTTACCGCTCACGGCCTGACCCAGTTGCACGACTGCCTCTTCGATGCGGGCCCCGAAACGCCGAATCGACTCGCCGTCGCCACAACTGATCGATGTGCCGAAGGCAACGACCACGTGGTGTCGACGGCGGTTCGGCGCGTTGACGAATCGAGGCGCCTTGGCGTACTTCGGGCCGCGCAGCAGGCCGGCCTCGTGGACGTAGGTCGGGATGACGGTCGCTCCGGCGCGTTCGGCGAGATACGCGGCGCCACCCTTGAATTCCTGGATCGCGCCATCGGGCGTCCGGCCGCCTTCGGGGTAGATGAGCAGATTCCAGCGGTCCTCGACGAGCTCGAGCGCCTGCTGGGCGCTGCGGCGATTGACGCGCTGGCGATCGATCGGAATGGCGTTGAATACGAGCACGGTCTTGAACGCCGTTCGTCGGTCCATGAAGAAGCTGTCCATGGCCGCGGCGACCACGGTCCGACGGCGAACCTTGGCGGGCAGGGCACTGAGAATGAGGGGGGTGTCGAGGTTGCTCGTGTGATTGGCGACGAAGATGAACGGCCCCGAACCGGTGATGTTCTCGGCGCCTCGAGATTCGAGTGTCGACATGTAGCGC
Organism: Actinomycetes bacterium; assembly: GCA_021777285.1. Next base: position 29,803 of record JAJYDR010000012.1, read on the forward strand.
ACGTAGGGACCGAGGAAGAACCGATGGATGCATTCGCGAACCAGTCGGGTGCGGTAGCGCCTTCCCCACGCCGTTGAGTAATCGAGTCCGAGTTCCACCATGGACTATCGGCGACGGGGTCGCTGCTTAGGTGTGTACCGCTTGGACGGGGCGGGCAGGTCTCGGCTCGGCGTCTCGCCCTTGGGCGTCCGCGCGCCCTTGGCGCGGGCGGCCTTGCGCTCCTGGGCCATTTCGCGCGCCCGCTTGGAAGAGCCGGTGAAGGACGGGTCACCATATTTCTGGAGGCGGAACGCGCGCACGACCAGCCAGCCGCCCAGGAGCAGGAACGGCAGACCGGCGACACCGAGGGCGAGCCCCATGATGAGTGCGGCGGCCGCGACACCCGCGCGCTTGCGCCGATAGGCGAAGAACGCCACGGCGGCGCCCAAGATAACGATCTCGAGGAACTGGGGCAACCAATCGATCGGGTGCGTGAGGTGCGTGTACTGGCAAACGTTGTGTACGAGGTGATAGTTGGTCGGACAGGTCTTGGCCGACGTCAGTTTGGCGGTGTCGGTAACGAGGGTGTTCTTGAAAAAGTGCGGCACGATGACCGCCGCCAGGGCGGCGGCGACGAAACCGCCCACGTAGCCCACTTTTTGCTCGAGTGCGTCAAGGCCCAAGATGACGCTGCGCGGAACGGCGGAAGGACGCCGTGGTCGACGCTGTGGAGTGGTCTCGGCTGAGTCGGGCACAGGTGCAGGTTACAACGCAGCGGAATCCTGAACTGTCTGAACTGGTCGACGCAGTAGCATGGAGCGTCCGGGCGCTTAGCTCAGTTGGTTAGAGCGCAGCCTTCACACGGCTGAGGTCACAGGTTCGAGTCCTGTAGCGCCCACTCCGGGATTGCGGGTTCATCGGATTCTGGCGGGGTCGACGTCATCGGACCACGATCGAGCCGAGCACCCGCCAGTTCGGCTTGCCGGCGTAGAGAAGGGCTCGGACGCGGTAGTTCTCGAAGTTCCGGAACCCGAAGCCGATCCGCTTGATCCGTTTGATGAGGTTGTTGAGGCTCTCGGTCGGACCGTTGGTGATCCTAGCTAGGTGGAAGTTGCAGAGCTTGGCGAACCAGGTGCGGATCGTCTTGCCAAGTCGGCGGATCTCGGGTGGCATGGCCTTGTGCAGACAGCGGTCGCGCAGGTCAGCGAGGATCGCTTCGGCGACAACGGGATCGCTCTCGCGGTAGAAGTCGCGCAGGCGCTCTTTGACCCGGTAGGCAATGGCGACCTCGGCCGTGGGGTCGCCTAGCTCGAGCAGGGACGCAAGTCGCGCGGCGGCCTCGTCGCTGAGCCT
>JAJYDR010000122.1 GCA_021777285.1 Actinomycetes bacterium
GCACTGCTCGAACGCGCTCAGCGCGCCGAGGCCCAGCGCGACCGCACCCGCGAGGTCCGCTGGGGTCCGCGCACGCTCGACGTGGACGTGCTTTGGATCGAGGGTTTCACGAGTGACGACCCCCGCCTCACGGTGCCTCACCCGCGCGCGATGGAGCGGGCGTTCGTCGTCGTACCGTGGCGCGAGCTGGCGCCCGAGCTCATCAGCGAGTTCGACGTCGAGCGCGCGACGGGTCGGGTCGTCGCACTGGATACACTCGAGATGTTGCAGTAACCGAACGGCACCCTCGGGGCCGGAACGGAGCAGAGATGAGAATCGCCATCGTTGGGGCCGGGCGAGCCGGCACGTCTTTCTCCTCGGCGCTGGCGCGCTGCGGGCACCGCGTCGAGCTGGTGCACCACGACGAACTCGAGCGCATCGGTTTAGTCGACCTCGTCCTGCTCGCGGTGCCCGACGACGCTATCGCCACCACCGCCGCGCGACTCCCGGTCGAGTCCATGCGCGTCGTCGCGCACGTGGCGGGCTCGCGCACACTCGCGGTACTCGCGCCGCACCCGCGCGTCGCGTCGATCCACCCGCTCATCACCATGCCGGGCGACGACGTGGGGGCGCAACGACTCGTGGGCGCCACGTTCGCGGTGGCGGGCGATCCGCTCGTTCGCGAGTTGGTCACGTCGCTGCGCGGTCGCGCACTCAGCCTGAGCGACGAACAGCGCACCGCGTACCACGCGACGGCGACCGTGGCGGCGAACCACCTCGTGGCGTTGTTCGCGCACGTCGAGCGCCTCGCCGAGCACGCCGGGCTGAGCCTCGAGGACTTCTTGCCGCTCGCGCGCATGGCGCTCGACGACGTCGCCGAGCGCGGCGTGGAGCGGGCCCTCACCGGTCCGGCCTCGCGCGGCGACCTCGCGACGATTGACGCCCACCTCGGCGCCATCCCCGCGCGCGAGCGCGCGACCTACGTGGCGCTCGCTCAGGTGGCCTTTGACGTGGCGGAGCGACGATCGCGTTCACTCGCCTGATGCGTCGGGTCGTCGACATCGAGCAGTGGCGACGACTGGCCGAGGACCAGCGTGCCGGCGCCCGTCGGGTCGGCCTGGTCCCGACCATGGGTGCGCTGCACCGCGGACATCAGTCACTAGTCGAGGCGGCTCTCGCGAACGGCGACTACGTCATCATGACGATCTTCGTCAACCCGCGCCAGTTCAACGACCCGAGCGACCTGCGCGCCTATCCGCGCACGCCCGAGGCCGACCGTGAGCTCGCCGAGTCGATCGGTGTCGACGCGCTCGTCGAACCCACGATGGCCGAGATGTGGCCGGCCTACCCCGACCCGACGCCGACCACGGTGTCGGTGGCGGGGCTCGGCGACGTCCTCGAGGGCGCCGGGCGGCCGGGCCACTTCGACGGCGTCGCGAGCGTGGTGGCGAAGCTGGCGATTGTGACGGGGCCGTCGCGGATCTACTTCGGGCAGAAGGACTTCCAACAGCTCGCCGTCGTGCGCCGGATGGTACTCGATCTGGGCCTGGACGTCGAGGTCGTCGGCTGTCCGATCGTGCGCGACGACGACGGGCTCGCCCTGTCGAGTCGCAACGTGCGCCTCGACGCACCCGCGCGCACCCGCGCGCTGGCGCTCAATCGCGCGCTCACGCTCGCGAGCGAGCTCGACGGTCCGGCGAGCGCGATGCGTGCGGTGATGCGCGCGACGATGGAGGCCGCCGACGTGGTCGTCGGCTACGCCGAGGTCGTGGACCCGGCGACGCTCCAACCGCTCGACGACGGGGCCACCGGCCCGGCCCGCGCGCTGGTCGCCGGCGTGGTCGACGGCGTGCGATTGATTGACAACCGTGCAGTCGAGCTGCGGAGGGAACGCTGATGCTACTGGCCATGGACGTGGGCAACACTGAGACCGTCATCGGGCTGTTCGGCAAGCCGAGTCCCGACACCGGCGACGCGATGGGCTTTGCGAGGGCGTCGGACGAACGGGGACTCGCGTATCACTGGCGCCTGTCGACGATCGTGGAGCGGACGCCGGACGAGCACGCGATGGTGCTCACCCAACTGCTGGACCTCGAGGGCCTGGACCTGCGCGAGACGGTGAGCGCGATCGCGATCTCGTCCTCGGTGCCAACGGTCTCGACCCAGTTGCGAAGGATGGCCAATCGGTGGTTCGCGTCACTGCCGATCACGGTGCTCGGTCCGGGCACCAAGTCCGGCATGGCGATCCTCTACGAGAACCCCCGCGAGGTCGGCGCCGACCGGATCGCCAACTCGGTGGGGGCCTACGACCTCTACCCGGGTGCGGCGGTGGTCGTCGACATGGGCACCGCCACCACCTTCGACGCGATCAGCGCCAAGGGCGAGTACCTGGGCGGTGCCATCGCTCCCGGTGTCGCGATCTCCCTCGAGGCGCTCTACACCGAGGCCTCCGCGCTGCGCTCGGTCGAGCTCATCGCGCCGCGTTCGGTCATCGGTCGCTCGACGGTGGAGTCCATCCAGTCGGGCGTTCTCTACGGGTTCGCCGCCCAGGTCGACGGGGTCACCCAGCGCATCCTCGAGGAGCTCGGCGAGGCGACGGTCATCGCGACGGGTGGTCTCGCGGGCTTGATCGCGCCGCACACGAAGCTGGTCCAGTACGTCGAACCGTGGCTGACCCTGCACGGATTGCGTATCGTACATGAACGGAATCATTCGGGAGACCAGTCGTGACCACACCGTATTCATTCGCCCACAACGCCTACGCGGGCGACTTGCAACAGGCGTGGGACCATCTCATCGACGGCGAGGAGTCGGGCGTAACGGTTCACGTGGCCGGGCGCGTCATGCTGCTGCGCACGCAGGGCAAGCTCGCCTTTGCGACCATGCGCGACTCCACCGGCGAGATTCAGCTCTTCGCGCTCGCCGCACTGACTGAGGGCTTCGACGAGTTCGTGAAGCTCCACCTCGGCGACTGGGTCGGGGTCGCCGGCGAGATCGTGCGCACCAAGCGTGGCGAGCTGTCGGTGAAGGTCGGCTCCTGGAAGACCCTCGCGGTCGCCCAGCACAACTTCGGCGACAAGTGGGCGGGCATCGCCGACTTCGACCTGCGCTACCGCCACCGCGAGGCCGACCTATGGGCCAACGAGAAGTCCCGTACGACCCTGGCGCGACGCAGCGAGGTGGTGCGCGCGGTGCGCGAGCGCTGCTGGGCGGCCAACTTCATGGAAGTCGAGACGCCGATCCTCAACCCGATCCCAACGGGCGCGTCGGCCCGGCCCTTCGCCACGTTCCACAACGCGCTCGACAGCGAGTTCTACTTGCGAATCGCACCCGAACTGTGGCTCAAGCGGCTCGTGGTGGGCGGCTTCGAGCGGGTTTTCGAACTCGGTCGAGTCTTTCGTAATGAGGGGGTGAGCCCCCGGCACAACCCCGAGTTCACGATGCTCGAGCTCTACGCGGCGTACTGGGACTTCGAGGACATGATGACCTTCACCGAGGAGCTCGTCGCGGGGGTCGCCGCCGACGTGCTTGGCTCGACCGAGACGACCTACCAGGGCCGCCCGCTCTCTTTTTCGACTCCGTGGCCCCGACGTTCGATGGCCGAGCTCGCGAGCGAGGCCGTTGGCGAGGAGGTCTCGGTGCACACGTCGAAGTCGCGATTGGCGGACCTGCTTGTCGAGCGTGACGTCGAGGTGCACGACGCCTGGGGCGCGGGGCGCTGTCTCGCCGAGCTCTTCGAGGTGACGGTCGAGACGTCGTTGTGGGAGCCGATCTTCGTCACCGAGCATCCCGTCGAGGTCTCACCGCTCGCGCGGCGCCACCGCCGCGACCCCGAGCTCACAGAGCGCTTCGAGTCCTATGCCGTCGGGCGTGAGCTCTCCAACGGCTTCAGCGAGCTCAACGACCCCGTCGACCAACGCAGCCGCTTCGAGGAGCAGGCCCGTCTCGCCGCGGCCGGCGACGACGAGGCGATGCGGATCGACGAGGACTACGTGCGGGCACTCGAGTGGGGGTTGCCCCCGACGGCCGGCCTCGGCGTCGGTATCGACCGGCTCGTCATGTTGATGACCGACGAGTCGAACATCCGTGAGGTGATCGCGTTCCCGACGCTGAAGCCACTACGCGGTTGACCGACGCTCGAACGGTTCGGGACATGTGAGCTTGTGAACATGGACGGTCGTGGCGCTTGCGCGGTAGTTGTCGGGCGATGGATGGCATCGGCCCTGATGGACTGCGGGCCCGTGTAAATACGGCAAAAGTCCCGGTAAAGCGAACGCGATTCAGAGAAATTAGACGCCTCACTCACAGGGAGTTCTCAGGGAACTCACACCGTTCTCCCAGGGTCACTTTGCGCGCGTCAACTAGCGTCCTTCTGGGGCCGCTCGCCCTGTTTCGCCTACGCAAGGAGTGTGATTATGCGAGTCGGTTTGGTTGGATTCGGCAAGACCGGCGTTCCGGTAGCCTCCGTGATACTACGAGACCCGAAAATGCAACTCGTGTGGGTCGTACGGAAAAGTGATGTAAAAGCGCACCATTCGGCCGCAGAATTTCTTGATATACCGTGCGATGATCCTGCACTAATTATCACCGCGGGTGAGATCGACGCCCAGCAGTTGCTCAACGACCACCCGGTCGACGTGATCATCGACTTCTCCTCCGAGGAGGGGCTCGATTACTACATGGGTGCGGCGGCAGCACGCCGGGTGAACGTGGTGACGGCAATCTCGCACTACTCCGAGGCCCAGCAGCAGAAGCTCCGACGTCTGAGCCAGAGCACCGCGGTGCTCTGGTCACCCAACATCACCGTCGGGGTCAACTTCCTCATCCTCGCGGCCCAGTCCCTACGCCGTATCGCGCCACACGCCGACATTGAGATCCTCGAGGAGCACTTCAAGCTCAAAGACGGCGTCTCGGGCACGGCCAAGTTGATCGGCGAGGCCCTCGACGTCTGTGAATCCGACATCAAGTCCGTACGGGCCGGCGGCATCATCGGCGTGCACGAGATCCTGTTCGGTTTCCCCTATCAGGTGGTGCGGCTGCGCCACGAGTCGATCTCGCGCGAGGCCTTCGGTGACGGCGCGCGCTTCGCTGCGGTGGGCCTCGCCGGCAAGTTGCCGGGCCTGTACACGATGCAGGACCTGATGACCCCGATGTTCGCCTCGGCCCCACCGGTGCGGCGGCCCGAGCGCGCCCGGCGCAGGGGTTTCACGTTGCGCCGCGTGCCCGAGTCGCCGGTACGCGCTGAACGTGCGGCCGCACTTTCGGATCAGACGCCCGTGTGATCGACGTCGGTACCGGTTTTTCAGTGGGCTGGTAGGTCCTCGAGGAGTGACTCGATGAGCGAGCCAAAACCTCGCCGCAGGCCCTCGCTCGGCAAGGTGGCGAGTGACTCCTGGGCCAGCCCGAGGAAGCGCTGGGCCGCGACGACCGTGCGCTCGACTCCGTCGGTCGCGACCACGAGCTTGCGGGCACGTTCGCGGTCGGCGTCGTTCAAGACCGCGCCGAGGATCGAGCGGAGCTCGTCACCGACCGACGGGTCACGCAGCGCGTAGAGCGTCGGCAGGTTGTAGATGCCCTCGGCGAGGTCCTGGCCGGCCGGTTTGCCCAGTTCGTTGTCCACCGCGGTGACATCCAGGATGTCGTCGCGCAGTTGGTAGACCATCCCAAAGCACCGGCCGAACTCGCTGAGCGCCTCGGTGTGGGCGGGTTCGTGGTCGGCGGTGATCGCACCGACGCGGCAACTGGCCGCCATGAGCGAGCCGGTCTTACCCTCGATCGCCTCGAAGTAGTCGTCCTCGGTGCGCTCGACGGAGAAGGCCGTTCGCACCTCGGAGACCTGGCCGCGGGTGAGCCACGCGAGGGTGCGCGCCATCAGTCCCGCCACGTCGGTGCCGAGGTCGGCGGCGATGCCCGCCGATCGGGCCATCAGGTAGTCACCGGCGACGATGGCGACGAGGTTGCCGTATCGGGCGTTGACGCTGTCGACGTTGCGACGCACGTCGGCCTCGTCCATGACGTCGTCGTGGTAGAGCGACGCGAGGTGCATCAGTTCGAGTGAGATCCCGCCGAGCAGGTCCTCCTCGGAGGCCTCGCGCTCCCCGAAGGTGGCCGCGGCGATCGCGAGCATCGGGCGCAGCCGCTTGCCACCGGCGTAGATCAGATGCGTGGTGACGGCGTCGAGGTAGGGGTCGCCGACGACGACCGACTCGGCGAGCAGGGCTTCGAGACGCTCGAGGTCGCGCTCCACCAGGGGCAATTGGAGTCGCTCGTGCGGATTCACGTTCCCACAATAGATGAGCCATGACGGGGCGTCGGCGGGCGAGGTCGCCCGCGCGCCCGCCGCCGGTACACTGCTAACTATCAGCGCATAAAGGATGAACGTTGTTCGAACGATTTACAGATCGAGCCCGGCGAGTTCTCGTACTGGCACAAGAGGAAGCCCGCGAGTTGAACCACGCGTTCATCGGGA
>JAJYDR010000123.1 GCA_021777285.1 Actinomycetes bacterium
CCTCTAGGGCTGTTGCTCGCGGGTGTGCGGGACTACGCTTCGCAGTGAGACCGGGAGGTGACCATGGGTTTGATGGACAAGGTCAAGGAACAGGCGGCGGCAGCGGCGTCGGTGGCCAAGGACGTCGCACAGAAGGGTCAGGCGAAGGTCGATGAGTTGCAGGCCCGCCGGGCGGCTGACGGCGTGCTGCGGGACTTGGGGCTGACGGTGTACCTGACCAAGGTCGGACGCGGTTCGCCGAATGCCGAGAGCGACATCGAGGGCTACGTGGAGACGATCCGCGAGTACGAGAGCGAGCACGGACCAATCCAGCCCGATTGACGACGAACGCCGTGAAGTCACGCGCGCTGTTCGTGACTGTATTATTTAGTTAGGTGAACTAATGGATACAGTAACGAACGAAACAGCGACGCGGCTTCGGTACGCGATCACACGACTGAACCGACGACTGCGCCAGTCGGCGCTGGGCGGTATTTCTCCAGCTCAGGCGTCGCTGCTCGCGGTGGTGAGCCGCCTTAAGCACCCCTCGCTCGGTGACCTCGCCGCGGCCGAGCAGATCTCGCCGCCGTCGGTGACTCGCCTCGTTCGAGATATGGAGCGCCTCGGTCTGATCGAGCGGGTGACCGACGACGCTGACCGGCGTTGCACGCGCGTGACGATCACCGCGTCGGGCCGCCACGAATTGGCGGCGATTCACCGGCGCAAGGACGAGTTCTTGGAGCGCGCTCTGGACGCCCTGCCCGACGCCGAGCGCCGTCGCGCCGGCGAGTTGGCCACGCTGCTCGAGACCATCTTGGAGCAGGCGTGAGCGCGGTCGCGACGTTCTCATCGCGGACGTTCGCGGCGCTGCGCGTGCGTAACTTCCGTCTCTACTTCATTGGCCAGCTGATCTCGACGTCGGGGACCTGGATGCAGTCGGTGGCCCAGGGTTGGCTGCTGTTGCAGATAACGGGCTCCTCGGTCGACCTCGGGATCGCGGTCGCCCTGCAGTACGTCCCGATGTTGGTGCTCGGCTCGTACGGGGGACTCGTCGCGGACCGCTACGAGAAGCGCCGCATCCTCTACACGACCCAGTCAGGAGCGGGCCTGCTCGCTCTGGTCCTGGGGGTGCTCGTCACGACCCACCACGTCAGCGTCGGCTCCATCTACATCATCGCGGCCCTGCTCGGCGTGGTCAACCTCTTCGACATGCCCGCGCGCCAGTCCTTCGTCCAGGAGATGGTCGGGCGGGACCTCATCGCCAACGCCGTGAGTCTCAACAGTGTCTTGATGAACTCGGGACGGCTCATCGGGCCGTCGATTGCTGCGACGCTGATCGCCCTCGTTGGCACGGCGGCGTGTTTCTACGCCAACGCGGCGTCCTTCATCGCGGTCATTGTCGCCCTGGCGCTGATGAGGAGCGCGGACTTCATGACGATGAAGACCGTCGAACGCGAGAAGGGTCAGTTGCGTCTCGGGCTGCGCTACGTCATGGAGACGCCCCAGCTGCGCAACGTGATCCTCGCCGTGGCGGTAGTCGGCACGTTCGCCTTCAACTTCACCGTGACCCTGCCAGTCTTCGCCCACGTGACGTTCCACCAAGCGAACGCCGCCAACTACGGGCTCTTGCTCGGGGCCATGGGGCTCGGGGCGGTGGTCGGCGGCCTCGTGATCGCCCATCGATCGAATCCGACCCCGCAGCTACTGGCCGGTCTCGCGCTCGGTTTCGGAGTGTTCATGACGTTGACGGCCTTCGCCCCCTCACTGCGGCTGGCGGCGCTCGCGCTCGTGCCCACGGGGGCGTTCTCGATCGCGTTCCTGTCGACGGCGAATTCGACCCTGCAGCTGAATTCGAGCCAAGCGATGCGCGGGCGGGTCATGAGCCTCTATGGCGTCGCCTTCATGGGCGTGACACCTATCGGGGCACCACTCATCGGATTCATCATCGCCCAGAGCGACCCCCGAATCGGTCTCTTCACTGGGGCCGCGTTGACACTCGTGACGGCAGTCGGTCTGCTCGTGTCGCTACGCGCTGACGTGGTCCGTCCTCCGGTGGCCGAGGCGCTCAGCTAGGTCGGGGCTCTTTGGGCAGGCCGAGTGCGCGCTCGCCGATGATGTTGCGCTGGATCTCGGCGGTGCCGCCCCAGATGGTCTCGGAGCGCGAGAAGAAGAACGACGCCTGCAAATCCGAGACGGGATAGTCCGCCCGCCCTCGCCGCGGGCCACTGGTCTCGGTGTCGGTGCCTTGGGTACCCGTGAGGATCTGGCCCTCCATGCCCAAGACGTCGATGGCGAGCTCCATCATCTCGCGATGGGTCTCGGACCAGAACATCTTGTTGCACGCGCCGAGCAGGGCGGCGTCGTGAGTCCCGTTGAGGGCGTCGGTCAGTGAGCGGTACCCGTTGATCTCCATGATCTTGATCTTGGACCACGAGCGAACGAGGCGGTCGCGGGTCAGCCGGTCGATGCGGTGCGGTTGACGTTGTGCCTCTTCGACGATGGCGTCCCATTCCTTGAGGAACCGTCGATAGCCGGTCGTGGACGACGAGCCACGCTCGAAGCCGAGTGTGGTCATGGCGACCTTCCAGCCGTTGTTCACGCCACCGACGACGTTGCCCCGTGGGCACCGGGCATTGGTGAAGAAGACCTCGTTGAACTCGGCGGTGCCATCGACCTGGGTGATCGGACGAACGTCCACGCCCGGCTGGTGCATCGGCACCAACAGGTAACTGATGCCCGCGTGCTGGGGCGCCTCGGGGTCGGTGCGCGCGAGCAGGAAGACGTAGTCCGCGTGCTGGGCCTGGGTCGTCCAGACCTTCTGACCGTTGATCACCCACTCGTCACCGTCGAGGACGGCACTCGTCTTGAGACTCGCGAGGTCCGAGCCCGAGTTCGGCTCGGAGAAGCCTTGGCACCAACCGATCGATCCCCGCAAAATGCCCGGGATGAACTCGCGCTTCTGCTCCTCGGTGCCCCACTGCAGGATCGTTGGACCCACCAGGGTGTCGCCGAAGAAGTCCGCTCGCATGGGTGCGCCGGCCTTGGCGAACTCCTCGTTGAGCACCACCTGCTCGAGCAGTGAAAGTCCCTTGCCGCCGTACTCGGTCGGCCAGCCCGCACAGATCCAGCCACCGTCGAACAGCTTCTCGGTCCATCGCTCGTTGAAGGCGGCGCGCTCGGCGTTCGACGGCGAGAAACCGGGCTCGAACCAGCCCTCGGGCAGGTTCGTTTCGAGCCAGTCACGGATCTGGGCACGGAAGGCCTCGGCTTCGGGAGGGTAGGTCAAGTCCATACCGGAAGCGTAGCCACGGCGCCATAGGGCGTGCTCGGGGCATTTGTGCTGATGGTGGAATTAGGCGAGAATGAGTCCTCGTCGAGACCGAAAGTTGGCCAGTGCCCCGTTCGATTCGTCAAACCATCGCCGAGACCCGAGAGTCCTGGGCCCGCTCACGGGCGATCACGTTGCCGCCCGCGGTACCGGCGCGTGCACCCGAGCCGGGCAAGCACCGAATCGCGTTCCTCGTCTACCGCGGCAACCCTCGCTGCGGCGGCCAGGGCGTCTACACCCGCCACCTCACTCGCGAGCTGGTGGCGTTGGGTCACAGCGTCGAGGTCTTTGCCGGCCCACCGTGGCCCGAGCTCGATGACGGGGTCGGGTTCACGCCGGTGCGCGGTCTGGACCTCTACCGCGACCCCGACCCGTTCCGCATTCCGGCCCCCTCGGAGTTCACCTCACTGGCGGATCTGACCGAGTTCGCCGTGATGTTGAGCGCGGGATTCGGCGAGCCGCTCGCCTTCTCCCGCCGGATCCGACGGATACTGAACGCCCGTCGGGGGGACTTCGACCTCGTCCACGATGACCAGTGCCTCGGTACGGGGATCCTCGGCCTGCACCGCGACGGCTGGCCGTTGCTCGAGACACTTCACCACCCGATCACCGTCGACCGCACGATCGCCCTCGACCACGCCGAGACTCGGCGTGCACGGTTCACGACGCGGCGCTGGTTCGGATTCCTGCGCATGCAGGTGCGCGTCGCGCGACGACTGCCCGCCGTGCTGACCGTGTCGCACAACTCCAAGGTCGACATCAACGCCCAGATGCACGTCCCCCTCGACCGGATGACCGTCGTACCGGTGGGCGTCGACCACACCATCTTTCGGCCCTACGCGGACGTGGCCAAACGTCCCGGTCGGCTCATGGTGACCTCGAGCAGTGACGTACCCATGAAAGGGCTCGTTCCGTTGCTCGAGGCGATCGCGAAGCTGCGCGTCGAGCGCGACATCGAGCTCGTCGTGATCGGTCGCCCGCGACCTGGCGGGCGCGTCGCCCAGGCACTGGAACGACTGGGACTGTCCGACATCGTGACGACGATCTCGGGGGTGAGTGACGAGGAGCTGGCGCGACTGTACGGCGAGGCCGAAGTGGCCATCGTCCCGAGTCTCTACGAGGGGTTCTCGCTGCCAGCGATCGAGGCGATGAGCTGTGGTGTGCCGGTCGTGGCGACGACGGGGGGTGCCCTGCCCGAGGTGGTGGGCGTGAGCGGTGACACGGGCATGCTCGTCGAGCCCAACGACCCCGAGGCCCTGCTCGTGGCGATCCGCTCGCTACTCGACGACCCCGCGCTGCGCGAGCGCCTCGGCGCGCGGGGCCGCGAACGGGTGATGGAGCGCTTCACCTGGCAGGTCACTGCGCGAGGGACCGCGGCCTGCTACGACGCGATCCTCAATCACCGCCCCTTGCCCGACTCGATGCAGTTCGACTGATGCTGACCGCTGACTACGACCGACTCGGCCTCGTCGCCGGTGAGCGACTCCTCGACCTCGGCTGCGGGTTCGGGCGCCACGCCTTTGAGGCCGCGCGTCGCGGCGCCGACGTCGTCGCCCTGGACGCCGGGCGCGACGAGGTCGAAGGCGTCCTGGCGACCTTCGTGGCGATGATCGAAGCGGGCGAGCTGGTGGCCGGCGAGGTCCGAGCGGCCGCCGTCCAGGGTGACGCGCTGCACCTCCCGTTCCCCGACGGTTCCTTTGACCGCGTGATCTGTTCTGAGGTGCTCGAACACATCGCCGACGACCGCGCAGCCATGGCCGAGCTCGCGCGCGTGCTTCGGCCCGGTGGGACGATGGCGATCACCGTGCCCCGCTTCTTCCCCGAGCTCGTGAACTGGGCGCTGTCCGACGAGTACCACCTGGTCCCCGGCGGTCACGTGCGCATCTATCGCCGATCGGTAATCGAGGACCGGCTGCGTGGGGTCGGGCTGCGGGTTCGCGGCCACGGCTTCGCACACGGACTGCACAGCCCGTACTGGTGGTTGAAGTGCCTCGTGGGTACGACGAACGAGGAGAACCGCTTCGTTCGCGCCTACCACAAGCTGCTCGTCTGGGACATCGTGAAGCGCCCGGCGATCACGCGACTGGCCGAACGGGTGCTCGCCCCCGTGATGGGTAAGTCCGCCGTGTACTACCTCGAAAAGCCGTCATCGTGACCATCCTCGCGAGCGAACTCGGTGGGGTCCCCGGGCTCTTGAGCGCCGAGCAGGTCGCCGCGAGCGCGGACTTCCTCGCCGGACTCCAACGGCCGAGTGGACTGCTGCCCTGGTTCGACGGGGGCCACTGCGACCCCTGGAACCACGTGGAAGTGGCGATGGCCCTGACGGTGACGGGTCGTCACGACGAGGCCCGTGCCGCGTACCGCTGGCTCGCTAACACCCAGCTCGGCGACGGGAGCTGGTTCAACTACTACCGCGGCGAGGACGTCACCGACGCGCGCCTGGACACCAACGTGTGCGCCTACGTCGCCGCGGGTCTGTGTCACTACCTGCTCGCGACCGACGACGTTGACTTCGTCGCGGAGCTCTTTGACGTGGTGGAGCGCGCGATCGACTTCGTGCTGCGCTGGCAGCTCGACGACGGCACGATCCGGTGGTCGATCGACGCCGCGGGACGACCCGAGGGCTACGCGTTGCTCACGGGGTCGTCGTCCATCTACCACTCGCTGCGCTGTGCGATCACGCTGGGCGAGCGCCTCGGACACGACCGCCCGAGCTGGGTTCTTGCGGCCGGACGTCTCGGTCACGCGGTCGCTCATCACCCCGGAGCCTTCGCCCCGAAGAATGAGTTCGCCATGGACTGGTACTACCCCGTCATCAGTGGTGCGCTGACCGGCGAGTTCGGCGAAGGACGCATCCGAGACGGGTGGGAACGCCACGTCATGACCGGCTACGGGGTGCGCTGCGTGTCGACTAACGACTGGGTGACCGCTGCCGAGACGGCCGAGTGCGTGCTGGCCCTCGACGCGCTCGGGCTCACCGGCGAGGCTCTCGAGCTCTTCGAGCAGAC
>JAJYDR010000124.1 GCA_021777285.1 Actinomycetes bacterium
ACGTGGGACGGTGCTCGCTAACCGCGGCCGCAGTTCGGCTTCTTGCCGTGGTTAGCCTTCTTCTTGGCGCGTAACTTGCGCTTCACGGTCCGCTTCGACATAGGGGACAATCGTAGTACGGACAGGGACCCGGTAGCCAAACGGAGGCGGATCGATGCAAGTACCAATGGGCGGTCCCGGTGAATTCGTGGTCGTCGCGACGCCGATTGGGAACCTCGAGGACCTGAGCCCGAGGGCGCGGGCGGTGTTGGCGAGTGCCGACGTCGTCTACTGCGAGGACACCCGGCGAACGCGGGTCCTGTTCAGCGCGTTCGGTCTCACCCCGCGCGGTCGACTGCGCTCGCTGCGTGAGCACAACGAGATGACCGAGAGCGTCGAGGTGGTCGAGCAGGTCTCGGCGGGGGCGGTCGTCGCGCTCGTGAGTGACGCCGGGACTCCCGGGATCAGCGACCCTGGGCGACGCGTCGTCGCGGCCGTCGCCGAGGCGGGGTTGCGGGTCACGACGACGCCGGGGCCGAGCGCAGTGGTGGCGGCGCTGTCGGTGAGCGGCCTTGACACCGAGCGTTTCGTGATGGAGGGCTTCGTGCCGCGCCGCAGTGGGGACCGTCGGACCCGATTCGCCCAGTGGGCCACCGAGGCGCGAACGATCGTCTTTTACGAGTCGCCCCAGCGCCTCGTTGCGACATTGGGCGAACTCGCCGAGCTGTTCGGCGACCGCCGGGTCGTGGTCGCCCGTGAACTGACCAAGCTGCACGAGGAGCTCGTGCGCGGCGCGCTGCGCGAGGTCGCCGGACGCTGGGCCGAGGGGGAGGTGCGCGGTGAAGTGGTCGTCGTCCTCGAAGGTGCCGCGCCCGCGGCGATTCCCGAAACGGCGGTTCGCGAGGCCCTCGAGCGCCGTCTCGGCGCGGGCGAGACCGTGCGCGATGCCGTCAGCGCCGTCGCTGACGAGTTGCGCGTGGCGCACCGGATCGCCTACGACGTGGCGCTGCGGATCCGTTCGGAGCGGGGTGCCTGACTCGTTACGCTGGTCGGATGGGTCGTTTCTACATCACCACGCCGATTTACTACGTGAATGACGCCCCGCACGTCGGTCACGCGTACACGACCCTCAACGCCGACGCGCTGGCGCGATGGCACCGGCTGAACGGTGACGAGACGCTCTTCTTGACGGGCACCGACGAGCACGGCCAGAAGGTGGCCGACGCCGCCGCGAAACACGAGATGACGCCCCAGGCCTGGACCGACAGGACCTCGGCGCGGTTCCGCGAGGCCTGGGACGCGCTCGACGTGAGCTACGACGACTTCATCCGCACCACCGAGCCCCGTCATTACGAGAGCGTCCAGAAGTTCCTCGGCGCCATCTACGAGAACGGCTACATCTACAAGGGCGTGTACCAGGGCCTCTACTGCGTGAGCTGTGAGGACTACTACACGATCGAGGCGAGCGATAACGGGAACTGCCCGATCCACGGACGGCCCCTGACCGAGATGGAAGAGGAGAACTGGTTCTTTCGGCTCTCCGCCTTCGAGGACCAGCTGCTCGCCTACTACGACGCCCACCCTGGGTTCGTCACGCCCGAGACCAAGCGCAACGAGGCCTACTCGTTCATCAAGGGCGGCCTGCGTGACATCTCGATAACGCGAACCTCGATCGCCTGGGGCGTGCCGGTGCCCTGGGACGAACGCCACGTCTTCTACGTCTGGTACGACGCGCTGATTAACTACCTCACGGCGATCGGCTACGGCCGTGACGACGACCGGGTCGCGACGTGGTGGCCGTCGTCGCACCACCTCATCGGCAAGGAGATAATCCGATTCCACTGCGTGTGGTGGCCCGCCATGTGCATGGCGGCGGGCCTTGAACCACCGAGCCACGTTCAGGTCCACGGGTGGCTGCTCGTGGGCGGTCAGAAGCTCTCCAAGACGATGGCCGCCGAGGGTGGCGTCAAGCTCACCGACATCGCCCCGGTCACCTTGACCGAGGAGTTCGGGGTGGACCCGTTGCGCTACTACCTGTTGCGCGAGACGGCCCTCGGCAACGACGGCGAGTTCTCCTACGAGGGCATCACGCATCGTTACAACACCGACCTCGCGAACAACCTCGGCAACCTGGTGGCCCGCGTCGCGACCGTGGTCGGCTCAAAGTGCGCCGGCGTCGCGCCGGCCCCGGACCCGACCTCGGAGCTGCGCCTAACCGCCGAGGCGTCGGTCGAGGCTGCGGTCTCGGCCTGGGAGCACTTCGCGCCCAACGGCGCCCTCGAGGCCACGTGGGGACTCATCGGCGCGACCAACGCCTACCTCGAGCGGCACACGCCGTGGAAGATGACACCGGGGGAGTCGGTCGAACGCGTGCTCGGTGACGCGCTCGAGGTCATCAGGCTCGTCGCGGTCCTCGTGTCACCAGCGATGCCGAGTGTCGCCACCGAACTGTGGCGTCGGCTCGGCCTGGCGGGCGCACCCACCGACTTACCGGCGCGCGAGAGCTTGCGCTGGGGACGCTACCCCGGTGGGATCGCCATTGAGAAGGGCGTGCCGCTCTTTCCGCGGATCAACGAGGCGCGATGACCTACTGGACTGACGCGCACTGCCATCTCCAGGACCAGTTCATGGGCGAGGGGGGCGAGGACGCGGTGCGCGCCACCCTCGAGCGCGCGATCGCGGGTGGCGTGAACCGCGTCGTGGTGATCGGCACCGACGCGGCGAACTCGGCGGAGGCGCTGGCGATGACCACACTGGAGGCGCCGGTCGAGGTCTACGCCGTGGTCGGTCTGCACCCCCACGATTCGACCCAGAACCTCGGCGACGTGGCCGCGCTCGCGCGCTCGAAGCACCCCAAGCTCGTCGGCATCGGTGAGACGGGACTCGACTACTTCTACGAGCACGCCCCCCGCGTCGATCAGCGCCGGGCCTTCGCCGAGCAGATCGCGCTTGCCCACGAGCTCGACCTCGCGCTGGTCATCCACGCGCGCGACGCGTTTGACGACCTGTTCGAGATACTCGGTCGCGAGGGCGTGCCGCCACGGACGGTGATCCACTGCTTCACCGGAAACACCGAGGACGCTGCGGGGTGCCTCGAGCTCGGCTGTGACATCTCGGTCGCCGGGGTCGTTACCTTCAAGAACGCCGACGTACTGCGTGAGGCGGTGTGCACGGTGCCCCTCGAACGCCTGCATGTCGAGACCGATAGCCCCTTCCTCGCCCCGGTTCCTCACCGAGGACGGCCCAACGAGCCGGTCCACGTCGCGGT
This sequence comes from Actinomycetes bacterium, assembly GCA_021777285.1. Next base: position 3,248 of record JAJYDR010000124.1, read on the forward strand.
GGTCGGCGAGTACGTCGCCTCGCTGCGAGGTGAAGAAAGTTCAGTGTTTCGTCGTCAGACGGCCGCCAACACGGCTCGACTCTTTCGGCTTCCCGCTCAATAATAGTCGTTTATCAGGTTAGATAAGAGGGGAACCTGACCGGTTTGCCTTTCAGCCCCCGCTTGCCTAGCGTTGTGCCGGGCGCATCGACGGCCCGCAGTCCTGGCGGAGGGTGAACAACTGAGGACATCGAATCGTCGAGTGCGTCTGCGCTCGGCGTTGCTGATGACCGTGGTCGGCCTACTAGGCCTGGCGCCGGTCCTGTATGCGCATCCGGTTGCCGGGGCGGGTGTCAGCCACGCCCCCGTGCGAATGCCCAACGTGATCCACTTCGACCAGGCGACGACCGACGCGGCGATGGCGCGGGCCGGTCTCTACTTCCGGGTCAACGGGCCGACCAGTTGGAACGAGGTCGTCGCCGAGAACCCGAGGCCGGGGACCCTCGTGCCCTGGCACTCGACGGTCGTGCTCGCCACGACCATATCGAGCGCCCCCCAGTCCGGCACGACCGTCATGCCCGACGTGCTCTACCGCACGCGCAGCGAAGTCTTCGCGGCGATGGCGCACGCGGGGCTCTACTTCAGCACCCGGGGACCGGCGAACTGGACCATCGTGGTCTCCCAGGATCCCCGCCCCGGCTCCACGATCGCTGTCCACTCCTCGGTCGTTGTGGTCACCGCCCGCGTGGCCACCACGTCGCCGACCGGCACTACCGTCATGCCCGACGTGACGCACCGAGCTCGTGGCGCGGCCTTCACTGCCATGGCCAAGGCCGGGCTGTACTTCACGGTCTCCGGCCCGTCCAACTGGAATGTCGTCACCGGCCAACGCCCCGCGCCCGGTACGCACGTCGCGTGGCACTCGACCGTGGCGCTCACCGTCGCGCGCGAGACCGCCCCCACGACGACGACCGTTCGTGTGAGTGCGCGTACACGGGTCCCGTCGCTCGTCGGGCGAACGCGAGCGGCGGTCATCGCCCTGCTCGCGCGTGTTGGCCTTCGGCTACACCCTCAGGGCCCCGGCAGCGCCGACGGCACCTGGACCAAGGTGGTCGCCCAGAGCCCGGTACCGGGAACGGTGGTGCGTCGCGGCAGCGTGGTCGTCGTGGACACGATGCGCCCGCCCCCGCCGAGTACGACCACGACCAGCGTCACGGTGACAACGTCGCCGGGCGGCTCGTCGACCACGACCACGACGCGACCCACGCCGACCACGACGCGACCCGCACCGTCTCGCACGCGCATCGGCGTGGCGACCTGGTACGCCTACATCCCGGGTCAGTGTGCGACGTGGTACCTCCCGCGCGGTACGCGCATCACGGTTGAGGACCTCGCGACGGGCCGGACAATCGCGTGCGTGGTGACCGACCGACAGGACTACTCGCCCGGACGGGTCGTGGACCTGTCACGGACCCAGTTCGCCGAGTTGACGCCGCTGTGGCGGGGTGTCGTTCGTGTCAAAGTCTCCTGGTGACCCATTCGCGTGCCACGATCAAGGCGTTGCTCGCTGAGCACGGGCTCTCCCCGTCGCGCGCACTCGGTCAGAACTTCGTTGCCGACGCCAACACCGTTCGGCGCATCGCCCGACTGGCCGGGGTCGGACCCGGGGACGTCGTGGTCGAGATCGGGGCGGGACTCGGTTCACTGACCCTCGCCCTCGCCGAGACGGGCGCCGAGGTGGTCGCTATCGAGGTGGACCGTTACCTGATCGAACCGCTCCGATCGGTCGTCGATGGCCACGGCATCGTCGTGCACCACCTCGATGCCCTCGAGGCGGACTTCTCGGCGATCACCGGTGGGCGGCCGGCGGTCGTGGTCGCCAACCTGCCCTACAACGTGGCGACGCCACTCGTGCTTCGCATCCTCGAGACCCAGCCCACGATCAAACGACTGCTCGTCATGGTCCAGCGCGAGGTCGGCGAGCGACTGGCCGCCTCGGCCGGCGACGAGGCCTACGGCGCGGTGTCGTTGCGCGTCCAGTACTTCGCAGACGCCGCGGTCGTCGGGCGGGTCAGCCCCAACGTCTTCGTGCCGCGACCGAAGGTTGAGTCCGCACTTGTGTCGGTCGTCCGTCGCGAGGCCGTGCGCGTCGACCCGAGCGTGGTGAGCGAGACCGAACTCTTCTCGGTCATCCGCACGGCCTTCGGCCAACGGCGCAAGATGTTGCGTCGATCGTTGGCCGACTGGACCACCGAGGGCGTCTTCGAACGCGCCCAGGTCGAGGAGACACGCCGGCCCGAGGAGCTGACCTTGGAGGAGTTCGCGCGTCTGGCGGCGTCACGGTGATCGTTCTCGATGCGCCGGCAAAGCTCACCTGGTACCTCGAGGTCACGGGACGACGCGCCAACGGGTATCACGAGCTGCGCAGTGAGATGACGACCCTCGCGCTCGCCGACCGACTCACGCTGGACGAGGCCGGCGACTACGTGCGGGTGGTCGACCACGTTGGTCGCCCGGTCCCCGAGGGCGGGGACAACCTCGTCGCCGTCGCGCTCGCGCTCGTTGGACGACGAGCCGGGGTGCTGATCGACAAGTCGATCCCCGCGGGGGGCGGGCTCGGTGGTGGCAGCGCGGATGCGGCGGCGATCCTGCGCTGGGCCGGTGGGGTCGAGGCCTCACGCGCGTTGAGCCTGGGCGGCGACGTCCCGTTCTGTCAGGTGGGCGGTCGAGCACTGGTCGAGGGCGTCGGTGAGCGGGTTAGCCCGCTGCCCTTCGAGCGGCGCACGGTGACACTCTTCATCCCCGACTTCGGGGTGTCCACGCCGGACTGCTACCGGGCCTACGACGAGCTCTACGGGTCGGGTTGGCGCCCGACGGGTTCCAACCACCTCGAGGAGCCGGCACGACGCGTCGAGCCGCGTCTGGCGACCGTGCTCGACTGGCTGCGGGCGAGGTTCGACGATGTACGCCTGGCCGGATCCGGTTCGACCATGTTCGTCGAAGGTTCGATCGGCGATACGCTGGACGTGGACGGTCCTGCGATGCGACTACGCGTTGTTACGACCACCA
>JAJYDR010000125.1 GCA_021777285.1 Actinomycetes bacterium
CAGGGTCGTCTTGATGAGGCCCATCACGCGACAGAAGCCGCGTCGGATGTTCTGGGTGCTCGGGTTGCGCAAGTTGCCGAAGATGCTCTCGACGTGAGCGCCGGCCGTACGAGGCCTGCCACTCGGGGCTGCCCCAGTAGTCGCGCTGGGCGAGCTTGATCAGCGGCACCCGCGACCACCGTCGTCGCCTGCGAGCAGGACCGCGGTGCGTAGGGACCGCTCGGCGGATTGGCGATGATGGGCAACCCTTCCGGATAGTCCGCCGCCAGCGGGCGCCGCACTGAGGTCTGTCCGCCCCGCGGGCGAGTCGCCCTCCGTGGAGCCAAACGACGGACACGTTGACGACACCCGAATTTCGAGATTGGCGACGAGAACCATCATCGGACGTCTTGCTCTTGGTGCTAATCCTTAAACTGCCTTCGTCGGTATTCGAGTCGCTTGATCCACGTGGACACCACCTGTTGGCCGAATGGGATCACTCCATTGCTGAGATCGCTCGCTACCGTGGCGGTTGCGTCAAGCATGTCATCCAGAGTGGTCGCGGCTGCTCGAGGTGTGAGCCCGATCTCGTTGGCGAAGTCAAGCATCGTTCGGCGACTCAGACCATCGAGTGATCCTTGGATCGGCAATGCAAGCGTCAAGTCACCGTAGGGAAGCGTCGAAGGCAAGTCGTATGCCGGAGCCACCCGCCACTCCCCTTCCGGAGTCGCAAGCACAGAGATGTTCTTGGAGTGGACGTCACCGTTCCCGGTCAGCCATGCAAAGCAGAGCTGCCGATAGACATCGCGCACGGCCACGGGGCTGGCCGCGCACACCTGGGCAACTGAAGCGACGAGCCGCTCTGAGCTCACGTTGTACTTGTCCGCCGGCCAGAGGTTCATCAATTGGCACGCATCCTCACAGGCTCTCGAGTGGGTTGTGCCCGCAGCGTCGCCGACCCGATCAAAGCGCCGAACGAGGAGTCCCCTTCGGCCCTCCGCGTCAGTCACGAGATCGGCCTCCGTTGTGGGGATTCCAGCCGATCGAGCGATCGTTAGGAAGTAGTGCTCGTTCTCGACAACATGCTCGTATTCAGGTGGATCGACCTTCAGAATGTAACGACTGGCTGCCTGGGCGACCGGCACGGAAATCATGCGAGCGGACGCCTTTTCTTGAACGCCCGGTATTCCCGAGCGATCCACGACTCCCGCGTCGGTGAGGACGTCGGCGAACCGAACCTCGCTGAACGAAGACTCGACAGTGATGAGTGCTTCGGCCTCGATGGGAATCTCTCCTTCGGGCACGACCTGAACATCTCCGACGACATCACGGCCCACCGCGAGGAGAAGTGACAATTCATCATCCGCTGACGTCTTCACAAGTCGCCTCAGCGCCGTCAACCGTCTACCTTCAGGCAACATTCCCGCGAAGAAGGCGGGCACCGCTCCGGCCTGATAGATAAGCGAGTCGGCCGAAATTGGAAGAGTCGTAGCGATAGCCATGCCATCCTCCGCGAACTCCGGCAGGTACGAGAACTCGGTCCCACGAGCGGTTCTTCGCAATTGAGCGGCGCGCCGCCCGGCCTTGAAGACGTCCGCGGCCTGAACCATCCGCGCTTCTGAGGCTGACTGTAGGTCAGTCACGTGGACTTGACCTTGACTGTCATTTCGAGGCCTAAGACATTGAGAACATCGGCGACCTTGTCGAGGCGCACGGTTGGCTTGTCGCGCTCGATGAAGCGGACGAGACTCGGGGAGACGCCGGCGAGGTCGGCGACCTCTGCCTGATTGAGATGGAGTTCGCGGCGCCGACGCCTCACTTGTTCACCGAGGGTGCTCATGCGCTGTCCTCCTCGACAACTCTGCCGGTGCCGCCCGTTCTGGCACTCCCTGCTACATCTCATCTCTACGATCGTAGTGATTTGATGTGGAGATCTAGAGTTTAGCGTACGGAACATAGATTTCGCCACGATCGTAGTGAAATTTCAAATTCTTGGTCCTGTTCGTCCCACCAGAGCCACAAACACTACGATTGTAGTGAACGTACTGATGATTCGTATCGCAGGCGGCACCTTCGCGACGGCATTGTTGAACGGCCCAGACACCGGCAACTACCACCGGGAGGGTTCCCTGGCTTATCGCTGGTGCGGGCTCGCCTTCGCGCCGCCCTCAGTGATGGAGCAAATCCTCTCCCCCACGCGACCACGTCAGAGCCGTAATCGCTTGAGTCCCCCGGGCAGCCCCTCTGCCACGGCGGCACGTCGTGGAGGTTCGAGACGTCGACGCGATGGTGCACGATGGCACAGGGAAATATGTGGTGAGATCCGCTCGAATCGCGTGGACACGCTCAGGAACCATCTCTCATTCCTCGGAAGTCGCGCGGCTTCCCGCCTTTTCGTCAACTCCCCGCCCTACGCTCATCCACTGTGAGACGGAACGATCCCTTGGCCTTTAGCGATTACGACCGGGCCATAATCGATCGAACCGACTTTTGTCGTCACGCCTTTCGTCGTGACGAGTTCTGCGCAAGAGACAAGATCGCCGGTCGACGGATTGAGTACGACCTGGAACGTCTCATTGGGGTTCAGACTTACCTGAACTGCCGTTCCCGTCGCCCCAGATGAGAGAGCGACCGGTCCGACCAACGTGACGCCCGGCAGGTTCTCGGTGACCTGGTAGAGAGCGGAACCGAGTTTCGCCGACGCGTCTGGGAGCTGCAACAACTGCTCTAGGATCGCCAACTGCTCACTCGGCGAGCAGCCGACCGACGATGTATTCGTGCCGTCGCTGATCGGGCAGGCCCCAGAGGCCGCGTTGACCGTGCCGTCGACGCCCAGGCGTCCCGCCGCCAACAGCGCCAGGATTCCGGCCGGACTCTGGGGCAGGTTGTTCACGTTGGCCGACGACGACACGAGTGTCTTCTGGGGCGAGGACGCGAGCGTCATGCCAAACCCCGAGTAGCCACTAACCGTCGAGGCGTACCCGCCGTAGCTGCTCGCGCTGTTGGTGTTCGCCGGATTGCCGCCGAGCTGATTCGATGAGTCTGACAACGCGCACGGGATGAAGGGTCGGCCAAGGGTGATCCAGCGGGCCTCGTCGGACGGGGAGATGAAGTGGCTGCCGCCGGCGTCGACCGGGGTCGGCGTTATCACCACCCGACCAGATCCATCACCGGCCGTCCAGCTCTGCATTGTTCCATCCGCGACATAGGTGAGCGGCGCTTCTCCCGGACTCATCGCAGGGCTACTCACCTGACACGTCAGGGAGATGGTGGACTGCTGGAAGTAGTACTGACCTGGGCCGAGAGGCGGGAAGGCCGCCTGGGGAGCGCTCTGGCTCGCCGCCGCCTTCAGTGTCGCGGCCAGCGCACTGGTCGGCATCCCGCTGAGTGCGATCACCAGAGTCATCGCCACCGCCACCACGCCGCTGAGGCTCGCACCCCAGTAGAGGCGCGAACGCGAGTGGGCACGAACTGAGGGTTCATCGATTCGGTCGCGAATCTGCAGCCACAGCGCATCCATCACACCATCGTCAAACTGATCCTCGTTGGCGGGATCGATGGCTCGCAAGAGCTCCTCTGGGAATGTGCTGGTCATGATTCCTCCTTGAACTGCGGTGCTTGGGGGACGGACGATTCGCTGGACGACATACGACTCGGAACGGTGGCGCGTAGCCGGGCGTGAGCCCGATGAAGTCGGACGTTGAACGCGTTGACCGAACATCCCAGGACCTCGGCGGCGGCGGAGCGCGACAGACCCTCCCAGTAGATGAGGCGCAAGACCTCTTGATCGCCGGTACTCAGTGCCGCGAACGACTTGGAGATGTCGATGACGTCCTCGAGGTCGAACTCGTCCGTCACCCGCAGGTCGGGCAGCTCGACCGACACCGGCGCGCGGCCAAGGCGGCGGCGTTCGTGGGATACCTCGAAGCTCGCGATCCGATAGAGCCAGGGCAGCGACGGAGCATCCACCGAGGCGAACTTCTTCCACGCGGCCACGAACGCCGCCGCGACCACTTCGTCACGTGAGCTCGAGGGAACGCGACGGGCGACGTACCGAGAGAGGGCCGAGACGTTGTCTCGGTAGAACTCCTCAAACCGGCGAAGGGTCCTGGCCTCTGGTGGCTCCGCTGGTCGACGTCCTTGTCCCATAGTGCTACCTCGTTTACACCCGAAGTACCACGTTCATTACAGGACGGCGGAGACGGTCGCGGCGGGCGAGCGTAGAAGATTGACGCGTGGACATTCGGCGGGTGTGGGCCTTTCTGGTTGATGAGTGCCCAATTGCGGTCTGATCGAAGGATGTGGTGACCCCGTACATCAATAGGACACTCTCGGTCCTATACTAGGACAGATGGTGTCCTATTCCCGAATTCCCAGCCAAGAGCTGTTCCCCACGAAAGGACCAGTGCCGCCCGGCCAACTCATAGGTCGCTCTGAAGCGATTGCGGCCCTCCAGTCACAACTGGCTGCCGGCAGCCACCAGATTCTCGCTGGTCCGCGACGAACTGGCAAGACGAGCATCTGCGACGCAGTCATCGCACGCCTGAAGAAGGGCGGAGACTACGTGGTTGCCGTGGATCTCTTCGAGGTGGGGTCGCTCTCGAACCTTGCCGAGCTGATTGCCCGCGGTGCGATTGCCAATCGCCCGGGGGTGAAGAAGGTTCTACCCGTGCTGCTGCGATCAGCTCGATGGGTCGGCCGAGCTGCGCAAGTCTCGGCAACACTCAAGGGCGAGTTCGGCACCGAGATCGAGTTTGCGTTCGCGCCATCACGGAGCCAGAAGACACCCATGCAGCAATTGGACTACGCGCTGCGACTCCTCGAGAGGCTCGCGACTGCTGACGGCCACCAGCTCGTTCTCTACCTAGATGAGTTCCAAGAAGTCGAGACCCCCCTCCTTCGTTTCGGTGACCCTGACCTCCTCACCAAGAGCATGCGCTCGATCCTCCAGCGATCGCCTCATGTGACGTGCCTCTTCGCGGGCTCCGTCGAACACATGATGAAGGGCCTCTTTGCGGCGGAGAAGAGGGCCTTCTACCAATTCGGGGGCTTCTTCTCCCTCGATCCAATCGACGAGACGGCGTGGAAAGCGGGTCTTCGCAAGGCCTATCAGCGCGACAAGACCACCATCACGGACACGGCCCTCGACCACATCATCGCGACGAGTGAAGGGGCGCCTCGTGCCACCATGTTATTGGCGCAGCAAGCACACGTCGTTGCCGTCGAGAAGGGCATCTTTTCCATCGATCTTCCCGAGGTCTACCAAGGCATCGAATACGCGATGGCCACAGAGCGGCAGCCTCACGAAGCCGATGTGGCCCGCATCCGCGCGCTTCGAACCAATGCATTGAGGGTGGCGCAACGGGTGGCGCGTGGAGAGCCGCCGTACGGTTCTGGCATTGACTCAAAGCAGGTGACTCGCGCTCTGGACTCAATGAGAAACGCAGGCATCGTGGTTCAAGAACGGGCGCGCGAGTGGCGCCTGGTTGACCCGCTTCTTGGCCGCTACCTTTCAGCCTTTCCGGCCGTCTGATTCGGCGGAGTCGGGTAGACGCGCTCGATTTCGAGGGGCACTTATGCGTGATTCAGGACGCGGAGGGGGTTCCGGCACTGATTCACGACGCGCCGCACCTGCTCGGAAGACCACACTGAGACCGGAACTCAGTGCAGCCATTGCCGGTGAGGGAGCGCTGAACGAGCCACCGGCGAAGTGGCTACGGCGGCCTGACGAACCTTGTGATTTCACGCGGCCGCTCGCCGACTGGTTCACTAGTTCCCAGTGCCACCTGGCGAGTCGCGACGGTCACGAGAATCTGGCGTGAGGTACCCGCCACCGGGGCGCTGTACGGGGCAGTTACCAGCCTGAAGGGTCCTTGGACGCCGAAAACTGGCGCACGTTAGATGACGGCCCGCAACATTCCAGACGAGTGTGCGATGAGATTCCCTCGAATCGTGTGGGCACACCCGATGCCCCTCGCCCGGAACTCAGTGAGCACACGGCCCTCCACCTTTTCGTCAACTACCCGCCATGGGGTCGTAACGAAAGTCGGATCGCAACAGGATCACGTCCCGCCGAGTGGTGATCACAGAAGGAGCGCTTCGCGATGCGTGACCATCTTTACATTTGGCCTTGGCCAAAGCTCCGGGCAACCCCCGACGTCGGCGGTCGAGAAAGGATCAAGGCGTTCGCAGCACCGCCGCGGTTGGCGTTGACGACTGTGGCGAGCCGTTGACCCGCGTGCCGACGGCGAGGCAAACC
>JAJYDR010000126.1:0-4289 GCA_021777285.1 Actinomycetes bacterium
CCAAGGCGTCCATGCCCACCGAGATCGTGCGATACCCCGACGCGGGCCACGGATTCCACTGCGACGCGCGCGACTCGTACCACGAGTCATCAGCGACCGATGCGTGGCGGCGGACCCTTGAGTGGTTTGGCCGGCACCTGACCACGTCGTGAACTGAGTCGGCCATTGATCACCACGTGGGTCGCGCACAGGTTGCCGACCGCGCGGGCGGCGGTCGGCACGTCGCGACGTGTCCTTTGAGCGGGCATGACCATCGGCGTGACACACGGGTCGTAGGGTGTCGCCATGGCCAATGCGTCAGGGTTATCCCGCAGTAGCGAGTTCGAACGAATCATGAGTGCTGCGCGCACGCCAGGGTGGAGTTTCGGTCTCGATCGGCGCGGCCAGATCATGGCCACGCGCGACTCGGGTCAGATCGGACTGCCGTGGGTGATCGGGGCAACGAAGAGTGGACGGGGCTTACGAGTCGAGTTGTTCCAACCCGGTGACGACACGGAGGCCGGTGGGGTCGTCGTCGGCGATCTCTCGGGCAATCCACGCGAGATGGGGCGCCAACTGCGCGTAATCCTCGGCGATTTGACGTTCACCGACGATGGAGACGACACCGAGGGAGACTGACCGGAGGCGCAATACACGCACGTCTCAACGGATTAGCTATCCCAGTCAATCGAGCGATACGCACGAGCCGAGTGTTGAACGACTGAACTCACGCACACACGTGGTGCAACGAGCGTCCGGGTGCCGGCGATGCAACAGCCTTGTCGCACGACCAATTCACTGCGCGTTGCCCTGAAGTCCCCCAATACGCGACGACACACCAATCATCGGGCACGGTGCGGCAGAAGTTGACGTGTCCGCTCGTCCTGCTCACCCGCGAAGAGCACGTCGAGAGCGGACGTGAAGAGCGACTCCTGTGGCGCGGCCAGATGAAAGAGCGTCAAAGACGAGCGCAACTTGATCGCCTCGGGTCCGAGCACGGCGTCAGCTCCACGCGAGGCGTGCGCAAGAATGGCCGTTACGGCCACGCGCAAGCGCGACCCGAGGAGTGGATCCGCTAGATACGCCTTCGCCTCTACAAGATTGGTGACGCCGTAGAAGTCGGAGTTCGCGCTCGCCCCCAAGCCCCGCAACTGCGGCAGAATCCACCAGATCCAATGACCCACCTTGTGACCGCCGTGCAGTTCCGCGAGGGCCTCATCATACGTATCTGCTTGCGCTTCGACGAAACGCCGCAGGTCGGTGCTCGTGGTCATGACCCACACCGTGATTGAATCACTTCGCCCCATAGGTGTTCCGTGCGAGTCGACTCCCCCACGTCGACACCCTACGTCCGATGGTGCCATCTTCGTCAAGGCATCACTCGGGGCGTGTCACTCGCCGCCCTCAAGACCCATCGGGGGCGACCGTTCGAACGGTTGTGGCGAACCTTCGCGTATCTCAAGTTCAACGCTGTGGACGATTGAGCCACGATGGGTCCGATCCCACCAAGACGCTCATCGCCTCACATCGGTTCGCTCGTCAGTGTGGATCAGTAGCGACGCAGTCCCTGTACCGGCCTCACCATCGCGCTTCGGCGCGCTATCGGGTGAACGCTTCGAGCGCATCAATGACGCGCGGACCTAACTGAACCTCAGGCTGATCCTTGATCGCGTGCAAGAGAAAGGCGCCCCAGCGATCCACACTCGTGCGAACGACACCCAGCGCGAGGTGACTGTCGTTCGCATCTCGAAGGTAAAAGCCCTGGACTGGCGGCCTTCCTCCCCAATCGTCGGGGGACTTGACCCTCCAGCGAATGACTGACCGCCTATCCCCCGTATTCGGATCTAACACGTTCGTGCGGCGGTTCACGGTGTTGGCACGTACTGATTGGAGGTGATTCAAATTGATAGTGACACGAAATGGTCCTCGCCGCTGAGCGACCTCGTTCGCCGAGAACGTCAGCGTCGGGTGCGTGATGACGTAGAGAACCGTGAGCAGTACCACCACGATCGCGAGATCCAAAAAGAACGACGCAATGCCGCCAGATCGGATCTGCGATGGTAGCAAGACGAGGACGAGCAGTACCGGAGTCCACCAGGCCGGGTTTGACACGTAGCGAACGACCTCGCGTCCATCGCCAAGTTCACTCATGGGTCACCTCGCCACTTACGCATTGTCGTTCTTGGTCATCGGGCCCATTCAGAGGAAGCCCTTCATCACAACGTAGCGGTGGCGCACGACTTGACCTCCCCCCCCCACTTGCCGGACACCTCACATAGGAGGTCGTCATGGCAATAATGAGTGCAGAGTCATCACGTTTGACGGGACGGCGAAGTCGATACCCGAAGGAGTTCCGTCGAGACGCGGCCGCCCTGGTCATTGACCAGCACCGCACGATGGTCGACGTGGCCAAGGAACTGGGAATCGTCGAACAGACCCTCGGCAACTGGGTGCGCCAGGAGCGTATTGACCGCGGCGAGAAGGAGGGCACCACGAGCACCGATCGGGCCGAGATCACCAGGCTGCTGCGAGAGAACAAGCAGTTGGGTCTGGAACGCGACCTGTTCAGAACAGCAATGGCCTTCTGGGTGAAGGAGTCCGAACGGTGACCAAGTACCGCTGGATCGCCGCCCGGAAGGCCGAAGGATTCCCCGTGCGACTGTGCTGTCGCGTGCTCGCAATGGCCCCTCGTTCTATTACGACTGGCTGGACGTTCACGGCGCCAGTGCCACCGGCGCCGAGTTCTACGAGGCCTACCTGGTCAACGAGATCTTGTCCATCCACGCCACCCTCGACGATTCCTAAGACTCCCCGCGGCTCACCCACGAGCTGCGTCGGGGTCGTTGCCTGAACCACCAACGCGTGGAACGGATCGTTCGCGAGCACGCCCTCTACGGCAGGGATGCTCGACGCCGCAAGGTTCGCACGACGATTCCCGACGTGTCAGCCCCACCGATGCCCGACCTCATCAAGCGCGACTTCAGCGTCGGTGAGCCGGGACGGAGCACCTGCGGCGACATCACCCATATCCCCACGGGGGAGGTGGCTGTCCCTCGCCGGCGTGTTGGACCTGGGATCGCGCCGCTGCGTGGGCTACGCCATGGACGAACGAATGCCCACCGAGCTGGTCAGCCGAGCCCTCACCATGGCCGTTGACCTTCGCCGTGGCGACATCACGGGCATGATTTTCCACGCCGGTCGCGGAAGTCAATACATGTCGCGAGAGTTCCACGAACTGTGTGAGGGCCTCGGCGTCGTCCAGTCCGTTGGCCGCACCGGTTCGTGCTGGGACTGTCCGAAAGCTTCTGGGCCGCGATGAAGCGCGAGATGGCGAGTCGCTTCCGCTTCGAGTCGAGAGCCGAAGCACGTCGCGCCATCGTCCACTGGATCAATCACTACAACGCGCTACGCCAGCACAGCTCGATCATCAACATGTCGCCGATCGAGTGGGAACTACAATTCACCCGCCGCCAGCTTCAAGCCGCATAAACAACGTGTCCGGAATTTGGGGGAAAGGCCAAGTGACGTCGAAAGTGAATCCGCAAGCTTGTGCGTTTCGTCGAAGTTTGACCTTCCACAGTGAGGAGCGCGAAACCTCCGGCTCTCGATCAATCGATCGCGGAATCGTCGGATTCTCGCGCGGGACGTCTTCACATCGGGCGTAACTGGGGCGACCCGATGTCACAAAAGAACAAACCGGAACTAGTAACTAGCGGTCCATACCGGCTCGTCCGCCACCCCATCTACTCGGGCATCCTCCTTGCGGGCGTTGGCACCGCAACTGCGTTGAGTTGGGCGTGGTTGCTGGTCGTGGTCTTGGTCGGGATCTACTTCTTCTACAGTGCAACAGTCGAGGAGCGGTACATGACCGAGCAGTTTCCCGATGTCTACCCCGCGTACAGTCGATCGAGCAAGATGCTCGTGCCTTTCCTATTCTGAAACGTCCAAACGACTTAGATGTTCGAGGGTGATCGACCCACGATTGGATGCGGGCCGATTCCGCTCGTTCTCCTATGCTGCATAGTCAGTAGCGATACGGAAGATTTCGTCCGAAGAAGAGACGGTCTCCGCGTGGTTCGTCCCGCTTCACTTGTGGAGCAGATTGGTGGCTTTCATGGAGAACCAACCAGACCGTGACGATGATGCACCGTTAGCCAAAACCGAACAGGGCGATGTCCCACTCGAATCGGCAGTTGAGCCGGTTGTTGTACCGAAAACGATCTTGTCCACGCGAACGTCGAGGGCGTGGATACGGTTACTTCCCGCACTCGTCGTCTTAATCGTCATCCTGGTCTTTGTCTTTCAAAATC
>JAJYDR010000126.1:4299-6220 GCA_021777285.1 Actinomycetes bacterium
CTCATGACGCTCGCGCTGGGTTCCGTACGCATCTATCAGCTACGCAAACAGGTCCACCGGAAATCGAAACTGTCCGACGACGACATTCGTTCGACAGAGTGAGTTTGGACTGAACCACGGGCACAATCTCCGCGTCAGACGGTCCTGTTTGGTGTCGGGGCCCGACTTGCGCAAACTCCGAGTGACAGCGATTTGAATCTTTGCGATTGAGCGAGCCGCAGATTGTTGGTGTCGGAGGCCCACAGAACAGGACTCCACCCAACTGACGTTCATCGATTGGGATGGTGCCGGACCTGGATCGACACTGTGGGACCTGGCTTACGCCGCCCACGGGTTTGTGCCGCTCTCTCCAGGTGCTCCAATCAACGACGAGGTGGCCGGTCAACGGCTCGCGGCACTGGTCGGAGGGTACGGCATCCATCAGGACGAGCGCGCCCGTCTGGTTGACATGCTTGGCCCCCGTATCCGGTCGATGTACGAACTACTGAGGAGCGGACACGAGACTGGCAACCAGCCGTGGAGCCGACTCTGGAATGAGGGTCACGGAACGATTTGGCTGGCGGATGCCGTCTACGTCGATGAAAGGCGAAACTTCTGGGCAACGGCCCTTGGCATTACCACTGGCGTCATTGGATCGTAAACATGGACAACTTAGTAACTTGGTGGAATGTCGGCCGCGCCACCACCGTCATCTTTTACCGAGAACCTCATGCGAGCACCCGCCGGTGTCGCACTTTTGGCACGCTTAGAGGCCACTCAACGCGATGACATTCCTTGGTTCGGATTGCCCAAGGATTCGAGACTGATCTCCGTTCAGCGCGCGGCGCCATCCATTCGCGAAATGCAGTTTGGAGATTTGCTCGCAATAGCGGTCGCTTCCGCCGAACGTCTCGCCGGACCATGGAGTGGCGAAGCACTCCCGTCACTCCCCTACCTATACGAGCAAGCAGTGCATCGTCGCGAAATAGCCGAGGCTATATCCGAAAGGTTCAACACATTGCTCCACCGTGGCGCGGACTTTGACGCACAACAGTGGTGGTACGAAGAACCTCACGATTTAACTTACGTTGCGACCCCCTGCTTCACCAACTACTCGAACGTATACGGCAATGGCGAGCTCCCATCGAGTGGGCTTTGGACCGCGACTGACCCACCACCAGAAGTTCACGACGCCCTCATTTCAGCGTGGGACTTTTACGGTCGACCCGTCTCACGCTGGCTACTTCCCGTTCAACCAAGCGCGCGCGTATGGAGCATCGACGGACCCAATGACTGGGTCCGCTTGGTCGAGACCTATCCGAAGGTGGCCACACGACCACACGCCGGTTGGGAGTTACCTGGCCCCAACCAGCATCCGTCAGACACCAAGATGTTGAGATCCATTTCCACCCAGCACGCGGTTAGGACCGAAATTGGAGTTCACTTGCTGCCCGACTGGGAAGGTGTAGCCGCTGATTTCGATGGGGTGCATCTCAGTTGGGCAGGGTTCCTCACCTCCGAGGGATATATCAGCGATCTGGCCAACGGAGGCGTCACCATGATGCGCTACTGGGGTAGCGAACGCACTCTTTGGCTCCACGACATCTTCGGCGAGCCAGAACCACTCCCGGCCCCAGCGCTCACAGGGAGCGTCGGTGGTGGAGTTGGAATTGATGTATCAAGCGACGCCGAGCGCCAGGCATCGGACAGGTCAGTCATCGAAACACTCTTAGACCGTTAAGAGAAGCAATTGCCACCGGTTTCGTTCTTGCACACTGCAGAACTCGGAAATCCGCTTGCCAATCGTGACGGTGGTCTCGAATGGCAAGGACTTGGCGATCGTTGGTGTCGGAGGCGGGACTTGAACCCGCACGCCCCTAAGGGCACCAGCCCCTCAAGCTGGCGCGTCTGCCTATTCCGCCACTCCGACGCAGCGACTCAG
>JAJYDR010000127.1 GCA_021777285.1 Actinomycetes bacterium
TCAGTCGCAGCAGCGAGTCGAGGTCCATCAGATCCACACCCATGTGGCGAGCGCGCTCTTCAGAGATGTAGGGGTCGTAGGCGACGAGGTGCATGCCGAAGGCGAGGGCGCGCTGGGCCACCAAGGCTCCGATCTTGCCCAGTCCCACAACGCCGAGAGTCTTGCCGTAGAGCTCGACACCCTCCCACTTGGAGCGCTCCCACTTGCCGTTCTTGAGTGCCGAATGCGCCTGGGGAATGTTGCGGGCCTGGGCGAGGAGCAGGGCCATCGCCTGCTCGGCGGCGGAGAGAATGTTCGACTGGGGTGCGTTCACGACCATCACGCCGAGCTCGGTCGCACGGCTCACGTCCACGTTGTCAAGGCCGATGCCGGCGCGACCCACCACGACGAGGTCGCTACCCATCTCGAGGGTGGCGGCGTCCACCTGCGTGGCCGAGCGGATGATAAGAGCGTGCGCGCCCTTGACCGTGTCGAGCAGTTCGCTCGGAGTGAGTCCCAGGCGCACGTCGACTTCGTGGCCGGCGTTGCGCAACTCCTGGAGTCCCGACTCCGCGATCTCTTCTGTTACCAGTACTCGAGCCACGGCCCGTCCTTTCTCTTTGCGTCAGGCTAAAGGCAGCCCGTGAAACTCAGCCCCGGGCAACGAGGTCGGCCAGGCGCGTGATGCCCTCGGCCAGGTCGTCATCGCCCAATGCGTAGCTGAAGCGGAAGTAGCCCGGCGCACCAAAGGCCTCGCCCGGCACCACCGCGATCTTGATCGTCTCGAGCAGGTTCGCCGCGAGCTCGGACGACGTCGTCGCCACGCGCCCATCCAGGCTGCGCCCGAGCAGACCCTCGACGTTGGGAAAGCAGTAGAAGGCGCCCTCGGGCTCGGCGCACGAGACACCGTCAATGGCGTTCAACATCGCGACCATCGTGCGACGCCGCCGGTCGAAGGCCGCGCGCATCATGGCGACGGCCTCGAGGTCGCCGGCCACCGCGGCGAGCGCCGCGCGCTGGGAGACGTTGGAGATGTTCGACGTGGTCTGGCTCTGGTAGTTGATCGCGGCCTCCATGACGTCGGGCGCGCCGATCATCCAGCCGATGCGCCAGCCGGTCATCGAGTAGGTCTTCGCCACGCCGTTCACCACGATCCAGCGATCCCCGAGCTCGGGGGCGACGACCGGCATTGACACGTGGCGGGCGTCGCCGTAGGTGAGGTGCTCGTAGATCTCGTCACACATCACCCACACGTCGTGCTCGGCCGCCCAGGCACCAATCGCCGCGACCTCCTCGGGGGCAACGACCGCGCCCGTGGGGTTCGAGGGTGAGACGAAGACCAGGAGCTTCGTGCGCGGCGTGCGCGCAGCCTCGAGATCGCCGACCGTCACGCGAAAGCCATTGGCCTCGCTGGTGGGAACGGCAATCGGTCGTCCCCCGGCCAAGTAGACGGCCTCGGGATACGTTGTCCAGTAGGGCGCGGGGATGAGGACCTCGTCACCGGGGTTGAGCAATGTCATGAAGGTCGTCGCGACGGCGTGCTTGCCGCCGTTGGTGACCAGCACCTGGTGAGAGCCCACGTCGAGGCCCGAGTCGCGCATCGTCTTGACCGCGATGGCTTCGCGCAGAGCAGGCAGGCCCGCGGTCGGCGTGTACTTGTGCATGCCGAGATCGGTGCAGGCCTTGACCGCGGCCTCAACGATGTGTTCGGGAGTAGGAAAGTCCGGCTCGCCCGCGCCGTAACCAATCACGGGCTCTCCGGCGGCCTTCAAAGCCTTCGCCTTCGCGTCGACGGCCAACGTGGCACTGGGGGCGAGCCCCCCTAGGAGGTTGCTCACTCTCGTAGCCATGAACCTCTCCGTTCGTTTTCCGTAAGAATGTAAGTCTATGAGTTCCCCCGACGCCCTCCGTATCCCTTCCGAACTTCTGCCGCGTGACGGCCGCTTCGGCTCCGGACCCTCCAAGGTCCGCGACGCCCAGATCGCGGCCCTGGTCGCCGACGCGCCGACGTACCTCGGCACGTCGCACCGCCAGGCCACGGTGCGCAACAAGGTGGCAGAGGTGCGCGACGGACTGCGCGCCCTGTTCAACCTGCCCGAGGGCTACGAGGTGCTGCTCGGCAACGGCGGCACCACGTGCTTCTGGGACGCCGCGACGTTCCAGCTGATCGAGCGCAAGAGCCAGCACCTCAGCTTCGGCGAGTTCTCCTCGAAGTTCGCCCAGGCGGCCACCGAGGCCCCTCACCTGGAGAATCCCGAGGTCATCAAATCCGAGGTGGGCACGCACCCCTACGCGATTGCCAACGACGACGTCGACCTCTACGCGCTGACCCACAACGAGACCTCGACCGGCGTGATGATGCCCATCGAGCGCCCCGCCGGTGCGACCGGCCTCGTCGCGGTGGACGCCACGAGTGCCGCCGGCGGCCTGATGGTCGATCCCACCCAGTTCGACGTCTACTACTTCGCGCCCCAGAAGTCCTTTGCCTCCGATGGCGGGCTCTGGCTCGCGGTGT
Source organism: Actinomycetes bacterium (assembly GCA_021777285.1). The sequence goes on from JAJYDR010000127.1 coordinate 2,495, forward strand.
GCTCGCCGGCCGCCATCGAGCGCATCGAGACGCTCTCGGCGTCCTCGCGCTGGACGCCCGCGTTCTTCGATCTCAAGATCGCCCTCGACAACTCGCGGCTCAATCAGACCTACAACACCCCAGCCCTCACCACGATCCACCTGCTCGCGAGTCAGATCAACTGGATGAACGAGAACGGCGGGCTGGAATTTGCCGCCAGGCGCTCCTCGCGAAGCGCCGAGATCCTTTACTCCTGGGCCGAGGCGTCACCGTTCGCGACCCCCTTCGTTACCAACCCGACTCAGCGCAGCCACGTGGTGGGCACGATCGACTTCGCCGAAGGCGTCGACGCGAGTGCCATCGCGAAGGTGCTGCGCGCCAACGGCGTCGTCGACACCGACCCGTACCGCAAGCTCGGCCGCAACCAGTTGCGCATCGCGATGTTCCCGAGCGTGGACTCCGAGGACGTCGCCGCGCTGTGCGCGTCGATCAACTGGATCGTCGGGAACCTCTGATCAGATCCGTCGGCGACGGACTCTCACCGGCGCCACCAGCATCTTTGCGCTTCTCATTCACAGACGCCTCAGTCGCCCACCGCTACGTCTCACCACGTCCGTGGCGAGAGACATCGTCTCCAGTGAGTGAGCAGTCGAAATTAGGAGCGCGAACTTTCTACGATGTTGCTTCGCGCCGGCGAACTACCGGCTTCGAGGTCACCGATCCACGCTGCCGTTGTCGTCACGGCGGCGAAACGCGACTGAAGGACGACCGAGACCGTTTCGTGAATCTCGCGGGCCGAGCGCGAACCCGCTTGGTTGGCGAGATCGAGGGTACCGGCGGCGTCGGCGAGGAATTCAACGTCATAGCCACGGTGCAGTGCGTCACGAATAGTCGACTCCACGCAGTGTTGAGTCATGAAACCAACGACGACAACGGTGTCGACGCCGCATGCACGCAACCACGCATCAAGCCCTGTATTGGTGAAGGAACTCGGCATCTCCTTTTCAAGCAGGACGTCGTAGTGACGACTCGCCACCACGTCGCATACGGCGAAACCATCAGAGTCGCGCGCGAAGATCGGTGATTCAGCGGGAGCGCTCTGCTGGATCACGGCGATGGGAATCTCGTGAGTGGCGGCTGCGTCCATGGCCCGGCCGACGTTGGCCAGGCTCGCGTCGACGCTCGGATAGGTGATGCGCATATTGCCCGTGACGTACTCATTCTGCACGTCGACGACGACGAGGGCGCGACTCGCCATCAGTCGGTGTCGCCGCCGGAGACCTCGGAGACCTTCTGCTTGCCCGCCGAGACGAAGGGCATCATCGTGCGCAGCTTCTTGCCGATCTGCTCGATCGGGTGCTTCTTGCCCGCTTCGCGCAGCTCGCGGTACCGCGGACGGCCGATCTGGTTCTCCTGGATCCACTCAGCCGCGAAGGTGCCGTCTTGGATCTCGGTCAATACCTTCTTCATCTCGGCCTTGACCGAGTCGGTGATGATGCGCGGGCCGCGCGTGAGGTCCCCGTACTCGGCGGTGTCCGAGACACTAAAGCGCATCCCGGTGATCCCCTCTTCGTACATCAGGTCCACGATCAACTTGAGTTCGTGCAGGCACTCGAAGTACGCGCTCTCGGGCTGGTATCCCGCTTCGACCAGGGTCTCGTATCCCGCCTTCACCAAGGCGCTCACTCCGCCACACAGCACCGCCTGCTCGCCGAAGAGGTCCGTCTCGGTCTCCTCGGTGAACGTCGTCTCGAGCACGCCGGCACGCGTGGCGCCGATGCCGTGCGCGTAGGCGAGCGCCAGGTCCTTCGCGTGGCCCGTGGCGTCGTGGTGCACCGCGATGAGAGCCGGCACGCCGCCGCCCTCGACGTAGGTGCGCCGCACCAGGTGCCCGGGTCCCTTGGGCGCGACCATCGTGACGTCGACGTCCTTGGGCGGGTCGATCAGGCCGAAGCGGATGTTAAAGCCGTGGGCGAACATCAGCATCTTGCCCGCGGATAGATGCGGGGCGATCTCGACGTCGTAGATGGCCTTCTGCTCGGTGTCGGGTAGGAGAATCATGATGACGTCGGCCTCGGCGCACGCGTCGGCGATGCCGAGCACGCGAAGTCCCGCTTCTTCCGCTTTCAGGATCGAGGAGGACTCCGGGCGCAGGCCGACGCGCACGTCAAATCCGCTGTCACGCAGGTTCAGCGCGTGGGCGTGTCCCTGTGAGCCGTAGCCGAGGACGGCGATCTTCTTGGCCTTGAGCAGCTCGGGCTTCGCGTCGGCTTCGTAGTACATCGTGGTCATGGTCTAACTTTCTGCTGTCTCGGACACCGTTCGTCCAAGTCTAGGGAGTGCAACGCGACCCGTTCGGTGGAGTTCGACGTCGGCAAAAGCTTCCAACACGCGCTCGAACTGGTCGCACGCGTCGGGCGTGCCGGCGAGCATCGCCGTCACGCGGTTCGCGTCGACGTCGACGATGGCCGCACCGGCGGTGGCCACTGCGTCGAGGAGTGCCACGCGGCTCTCGTCGTCCACGTCGACGGTCGCGAGCAGCAGCTCTCGCTCGAGGGCGTCCTTGGGCGCGAGGTCGGTGATCGAGACGACGTTGACCAGTTTGTCGAGCTGGCCGACGATCTGCTCGAGGGGTGCGGACTCGGCGTCGACGACGATCGTGACGCGCGAGAAGCGCGCGTGACTCTCGGCCGGGGCCACCGCGAGAGAGTAGATGTTAAAGCCGCGCCGCGCGAAGAGCCCGGCGATGCGCGCGAGCACACCGGCCTTGTTCTCGACGAGCACCGAGAGGATGTGGTGGCGCACCGGCGTGTGGCTGATCACCCCGGCATAAGGCTCCGGGGCGTTCACTTGGCGCCTCGCTGGCTCGGGTGGACCATGATGTCGTCGTTGCTCGCCCCGGCCGCCACCATGGGAAAGACCTTCTCGGTGACGTCGGTGCGAAAGTCGATGACGACCGGCACATCGTTGATCGAGTTGGCCTCGGCGATCACGTCGTCCATCTCCTTCACGTTGGTGGCCCGCAGACCCACACAGCCCATCGCCTCGGCCCACTTCACGTAGTCCGGCAAGTCCGAGGAGAGGTAGACCTCGCTGTAGCGCTCGTCGTAGAACATCTCCTGCCACTGGCGCACCATGCCCAGGTACGCGTTGTTGAGGATGGCGACCTTGATCGGGATCCCCTCGCTGCGCGCGGTGACGAGCTCTTGGGCGGTCATCTGGAAGCACCCGTCGCCGTCGATCGTCCAGACCGTGCGGTCGGGCCGGCCGGCCTTGGCGCCGATCGCGGCCGGCACACCGAACCCCATGGTGCCCGCGCCACCGGAGTTGATCCAAGTGCCCGGGTCTTCGAACTTCCAATGCTGGGCCGCCCACATCTGGTGCTGGCCCACGCCCGAGGCCACGATGGTGCCCGGCTCGGCCGCGCGCGCGATCGACTCGATCACGTGCTGGGGGCGCAGCGGGCCGTCTAACACCGGCTCGTCGTAGGTGAGCGGATACTTCTCTTGCCAGGAGCGGATCTCGCGCCACCAGGTTTCCAAGTTGCGGGGCTTCGCCCCGGCGGCGTCGAGCGCCTCGAGGGCCGCGGCCACGTTGGCCTGGATGGCGACGTCGGCGTGGCGGACCTTGTTGAACTCGGCGCGGTCGATGTCGACGTGAATCACCTTCGCT
>JAJYDR010000128.1 GCA_021777285.1 Actinomycetes bacterium
GACGTCTACCTCGTCAATGACTTCTTGCGTCTGCGGGGGTGGCGCCTCAACGGTCAGCAGTACCCCAACGCCCTCCACATGGCCGTCACTCGGCCCCAGACCCAGCCTGGCGTGCTCGAGCGATGGGAGGCCGACCTCGCGGACGCTGTCGTCTACGCCGAAACCCACGCCGACTCCCTGGCGCAGTCCGGGGCGATCTACGGAGGCGTCGTGGGCGGTCCATCGGCCGAGTCCGACGACATCATCCGGTTCTTCATGGCCGACATGATGGACCAGCAGCAGTCGATCCCCGACTAGCCGTGGACCTCGACCTCTACCTCGTCATTGACCTGGGCACCGGCGGGCCCAAGGTGGGGCTCGTGGACGCGGGTGGAACGCTCGTGGACCACGTCGTCTCCCCGGTGACCACGACGTTCGCCGATGACGGTCAGGCGACCCAGGACGCGAACGAGTGGTGGACCCTCATACTGCGCGACGCAGAGCGGCTACTGGAAGAGCCCGGCCGCGCCCGGCGCGTACGCGCCATCGGGGTGACCGGCCAGTACGGGTCCACCGTCCCGGTCGATGAGAACGGTCTGCCGACGGGACCCTGTCTCACCTGGATGGACACCCGGGGTGGTCCCTGGAGCCAGCGCGCGGTGGGCGGCCCGCTCCAGGGCTACAACCCGCGCGCCGCGCTCTCCTTCATCCGCCGCAGCGGTGGTGCGCCATCGACGGCCGGCGCCGACCCCGTCGGCCAGATCCTCTACCTCGAGCACGAGCAGCCGCAGGTCGTGGCAAGGACGCGCTGGTACCTCGAACCCGTGGACTACCTCACGATGCGTCTCACCGGCGTCGCGTCCGCGACCCACGCGTCACGTCTCGCCATGTGGATGACCGACAACCGGCACCTCTCCCGGTACCGCTACGACCCGGTGCTGCTCGACCTCGTGGGTCTGAGCGACAACCGACTCGCCCCCCTCGTGCCCTTCGGCTCGTGCGTCGGGACCGTCAGGCCCGAGGTCGCCGCGCAGCTCGGCCTCGCGCCGAGCACCGTCGTCGCCACCGGTATCCCCGACCTGCACGCCGCGACGATCGGATCGGGCGCCACCGCGCTCTACGACACGCACTTGGCGCTGTCGACCACGTCGTGGATCAGCTGTCCGGTGCCGATGAAGAAGACCGACATCCTCCACTCAATCGTCTCGGTGCCGGGTCTCGACAACGACCACTACCTCGTGATCAACAATCAAGAGACCGGCGCGCGAGCCCTCGCGTGGCTGCGCGATGCACTGGCGGGCCCGAGAAAGCCGGCGAGCTTCGATGAGCTCACGGCCCTCGCCGCAGCGTCGCCAGCCGGAGCCAACGGCGCGCGCTTCGCACCCTGGCTCGCCGGTGAGCGCTCGCCCGTCGACGACAAGGGCGCGCGTGGCGGCTTCTCCAACCTGTCGGTCACCACCACGACCGCCGACCTCGTGCGCGCCGTGCTCGAGGGTGTCGCCGCGAACAGCGCCTGGCTCTTCTCCAAGGTCGAGCACTTCGCCGGCCAGCGCCTCGACCCGGTTCGCCTCGTCGGCGGCGGCGCCCAGTCGACCCTGTGGTGCCAGATCTACGCCTCCACGCTCAAGCGCCCCGTCATCCAGGTGGCCGATCCGCTAACCGCCCAATTACGCGGCGTCGCCCACGTCGCGGCGAGTGCCGTTGGCGACGCGATACTCGCCGAGGCGCCCGCGCCACGCCCGGGTCGGGTCTTCGAACCCGACCCCGACGACCAGACGACCTACGACGAGGTCGCCCGGGACCTGCCGCGACGCTTCGCGCTCGAACGCCGGTGGCGTCGCTCGTCTCGGTGAAGAGGTTCGGATATCGTCGGGTCAACGTCGCATCAGAGAGGAGGACCATGTCCCTCGATCAGTTCCCCCGATACCCGCTCCGCTTCGGCCCGTCGCCGATCCACCGACTCGACCGGCTCAGCGAGTACCTGGGCGGAGCCTCCGTGTGGGCCAAACGCGAGGACGTGAACTCCGGCCTCGCCTTCGGCGGGAACAAGGTCCGAAAGTTGGAGTACCTCGTCGCTGACGCGCTCGCCCAGGGCTGTGACACCCTGGTCTCGATCGGTGGGGTCCAGTCCAACCACACCCGCCAGGTCGCCGCCGCGGCCGCGGCCGTCGGCATGAAGTGCGTGCTCATCCAGGAGAGCTGGGTGGACTGGCCAGACGTCACCTACGACCGGGTCGGCAACATCCTGCTCAGTCGACTCATGGGCGCCGACGTGCGACTCGTTGACGCGAACTTCGGCATCGGCTTCAAGGCGAGCTGGGAGCGCGCCATCGCCGAGCTCGAGGCCGCGGGCCACCGCCCCTACGCGATCCCGGCCGGCGCGTCTGACCACCGCCTGGGCGGACTCGGCTTCGCGGCGTGGGCGCTTGAGGTCGAGCAGCAAGAGCGCGAGCTCGGGGTCGCCTTTGACTACGTGGTCGTGTGCTCGGTGACCGGATCGACCCAGGCGGGCATGATCGCCGGTTTCGCGGTCAACGACCTACCCCGCAAGGTGATCGGCATTGACGGCTCGGCCAAGCCCGAGGAGACCTGGGACCAGATCGCGAGGATCGCGCGCGCGACGGCCGAGCTGATCGGCATCGAGCGTCCGATCCTCGACGAGGAGATCATCCTGGACGACCGCTACCACGCCGGCACCTACGGGATCCCCGACGAGCGCACGGTCCACGCGATCAAGCTGGGCGCCTCGCTCGAGGCCATGATCACCGATCCGGTCTACGAGGGCAAATCACTCGCCGGCCTCATCGACCTTGTCCAGCGCCACGAGCTTGAACCCGATGCCAACGTCCTCTTCGCCCACCTCGGTGGGCAGCCGGCGATCAACGGCTACGCGAGCCTCTTCTGTTAGTAGGCGAAGACCTCGTCGCGCACGATCGTGCGACGCATCTGACGGTGACGCCACGCGGCCAAAGTCGCGATCATGAGGTTCGCCAGGCCCGCGGCGCTGGTCGCGACGAGGGCCGCCCAGAGGTGGTCACCGTCGTAGTACGTGACCCACAAGATCGACCCCACCGCGCCGAGCGTCCAGGACGCCGTAGAAACCCCCGACGCGTCGACCTCGCGCACGAGCTCGACCAACTGGGGACCGCGAGTCAGTGACATCGCCACGCCGATGCCGTAGACACCGGCCGACCAGCCACCGATCACCGCGGGCATCAGGCACGTCACCGCGAACAACACCAGGGACCACCCCACCGTTCGCCAAGCGCGCCACGGGGCCAACCGGATGAGGATCGCCACCTGGAGGGGCAACACGATGAGGCTGCCGAGGACGACCGGCCACGACCCAGCGGCCAGACCGTAGGCGATCCAGAACCCGCCCATCATGGTGAACAGCGACCACGTCGCCAGCGAGACACCCTCAACGCCCTCGAGGCTCACGCGTCGCCACTGCGCCGCGGTGCCCACCAGACCCACCGCGACGGCCAGCCAGCCGACGGCGGTCGTCAACGTGTGGGAATTCACCTAACTAGCGTAACGGGCAACGACCTCACCGTCGACGATTGGCCGCCGACACGATCGCCTCGAGCGAGGCGTCGAGGATCGACGAGTTCATGCCGACTCCCCACCACGTCGCACCGTCGTCCCCCTCGGCCTCGACGTAGGCCACGGCGGACGCCTCGGCGCCCGAGGTCAACGCGTGCTCGTGGTAGTCACGGACCTTGAAGCCCACGCCGAGCTCGTCGCGCAACGCGTTCATCATCGCGTCGATCGGACCGTTGCCCTCGCCTTTGACGGTGACGTGCTTCGCGTTCACCGCGAGCTGGGCGAAGATCGTCGTTCGGTGGTGGTCGGTGCTCACCTCGCTCGAGAGCAGCTGGATCGCGGGGCTCTCGGGCAGGTAGGTCGTGGTGAACACCTCCCAGATCTCGGCGGGCGAGATCTCGGTGCCCGATGCCTCGGTGAGCGTCTGGACACGCTTGGAGAACTCGACCTGCATCGCGCGCGGCAGGTCAAGTCCGTGTTCGGTGCTGAGCACGTAGGCGACGCCGCCCTTACCAGACTGGGAGTTGACCCGGATGATCGCCTCGTAGGTCCGCCCGGTGTGCTTGGGGTCGATGGGCAGGTAGGGGACATCCCAGCGTTCGTAGGGGTCCCCGATGGCGGTCATGCCCTTCTTGATCGCGTCCTGGTGCGAGCCGGAGAACGCCGTGTAGACGAGCTCGCCGACGTAGGGGTGCCGGGGGTGGACCGGCAACCGGTTCGCGTACTCCGCCACGTGACGGATGGCGTCGATGTCGCGCACGTCGAGTTCGGGGTCCACACCCTGGGAGAAGAGGTTCAGCGCCAGGGTCACGACGTCGACGTTGCCCGTGCGCTCACCGTTGCCGAAGAGGGTCCCCTCGACCCGGTCGGCGCCGGCGAGCACACCGAGTTCCGCGGCGGCCACCGCGGTGCCGCGGTCGTTGTGGGGGTGCAGCGACAGCACGACCGAGTCGCGCCGATCGACGTGGCGCGAGAACCACTCGATGGCGTCGGCGTAAAGGTTCGGGGTGTAGGCCTCCACGGTCGCGGGCAGGTTCACGATGAGCGGCCGCTCGGGGGTCGGGTCAATCGCTCGGATCACCTCGTTGACGATGTCCAACGCGTAGGGCAGCTCGGTGCCCGTGAAGCTCTCGGGCGAGTACTCGTAGAGGAACTCGGTCTCGGGCGAGATGGACTCGAGGGAGCGGCAGAGCCGGGCGGCCTCGAGGGCGATCGCGGTGATGCCCGCCATGTCGAGATTGAAGACCACTCGGCGTTGCAGCGTCGAGGTGGAGTTGTAGAAGTGGACGATGGCGCGGTGCGCCCCGCGTAGCGCCTCGTAGGTGCGCGTGATCAGGTCCTCACGGCACTGCGTCAACACCTGGATCGTCACGTCCTCGGGGATAAGGCCGTCCTCGATGATGTGGCGTACGAAGTCGAAGTCCGGCTGGGACGCCGCTGGGAAGCCCACTTCGATCTCCTTGAAGCCCATCGCCACCAACTGATCGAACATCGCGCCCTTGCGCTCGAGATCCATCGGGTCGATGAGGGCCTGATTGCCGTCACGCAGGTCGACGCTGCACCAACGCGGTGCCTTGCTCAGTCGCCGATCGGGCCACGTGCGATCCGCGAGTTCCACCGGCACCGTCGGGCGATACTTCTCGAACGCCATGGCGCTGGGCTGCTGTGGATTGGGGTACGAACCCATTGTGGTCTCCTCACTCGTGGCCAGAAACAAAAAACCCCCGCGGATGCGGGGGCGTCGGGCGAGTATGTACTCGCCCTATTGCAGCAGCAGCTCGACGTTGATAGATGCGCTCACAGCTCCAGTCTACCGGTCCGGCCCCCCGTGTCCAGCGGTTCACCTGGGCTAGCCTCGGGCCGTGAGCGTGATCCGAGCATTCATCAAACTCGCGGTGCTCGTCGTCCTCTTGGGACTCGTCGCCGCCGTCATCGCGGTGGTCTCGCGCGGCCGCAGCACGCGACCTGTCTCCTTTGACGAGTGGCCGACGGTCCCGCGCAAGCCCATAGCCTGATCAACAACGCAAAGGAGCACCATGGCAACCATGCAGTATCGCCGTCTCGGCCGTTCAGGTCTCAAGGTCAGCATCCTGTCCTTCGGGAGTTGGGTCACGTTCGCGAACCAGAACCAGATCGAGACCGCCCAGCAAGCGGCCGAATGCCTCAGCGCCGCGAAGGACGCCGGGGTCAACTTCTTCGACAACGCCGAGGCCTACTCGGCGGGCGAGTCCGAGCGGGTCATGGGCGCGGCCTTCCGCGAACTGGGCTGGCAGCGCCACGAGTACGTGGTCTCCACCAAGCTCTTCTGGGGTCTGCACGACGTGCCCAACATGAAGAACACGCTGAATCGCAAGTACCTGGCCCAGGCGATCGACGGGTCCTTGGAGCGCTTCGGGCTCGACTTCGTCGACCTCGTGTTCTGTCACCGCCCCGACCCCAAGACGCCCATCGAGGAGACCGTGTGGGCGATGAGCGACATGATCACCCAGGGCAAGGCGCTCTACTGGGGCACCTCGGAGTGGAACGCCGACGACATCCGCGCCGCCTACGACCTCGCCGACCGCCACCACCTCCACAAGCCCATCGTCGAACAGCCCC
>JAJYDR010000013.1:0-4447 GCA_021777285.1 Actinomycetes bacterium
GTCCGGCCACGGCAGGAACAACGAATCGGTAAAGGTTGTCGGTAATCGCGCGTGCAATCAACTCACCCAGGGGGCCCGGGTCGCCCTCGTCCGCTCGCTGCAGGGATCGCAGGTACTTGCTTCGATCCCGCTTGTAGACGATCACCGGCGGGTAACCCATGCGAACCAAGACGAGGTTGAGCAGAAGACGTCCAGTGCGACCGTTGCCGTCGAGGAACGGATGAATCCTTTCGAATGCAGCGTGGGCGGCGGCTATCGACTCGATTGGGTTTTCCGTGGAGCTGATTGTTGACAACGACGTCACCCAGTCCGCTATCGCTGCGTCGACCCCGACCCACGAGGGGGGGACCATCCCGCGGGCGAATGGCTCAATGTCGTGTCGGCGAAAACTGCCAGGCCGTTCCTCCTCTGTAGCGATGGGGTGAGGCGCGACGTTCCACACCGGGCCCAGGGCGAGTTCGTGCACGTGACGGACTTCTGTCAACGTGACTGGAGTGCCAGGGGCCCATTCGCCGGGATCGAGTGCCTGGCCGTAGACCCATTTCGCGGCGCTGGCGTAGCCGGTTACTTCCATGTACTCGCGAAGTTCCTTGTTGCCAACCGCGAGGCCCTGGGCCAGGAGAGCCTTAACTTGCTGGATTACGAGTGTATTGCCTTCAAGGGCTGTCGATTGATGCGCTTCTTGATACCAGATCGACGTCCAGATGTCCTTGGCTTCAGTCGGCGAGGGCAAGCCCCCCATACGGTCCCGCAACTCGGCGACTGCCTCGTTTAGTCGCTGATGGACGGACTGGCGCGGTGGGCGGCCTCGTCGAGAGTTGTTGAACTCCACGAAGAAGAATGGTAACACAACAAATCATCTTTGTCGTGTTATGATAATTTGTTTGTTAACTCAACAAATAATCTGGTGTCATACGATTGGGGTTGTCGCTGAGCCCACGACAAGGGGAGCGTTGGGACTGGAATGAACGATGAAGAGTTCCAGATCGTTGACGAACTTCGCCACACGATCGCGGACCTGCAGCGAGAGAATGACCGGCTGGCCGAAATCCTTGGAATGCAAACCTCCGCGACCGCTAAGCGGCTGGAGCATGTCCAAGGCGTGGATACACGGTTTGACCCCCCGCTCTTGCAGGTCGATCGCACAGCGTCACCTGAGGCGAAGGTTGAATTCTTCCGAGCACTTTTCGTCGGCCGTGACGACGTCTATGCGGTGAGATGGGAAAGTGAACGGACGGGTAAGCACGGTTGGTCGCCCGCGGTGCACGGTGGTTTCGCCAATGCCCGGTCTCCGAGTAAAGAGTATCTACCGCTGACGCAGAGCGTGATTGCCGATCACCTCGCGGGGAGGATCCACGTCGGGCTCTATCCGCTGTTTCGTGATGACAGCTGCCGGCTGATTGCGTGTGACTTCGACGGGCCGGGCTGGGCGCTCGACGCACTCGCCTACTTCAATGCCGCACAGTCGATGGGCATCATGTCAGCGCTCGAACAATCGAGGTCGGGTGACGGCGCACACGTTTGGATCTTCTTTGGAGACGCTGTGCCGGCGACGCTCGCCCGACGTCTCGGCACGCTACTTCTTCGTGAGGCAATGAATCTTCGAGGGGAGCTGGACCTCGCGAGCTACGACCGTCTCTTCCCAGCGCAGGACTTCATGCCGAAGGGCTCTTTCGGTAATTTGATTGCACTTCCTTTGCAAAAGGAATGTCGAGACCGAGGGACCACCACGTTTCTTGACGTTCGCACCATGAAGCCGATCGAGGACCAGTGGGCCTATCTCTCAACGATCAAGCGGGTCACGCGGGCCCAAGTTGAATTAGTTCTAGAGACGGCCCCGGTGGTGAGCGCGGGACCTGAGGAGCATACGTATCGACATCCCCGAGAAGCAATTCCTATCGCGATGCCCGAAACCGTGGTCGGAGTCGCGGCTGCGATGTTAGAGATCGAACGATCTGGTCTTCCGCCGGCGTTGCTCGCGGGACTCAAGCATCTCGCGTCACTGCACAACCCCGTGTTCTACGAGAAGGAGCGGCTCCGATTCTCGACGTGGGATACGCCACGGATGATCCGGTGCTATGGAGAAACCCTTGAATCACTACTGCTTCCTCGGGGACTCGCCGACAAGGCAGCCAAGGTGGTGACAGAGGCGGGCAGTCGATTGGTGGTTCACGAGAGTCGACCGGATCCCGATCAGATTGAATTCGCACCGACCTTTGAACTTCGCGATGAGCAAGTGACTGCACTTCGAGCACTCAGCGCCCACGAACTGGGCGTTCTCGTGGCCGCGCCCGGTGCCGGGAAGACCGTGGTCGCCTGCGCACTCATTGCGCATCATCGACGACCCACCCTGATCATCGTTGATCGCAAACCGTTGGTCGAACAGTGGACGGAACGCTTGGCAACTCACCTGGGTTTGTCTACGAAGGAGATCGGTCAGATTGGTGGGGGTCGGGATAAGACCACCGGCATTGTCGACATCGCGATGGCGCAGAGTCTTGCTCGACGAGAGGATCTCGATGAGATTTCGAGTCACTATGGCCTCGTCGTCGTTGACGAATGTCATCACGTTCCGGCCGTGACGTTTGAGCGATGCGTCAAGCAGATCCGTGCGCGGCGGTGGCTCGGCCTTACCGCAACGCCCTACCGGCGCGATGGACTCCAGGCACTCATTACCATGTACTGCGGACCGATTCGCCACCGGATGAACGAGAAGGTCGACGCCGAAAACGATTTCAGTCGAAACCTCATCGTGCACCAGACGAGTCTTGAAGTTAGTGATGACGCCACGCACATCCAGGACCTGTTTCGCGCGTTGGTGGATGACGAGGTACGAACGATGGCAATCTGCGACGACGTCATCGCGGCGGCTGCCAAAGGCAGGAACTGTCTCGTTCTGACGCAGTGGACCGAACACCTCTCGTCGGTCGTCGCAGCGCTCTCAACGAGAGGAGTCACCCCTCTCGTCTTGCGAGGTGGGATGGGGAAGAAGGCACGCGCCAAGGTCATGGCGGACTTGGATGTTGCTTCCAAACGAGGCGGACTGGTGCTTGTCGCGACTGGCAGTTTCCTCGGCGAAGGGTTCGATTGTCCGCCGCTCGATACTGTCTTCATGGCGTTTCCGATTGCCTTCCGGGGAAGAGTTGTCCAGTACGTTGGCCGAATCCTACGACCCTTGGATAGTAAATCATCAGTTGAAGTCCACGATTACGTCGACGCCAAGAGCCCAGTGCTCGCCCGGATGCACCGAAAGAGGCTCCCAGGATATGCCGCTCTCGGTTTCGACGTCGGCAAGGATCGCAAGAATGGAATCGTCGTTGAATAGCGAACTATTGGGGGTATCCATCGCACCGGAGCCACCTAAGCCTTGTCGCTCGGCTCTGGTGCGCTCAGTGATGCTGCACGTACGTTGCCGTTGACGCTGGGTCAAGGGTGGAGGCACTAGGACGCTGCTGAAGTAAGGGCATCGATGACGGTCCGGCAGCCCCGCGTGACGTCAGTTGGTGCGTCGCGTGAGATCGGGTCTGAAAGTACGTGCCCGGGGGCGTGATGGGTCGCTCCTTGGGCCCTTTGGCTTGGTTGGGCAAGGGCCGAGACGGGGTCTCAGGCCCCCGCAACGCTCCAGGCGCCCCGTTCGGACTTGAGGCCCAGGACCGCCAAGCGGGCGAGGTTGAGTGCGCCGGCTCGAGTGTCGAGGTCGGTGGCCACTCGTGCGCGTCCGCGGGTGCGGGCTCGTCGTCCTCCCCAGGCACGGAACACCAGGTGGGCGATCTTGCGTTCGACCATCGGACGATCGGCGCGGTAGCGAGCGTGCCAGTCGGGGTCGGCCTGTTCGAGGCGGGCCCGCTGAAGTAATGCCTCTTGGGGATGCACGGTGACGCTTCGACCATGGCGCGAGCGCGTGCACTGGCTGAGCAGTGGACAGCTCGCACAGTGCTCGGCGAAGTGCGCCACGCCGCCCCCGTGAGAGGAGAAGCGAATGGGCACGCTGTGCTGGGCGGGACAGGTGACGCTCGAGGACTCGAGGTCCACGACGAAGCGGTCCTTCGTGAAGCCTCCGGTCATGTTGCGCACCGGTGGCACTCGCGCGATCACGCTGAGGCCGGCCTGTTGCAGTTCCGCGCGGGTGGCGCCGTCACCGTAGGCGGCGTCGCCGACGATCTCGGGTTAGTCCTCGAGCTCGACGAGGGGCGCCACGAGTGCGGGCACCGCGTCGCGATCGGGAGTGTTGGCCGGGGTGACCACGACGTCGTCGATGAGCTCGGAGTCGGGGTCGACCGAGAGGTGGGCCTTGTAGCCGTCGAAACGTCGGGCCTTGGACTTGTGACCGTGGCGGGCCTCGGGGTCCACGACCGAGATCACCCGGTCCTTGGCCACCTTTCGCGCGATGCGAAACACGCCGTCCTCGCCCTCTTCGACGTCCTGGCCAGCGACCAGCGCGAGCAGC
>JAJYDR010000013.1:4457-28910 GCA_021777285.1 Actinomycetes bacterium
CCGTCGAGCGTCACCCCGTCTATGGCGCCCAGTGCCGCGTGACAGTCGCGCACGAGGTCATCGACGAGCTGCTCGCGCGCCGCGGCGTCGTCCCAGTCACACGGGGGCTTGCCCGGTCCCTGGTAGTCGTCGTCGCGGGTGAGACTCGCGCGAACCGCGCTCGCGAGCTCGCGCTCGCCGGCGCCGTCGAGGGCGAGGAGGAGCCTTCGAATGACCGCGCGCAACTGGGTGACCGTGTCCTGGGTGGCGACCGCGTCGTAGATGGGGGTTGAATCAAAGATTCGCGCCCGGTTCCTCATGGCCCCCGACGCCTGGGCCACCACCTTGGTGTCCTCAAAGATCCGTCGCGGACGCTTCGAGGCGCGAAGCCGGTTGCGCTGACCCACCAGCACCGTTGCGTGGAACGCCGCGGCACCGGTATCCACGCCGCAGGCCGCCTGCCAGCGAAGGTCGACTTCCAGGTGGTCGATGGCCTCGCGGTCCGAGAGCCCCTCGAAGGCCTGCAAGACCATGACCGTGGCCAGGACTCGTGCGGGCACCGTGGGTCGTCCGCGCACCGATCGGGTGTAGAGATCAGCGAAGTAGTCATCGGGAAAGAGACGGTCACCTTCATCGGCGAGCAAGCGATAGATCGAGCCTTCTCTCAGCCGATCACCCAGGATCTCTCTTGGGTTTTCAAAGCGCGGTTGGATCGAGGTCGTGCCAAGGGCCATAGATAAATTCTCGGCGATCACCACCGCCGCGTGAGGGATTTGAACTGATTATTTCAGCAGCGTCCTAGAAGATACGCGCTGCGCAAATACCTCGGCGAAGTGCGGTGTTGCCGAAAGATGTTGGTGAAGATAGCTGGCAAAGAGGGTCGGTGAACTGAATCCAGTGCGCGCGATACCGGTACGACCAGTCGTTTCGAGGGCGTCGCCCGTCGGATCGGTCACCGTTCGATGGAACTCGTGCGCACGTAACTCGGTCCCCGGCGGGCCAAGAATCGAGGCAGTCCTGGTCGTTGCCCGGCGGTAGCCGAGCGAGAGACGATCGTTCATCGCGGCCTTGACGCCGGGCAACGCGCCGGTCATTGGTACACCGTCCAAGGACTCACAGAGCAGTAGCAGTCCGCCACATTCAGCCCAGGTCGGCATGCCAGCGGCGACGCGGTTTCGAATCTCGTCCAGCAGCGGACGATTATCCGCGAGGTCGTGTGCGTACACTTCAGGGAAACCTCCACCAGCGTAGAGACCGCTGCAGCTCTCGGGAAAGTGTTTATCGACGAGCGGATCAAAGGGCACAAGTTCCATTCCCGCCTGCTCGAGCAAGTCGAGGTTTTCGGGGTAGACGAAACTGAAAGCTCGCCCCGCGCATACCGCTAGTCGCCCCCGGCCGACCCGCTCGGCAGTGGGGACGTCGCTCACTACTCGCACTGGTGCGCTGGCGGCGAGTCGAATCAGAAGGTCAAGATCAATCGATCGCTCTATCAGCAGTGCGAGGCGCGCGAGTGAGGCCCCGATCTCGCTCGGTTGCTCGACCACGGGCACGAGCCCGAGATGTCGTTCACGCCAGACCAACTGGTCGTCGCGCAGGAGCGCTCCGAGTACGGGAATATTCAGCGGTCGAAGTGCTTCGCGCAAGAGCTCGACGTGATTCTCACTGCCGACACGATTGAGGATGATCCCGGCGATCTGCACTCGTTCATCGAACGTTGAAAATCCATGCACGAGTGCGGCGACCGACCCGCTCATCGCTGAGGCGTCGACGACGAGGATGAGCGGAGCATCGAGCAGACGACTCACCTCGGCGGTCGATCCGTCACAGTCCGGTTGGCTCGAACCGTCAAACAGCCCCATGACGCCCTCGATGATGAGTACGTCTGAATCTGCATTGGCGTTCGCTGCGAGGCTAGCGAGCAAATCGGTTCCGGAGAGGAAGGCATCGAGCGATCGCGATGGGCGACCAACGGCAAGCTTGTGATAACTCGGATCGATGAAGTCAGGTCCAACTTTCGCCGCGCCAACCCGAAGGCCTCTCGACGTGAGCGCGGCCATGATTCCGGTGGCGACAGTGGTCTTGCCAACGCCCGATTGCGTGCCGGCAATGATAATTCGTGGACCGAGACGATTCATAGTCCTTTATCCTTACACCCGTCTCCGTACCCCGTACACGTATGTCACGATCGATGATGGGGTCATCGATGCAGTGCCGTTATCGGTCAAGGCATTGTTGTACCGGTAAGCCAAAGCGCGCCGAATCTATCGACGCCTACGGGGAATCACGCGATTCGGCCCAGCCTTCCGCCTCAAGGACAGCGTCGCGAAGCGAGGAGAGCGCCTCGTCGCTGGCGTTCCACATGCCCCTCTCGACCGCCTCGAGCAGACGCTCCGCGATTGCTGTCAACGCCCACGGATTGGACTGCTCGAAGAACTTGCGCACTTGGGGGTCACTCACGTACGCGGAGGTCACCCGTTCGTACATCCAGTCGTCGACGACGTGCGCCGTAGCGTCGTAGCCAAAGAGATAGTCAACGGTGGCGGCCATCTCGAACGCGCCCTTGTAGCCGTGTTGCTGCATGGCATTGATCCACTTGGGATTTATTACGCGTGTACGCACGACACGAGCAGCTTCTTCGGCGAGTGATCGTACGCGGGGATGACTCGGGTTGGCGGTATCACCGAACCACGCCTTGGGATCGCGGCCGGTGAGTGAGCGAATCGTGGCGATCATGCCGCCGTGCTCTTGCAGATAATCATCAGAGTCGAATATGTCGTGTTCGCGATTGTCCTGATTCTTCACTGCGACGTCAATTGCCGAGAATTGGCGACGCATCGCATCCTCCGCTGGTACCCCAAATCCCTGACGGCTGTACGCGTAGCCCGACCACGCAATGTATACAGCGGCGAGGTCATCATCCGAGCGCCAGTTGCGTTGCTCCAACAGTTGAAGGATGCCCGCGCCATACGCGCCGGGGCCGGGACCAAAGACCCGAGGGTCGTGCGCACCGTGTGCTCGAACGTAATTGTCGTCATTCGACTCATCGAGTAATGCAACGAGTTCGATCGCTTCGTCCACCAGATGAATCAGGTTAGGGAAGGCGTCTCGAAAGAAACCGGATACTCGTAGCGTGATGTCGATGCGGGGCCGACCTAGTTCGGCGAGTGCAATAGGCTCTAGGCCTACTACCCGACGCGATTCGGGCTCCCACACTGGACGAACGCCTAGTAACGCCAATGCCTCAGCCACATCATCGCCCTGCGTGCGCATCATGGCAGTGCCCCACAGGACGAGGCCAACGGTACCCGGATACGAACCCTCTTCGTCGAGATGACGACGCACTAGCGCATCGGCAAGAGAGGAACCAACGTCCCAACTGAGTTCAGTGGGTAGGGCCTTGGGATCGAGTGAATAGAAGTTTCGTCCGGTTGGCAGAACGTGGGCACCACCCCTGGTCAATGCTCCGCTCGGACCGGCAGGCACGTAGTGGCCATCCAAGCCGACGAGCAGGTTGCCTATTTCACCTGTTGATTCGGCCAGTCTTGGGACTAACCATTCGCAGATCCATTGGACAGTTGGCGGGTCTGATGCATCGGATCGCCATTCTCGCTGGGCCGCAGCCTCAAGGAGTGAACGGCAGTGAGCCTCAATCTCGTCCAAGGAGAATGCATCGGCGAGATCGAGGTTGAGTCGCTCAGCGACCACGGCGCGTAACGAGGGGATTCGGCCGTTCGCCAGTCGAGTAATCGCCAACACGAGATCGACGAGCGCGGCGCCTTTGGGGGGGCGGCCCAGGGTGTGCAAACCGCCACGAATCTGGGCATCCTTCAACTCGCAGAGATAACCGTCCACGTGCAGAATCAGGTCATCGAATCCCTCGGCCTCAGGCGCTCCGTCCAAACCCAAGTCACGGTCGAGCGCGGCTTCGCTCAAGAGCGCCCAGATGCGCTCACGCAGTGCTGGCAGCTTCGCCGGATCGAGCGACTGAACCTGGGCGTACTCGTCGAAGAGTTGTTCGAGTCGAGCCAAGTCGTCGTAGGTATCGGCACGGGTCATGGGTGGAAGGAGATGGTCAATAATGACGGCGTGACTGCGACGCTTGGCCTGGGTGCCCTCGCCGGGGTCGTTCACCACGAAGGGATAGAAGAACGGTATATCGGCGATGGCCACGTCGGGCCAGCAACTCGCTGAGAGCGCGAGCGCCTTTCCCGGTAGCCATTCCAGCGTGCCGTGCTTACCCAAGTGGACGATGGCGTCCGCCCCCCAAACCTGGTCGAGCCAGTGATAGAAGGCCAGATAGTGGTGGGCGGGCGCGATGGTCGGCGAGTGGTAGACGGCGATCGGGTCGTCGTTGTAGCCGCGGGGCGGCTGAATCGCGACCACGACGTTGCCCAACGATAGGCCGCTGAAGATCAATTCTCCCCCGTGCAGACGTTGTTCGCCGGGCGCCGGGCCCCAAACCACTTCGACGTCTTCGCGCGCGTTCTGTGGCAATTTCATGAACCACTCGACGTAGCGATCGGCGTCGAGTCCGCCTAGCGCTAACTTCAGCTGCGAGGAGCTCAGCGTTTCGGCCTCGTACGTCAGACCATCGGCCAGCTTCGCCATGAGTTCGTCGCCGTCGCTCGGTGCATCCGTGATTCGGTAACCCGCCGTCGTCATTGCCGCGAGAAGTTCCAGCACGGACGCTGGCGTGTCTAGTCCGACCGCGTTACCGAGTCTGCTTCGTTTGGTAGGGAACGCACTGAGAATGATCGCTACGCGTCGCTCGGCGGGCGTTCGACGTTGTAGACGTGCGTAACGCAAGGCTAATCCGGCGAGTCGGGCCACTCGATCGGGCACGGTACGGTACGCGCGCACGGCTACACCGAGCTCGTCACCATCGTCGACAACCTCGTTGAAAGTGGTGACGGGCCCGATGATGCGTCCGTCAAACTCGGGAATCGCGATGCCGGCCGTAGCGTCGAACGGGCCGAGACCGGCGTTCGACGCCTCCCACTCGGCTCGAGAACTGCCGGCCGAAGGACTCTGGATAATGGGGATATTCATAGCCGCCAGCGCGCTGGCGTCCCAGGTGTCGCCATCGAGACCGCCCGTTCCGCCGACGGTTCCCGCACCGGCCGCGACGCCACCAGTCGCCAGAACCGTCGTGATCAAGACTTCGACGCCTTCGGCACAGAGCAGCTCGATCACCGGGGTCGCCGCTTGGTCTCGAAGGGAGTAGCACCACACCGCCAGCGCGTCGGCGCCGGCTGCTTCCAGCGCGTCACAGATGTCAGTGACGAATTGGGTATTACCGGCCACGAGATGCGCACGGTAGAACACCACACCTACGAGGGGTCGATCCGCAGAGCGGTGCATCGGCGACCGCCAGATTCCGTACTGGGCGATCTCTTGCGCGACATTGAATCCGTAGGCCTCTAACAGCACGGTATCGCTCACGAATCGCAAGAGGTGTTGAAAATTATCCGGTCCGCCATTCACCAGGTAGGAGAATGCCTCGGTGACCGTGGCGCTTGGGACAGTTGACAGGGCAGTCATTTCGGCGTCGGGGATGGCTTCGCCTCCAAACGCCAGTAGCGGAATACCCAGACGTAGGCACTCGGCGCGTAGATCGTCAAACCCCTTCTCCCAAGCCTGGCGACCGCGCAGGAGACGCACCATCACACAGCGAGTGTCGGTTAGATCGAGGGATTCGTCGAAGGTCCAGGGTTGAGCCCCGCGCACTCGTTCGAAACCGGCGGGCAGCGACTCGACTGCCGTGCGTAATGCGAGGACTTCGGTGTCCACGTTGGTGATGTACCAAATCACTACTTGCGCTCGGTCAAAGTTGGGTCGGTGGGGATTGGCGGTGTCATGGTGGAATCTCTCGTGTCTTGAAGTTTCTCGAAATAGCTCGATCTGTCGTCAAGGATGTTATGGGTCCCAACCATCACTACGTTCCGCTGGCAACTCCTGAGTGGCATCGTCGACCCGCACGACAGCTAGGAATCAAAAGGCTGGCGGCGAGTACGAAAACCACTGATACTCATTGACGGCGCGCACTACTTGGGGTCAGGGTAGTACTACGCAACCTGAATTTTCCGATCGATGAGAGATCGAAACGTCGCCACCTATGCTCGCCACGTGTTCGATGAATATCAGGTCCGTGACTTGCCGCGAGTCTTGGTACTCGCTGGATCGAGTGAAGCCTCATCGCTCATCGCTCGACTTTCGATGGGCAGACGCGTGACCGTGATCTCGTCATTCGCTGGTCGAGTGAAGGGACTCTCGCGTCCACCGGGGATCGTTCGGGTGGGTGGCTTCGGTGGCTCGGCTGGTTTAGCGCGGTGGTTGCGAGAGGAGCATATCGATGCGGTGATTGACGCCACACATCCCTTCGCCGCTGAAATGCCTACTCACGCGGCCGAAGCATGTGAGGCCACTCGTATTCCTCGTCTACGTGTCGTGCGGCCGGAGTGGACACCTGATCTTGGAGACCAGTGGTGGCCCGTGCCCGATCTTGACCACGCTTCTTCCATGCTGGTGACATTGCGCGCCCGTCGCGTCTTTTTGACGCAAGGTCACCAGGGGTTGATGTCGTTCTCGGGTCTCAAGGGAGTGTGGTTCCTCGTTCGTGTCATTGAGGCGCCCGACACCATGCCTCTCGCCGACGCTCAGGTTCTCCTCAGCCGAGGTCCGTTCAATCTGGCGGGTGAAGTTGAGTTGATGAGAACCTACCAGATTGATTGCCTGGTCACGAAGAATAGTGGAGGAGTGGCGACTGCCTCCAAATTGACTGCCGCGCGACACCTAGGGCTACCGGTGGTGATGGTGACACGACCCCCTGCGGTTGGTCCAGTAGTTCATACGGTCGACGAGGCGTTCGCGTGGTGTACGTCGATTCTGGGATTGGGTTCAGACAGGTGAGTCATCGTGTGTTGGGACTCTTGACGGACTCGTCAATTGCCAGCGTTCCGAAAGGGATCGAGCCGTAGTCCGCGTCGCCGGCCACGCGCGGCGACCTGCAGCAAACTCGTGCTCATGGCGAGGCTTCATGAAACTCGCGACTGTTGGATGGCCCTACGCCACCCGACTGCCCAAAGCCTAGGCGTGACCGTCGTGGCTAAGGTGGTCGGCGGCCAGGTGTGAATGGCCTACTCCGCGCGCTGAACCAACGCGATCCTCTAGGCCCGGCCAAGGTCGCCGGTAGGCACATGTGTCGCAGTTGACGGCGACCGGTGTTCCAGCCGCCTCGCCAGCGCGCTCGATGATCAGTTGGATCAGTTCGTCGCCCACGCCGAAGTAGCCAGCGTCGAGCACCTCGACACCGGTCTCGGCGGTGAATTGGGCGTACTGATCACACATACGGTCGACCAATACACCGGTCGCGAGGAACCAGGCGAAGGCGACGATTCTCTCGGCACCGAGCCGTTGTAGTTCAGCGAGGGCCTCAGGGATCGTTGGCCAAGTCATGCCAGAAAAGCCGGGTACGACCAAACGGGTGTCCGACAGGTCGGCCATTAGTCGCCCGATTTTGTACGCGGTGGCGTTGGCATCGGGGTCGGAGGTTCCCCTAGAGCCGAGGAGCAGTGGAAGACCGAGTCCGCCGCATTCCTCAAGACGGCGGCGAGCGAAAGTAAGTAAGGCGTGGTCTACTCCGAGTGGCCGGGCGTAACTCAGACGGACTTGGGGATGACGCTCCCGACCGCTGAGGACGATCGCGGGCACGTCAGATTTGGCGTGTCCAGCGCTGTGCAGCATGAGCGGCACGATGACGACGTCGTCGGCACCAGTAGCGATCATCTCGTCGAGCACTGTTGATGCGGGTGGTTCAGACAGTTCAAGATATCCAAGACGGATCTGAGATTGAGGGGCGGCAGCGGCGACCGCATCACGCAGCGAAGCCATATCGGCTTGACCGGACGCCTGAGAAGACCCGTGGGCGACGAGCAGTACCGATGGCGGCATGGCGTGTTCCTGGGGCTGTGTGGTGGTACTGGATTGACGGCTGCTTGGCGGCGGCAGAAGTCGTTCGGTGGTGTCGTGATCGGTGGCGGTCATGGTTCCTCGTGAGTAGCGCGGATCAGTGTATTGAAGGTGGCGGCGGTGAACCGTGCACTATTGCTATTTTCGGTGCCGTTACGAACTGGAGGACTGCCGAGTCTAAGTGCCGGTTCGACTTCCGCCACTCCGATGAATCCGACACGAAAACTTCTGGGATGGGCAGAGTGTAAGAAGTGGCGCTCGGCCAGTGTCTTCAGTTCTACCGGGGAGGGGGGAGTTCGACGCAGTACCGTTGCGGCGGGCATTACCGTTGGTAACCCCGAGGTGTGACCATGCGTCCGGCTACCACTCGTGTCGTCGACGAGCCGATGATGACGCAGGTCGTCATGCCGACGGTTTCGACGTCAAGGGTCGCGAGCGTTGCAATCTGCGAACGTTGTCCGTGACGTCCTGCGTCGGTCACAATCCCGACGGGCGTGATCGGTGCGCGCTTGGTGCCGAGGATCTCGAGAGCGGCGCTGAGCTGCCAGGTCCGGCCCCGAGAACGGGGGTTGTAGAGGGCAACGACGAGGTCTGCGTCGGCCGCGGCCCGCAAACGGTCCACGATGACCGACCACGGCGTGAGCAAGTCGGACAAGCTAATCGTGGCGTGGTCGTGCCCGAGGGGCGCGCCGAGCACTGCGGCTGACGCGACGGATGCGGTCACGCCGGGCACTACTGATACCTCGACAGTTGGAGCTTGCGTATCGGCCAACTCAAGGACAATGGATGCCATGGCGTAGATTCCAGCGTCGCCGGAGCAGACCAGGGCAACCCGACGGCCACGTGCTGCTTCGACCAGCGCGTGTTTGGCCCTCATCACCTCGTCGCCGAGTGGCGATCGGAAGATTTCTTGACCGGCGCCAAGCAGGTCGGCAGCTTGATCGATGTAGGCGTCGTAGCCAATGACCAAGTCAGCGGTTCGAACGGCCGCCGCCGCCGCCGGCGTTCGGTGGGCAGCGCCGCCTGGCCCGAGACCAACGACGGCGAGTTGGCCTCGCGGACCGGCTCGACGAGCCACGGCGACGGTGACTCGAGGCGAGGTGCGTTTGGCGACGATAAGTGTTGCACCGGGTCCCGCTGTCAGGAGCGCAGCCGCCTCGGCGACACTGGGCGTGCCGACAGCGAGTTGAGCCGCTTCGCTCGGGTTGGGCACCGTGACTGCAGCCAACTCGGTAGCCGACCAGGACCGCACTGGTCGGCCGAGGCCGACGATGGCAGCGTGGTTGGCTCGTCGATCGATAGTTCCGACGGCATCGACGCTCTCCGTCGCTAGTCCGAACTCGGTCAGCACCTCGTTGACGAGAGCGGTGGTCTCCTCCACGGTGGCATCCGTTGAAGAGCCGACGCCGAGGACGAGACACGGCGGATGCAGGCGTACTATTCCGCGTCCCTCCGGCGTGGTTCGCTCGGTGATAACGATGCGTGCGGCGCCAGCGTCGGTGGTGTGTGGGAGGGTGCCCGGAGGTTCCCACCCGGGTAGTTCGGAAGTGACGGTGACACCTCGGCCGTCGAGAAGGGCGGTGCTCACGCCGACCACGTCGCCTGCAGCGACGAAGCCGGGGAGGTTGTCAAGACCTGCGATGCCAACGGCGTCGCTCGCGGTCGTCACCACCGGCGTAGCCCCGAGGAGCGCGGCGACGTCGCGAGCGAGGTCGTTGGCCCCACCTTCGTGACCGCCGCAGAGGGCGACGGCGAAGTGACCGGCTTCGTCGACACAGACGACGGCCGGGTCAGTGCGTTTGTCGAAGAGGAGAGGCGCGATAATCCTGACAGCGGCGCCGGTTGCCAGCATGAGGATGAACGCGTCAACCTCGCCCCACAACTGATGGATTGTTGACGCTGCCGATCCGTGGTGCCGTTCCCAGGGTAGGCGGCCGGCGAGCGCTTGTCCGGCCTGGGTGACGGACACGACGACGATCCGACCCGTGCTATCCGTCACCCCGGTGGAACGCACGGTCAAGATACCGGTCCCGAGTTGGTGAGCGGTCGGAGGCGGTACCAAGTGATACCGATTCGCTGAATGGCCGATGACCAGCGGCCCTTCGTGGGGCTGGGATGGAGAATCCCGAAGCGCGGTCCATCAGGAAACTCGTTGCCGGCTCTGGTGAGTGACGCGCCTGAGGTCTCCATCAAGCGGGGCGCCCGGACGTACTTCCAGGTACGGACCGACGACGGAACTTATGGGCGTAGGTCGGAGAGTAGAGGTGGCTGCGGGCCGCTGTCCCGACGAGGGCGGGCCCGACGAGGACGAGAACCGTGGTCCGAGCCCCATCAGCGGCGAGGGCGCTAGCGACTTCTCCGACGGTGGTCGTGATGACCCGTTCATCGGGCCACGTTGCCCGTACCACAATGACCGCTGGAGTGTCGATTCCGTAAGCCGATCCGGCAGATAGCAGGCCGGCGCGTAACTCGGCGGGGCGCGCTGCTGATAAGAAGATCGCCATGGTGGTCCCGATCGCGGCGAAGGCGGCAATCGACTCGCGCTCGGGCATGCTTGCCCGGGTCCGACCAGCCACGCGGGTTAGCACAACACTTTGGGCGACCTTGGGGATGGTGAGTTCGCGGCCGATGATGGCCGCGGCCGCGGCCAGTGAAGTGACACCGGGCACAATCTCGAAATCGCGACCCTCTTCTACGCACCAGTCGATCTGTTCCTGGATTGCACCGTAGATCGACGGATCGCCGGAGTGCAACCGAACGATGGCGGCATCGGGGTGGGCAGCGTAGATGGCGAGGACATCCTCAAGAGTTTTGGTCGCGGAGTCGTGAATCTCGGCTCCCGGTCGAGCGTGACCAAGAAGGGCTTCGGGCACGAGCGACGACGCCCAGATGATCACGTCGGCAGCGGCGAGTCGATCGCGACCCCGCAGGGTGATGAGATCGGCGGCCCCAGGACCAGCACCGACGAATGAGATCATGTCAGTGTCTCCTGGCCGGGGGAACGACCACGCTGGCGAGGTAAGTGGACCGGCCAGCGGCGTCGCCCAGCGGCCCGATTGACTCCCCGGGTAGCCCGAGCAGTTCACCGAAGATGGCTCCGTCTAGGCGCCCAACGGCGGCGAGGCGCTCAGCAATCTCCTCGAGGTGTCGGCCACCCTTGTAGATCACGATGGCCGCCTCTGGATCGGCGAGGGCAGCGTCGAGAACGTCAGCACCATCGACGGCACTGACTAGATGGAGACGTTCGGAACCGTCGACAACCATTGTCTGAGTCCGGGCAGCGAGGTCCTGAAAGGCCATGATGCCGGGAACGGTCTCGATGCTCGTTTCCGGTCGAAGAGCCACGACGGCGTTGGCAAGGTGATGGAAGGTGCTGTAAACGTTTGGGTCGCCAAGGGTGATGAAACCGACCGTCTCACCAGCGTCGAGGCATGTGGCGACCCGCTTCGCAGCAGCGGTGTGCGCAGTAGCTCGTAGGTCGTCGTCACGCACGATGGCGAAGACGAGTCGTTCGACAGTAATTTCCGGTGCTGCCTGACGGAGGATGGACTCGGCTCGTCCCTCGACGTCAATCGACATGACGGGGCCAAAGACTCGGTCAGCGGCGCGCAGTCGGTTCAGCGCTTTGAAGGTCACGTTCTCGGGGTCTCCGGGCCCCAACCCGACGCCGACGAACACAGAATTTGATTGCTTCGCCAACATTTGCATTGACGCTACCACCGGCACTGCTGCCGCTGCCAACGAGGATTGAGCATCTGACAGAGCATTGGATGTCCGACGAGGATCTTGCTAGGTCGCCGGGCCGTGGCACGTGTCGATAGTGCCGCGATGACGGCATCTCGATGATTTGGTGATTAGCCACGTCAGTGAATCGGTCGGGGTGACTTTGGGGATTGGCAGAGCGGACGGGTGACGGTATATCTATCCGAACCCGATGGCTGAAGTGCTGCGAACGTGTTGGTGTTCGACCTTGACCTCGTCACGAATCCGTGCTAGATAGTGAATTTGAACTGGACGTCCGAGAAGGGGGTTTGTGACATGCACAAAGCGGGCGCTACATTCACGGCATTGCTGTTGGGAGCCAGTATGACTCTTATCCCGGCAGCCGCCGCGTTGGCCGCCTCGGGAGGCGGTGGTGGTGATCAGATCAGTTGCGGGATCAGCGGGACGTTGACGGTCGGTGGCGGCGGTAGTTCAAGTGGCACCGGTGGCGGTGGCGCAGCCGCCTCCGATTGCGACGGTGTGACGTTTACGGTGGAGGGCTGATAGTCGTCGGATACGGGCGTCAGAAACTCCGCCGTGATGGTCAACGGCGGTTGGCTGCGTCTCTGTTCCAAGCGCGGTCGAGATCGTTTCTCGATTGTTGATGGTCTGCAGTTGCGAGCGCGGCCCGAGGTTGGGCGCGAGCGGAAGCGTGCGCCGTCAGGTGATGAGCTGGCGTAGCCCGGCCAGCGAACTGCTCACATCGGCGTTGATTGGGCGCCGACGGGCACAGCGCGGTCGTGTCGCGCCGTTAATGCTCTGCAGACTGTTGCAGCGACGCTTCAATCGCGGAGCGCTTATCCACGATTCGCGTCTGGCCAGCGACGCGCAAACTAGTGTCACCGCTCGTAAGTGTCGTGAGCGGTGTTGGCAGGATGGTTATTCCCCGTCACTCGCTAATGCGTTGATCGCCGCCGCCGCAAGAGCGCTACCGCCACGGCGACCGTGGACGGTCAGCCACGGTATTCCGGGCGAACTCTTCGCGAGGAGTCTCTTCGATTCGGCCGCGCCGACGAACCCCACGGGTATCCCGACAATCGCCGCTGGCCGGGGAGCGCCTTCCTCCAGCATTTCGAGCAATCGGAAGAGGGCTGTGGGCGCATTGCCAATTGCCACCACGGCGCCGTCTAGATGGGCGGTCCAGTAGTCAAGTGCCGCCGCGGTGCGCGTGGTGGCGTTGCGCGTAGCGCGTTGTGCGATATCGGGCTCGCCCAACATGCACAGCACTTCATTCTTCGCGGGTAGCCGTGATCGATTGATCCCGTGGACCACCATCATGGTGTCGGCCAATACTGGTGCCCCAGTCTTCAGGGCTTCACGGGTAACTCGGCCAACGTCGCCACCAAAGTCCAAATCATCGATTAAATCAACCATCCCGCTGGCGTGCACCATACGCACGGCGACTGCCTGAAGGTTCTGGGGTATTCGCGAGAGGTCGGCCTCGGCGCGAATGATTCGAAACGACTCCCGATAAATCTCGTCACCGTTACGTAGATAGCCAATGCGCTCGCTGTCATTCGTCACGTTTTTTGGTTCCACGATTGAGACTCCCTCGTCGGATCCATGGAGCGTACAGTGCGAGATGTCTGCTCGATACCGACATCGAGCGCGGACCGTCGTTCCACATCGGTGTCACCTCTATCGAACCCGCCTCCTTACGTTGCCGCACGAATTCTTCCGTCTCGTGCGACCGCCACGACGTCCACTTCGACGGGTGCACCATCGAGCACCCGCAGCGCGGTGGCGCGAGCGGCATCGACGACGACATGAGCTAAGGGAAGTTTTGCGGCGTCGGCTAGCTGAAGCACCTGCAGCGCGGAATTTGCTTCTCGCGCTTGGGCAGCTGTGGCGGTATCGGCGCCCAGCGTGACTAATTGTTCACTCAACCAGGGGAGGTCGATTTGGCTGCGACCAGAGTGAAGGTCGAGATGGCCGACTGCCAGTTTGGAAAGCTTCGCGAAGCCACCTCCGATGGTCAGTCGATCAACGGGATGGCTTCTCAGATACTTCAGCATGCCACCGGCGAAGTCGCCCATGTCGAGCATCGCCGTTTCGTCCAGGTCATAGCGTCTCTGGACGGCGATCTCCGACGTGCTCCCGGTACAGCCCGCAACGTGGCGCAGACCAAGCGCACGGGCGACATCGATGCCTCGTCGAATGGAATGTATCCACGCCGAGCACGAATAGGGAATGACAATACCTGAAGTACCGAGGATGGAGATACCGCCCATGATTCCTAATCGGGGATTCCACGTCTTGACGGCGACCCTCACTCCGCCGGGAGCGGAGATTTCGACATTGATATCAAGCGGCCCACCGTTTCGGACCGCCGCCGCCTCGATCGCTGCAATCATCATCTTTCGTGGTACCGGGTTGATTGCCGGTTCGCCTACGGCGAGAGGTAAGCCCGGCAGGGTCACCGTGCCGACGCCCTCGCCCGCCGAGAAACTGATGCCGCTTCCGGGGGCAGTTTGGCGAAGCGTCGCAACGATGGTCATACCGTGTGTCACGTCGGGGTCATCCCCGGCGTCCTTGACCACCGCGGCCCTCGTGAACTCTGCCGTGCGTTCATGGAAGGCGATGGCAAAAGCAACGCGTCGACCACCGGGGAGAAGAATTTCGACGGGGTCTGGAAATTCGGAGGTGACGAGCGCCTCGTACGCGGCCGCCGTCGCGGCGGTGGCGCAGGAGCCCGTCGTCCAACCGCGACGAAGGACGCCGGTCGGGCGATCAGTGTCGGGCATCGGTCGCCACCGATCGGCTGAAGAAGGTTCCGAGAGCGGCCGCCGCTCGACGAGTCGCCGTGGCTACCGAATCCGCCATCTTCGTACCCTACGTCTAATCTTAACTGGCATGCGAAAAGTTGTGGAACAGTTTGTGTTAGTCAACCTCACTAAGTCAAATTCGATTACGCGATTTGCGCTGTGAATACGTCGAGTCCTGAGGTGATGGACCTACGTTCTCTTCGACCGCCGCGCACGTGTTCCACGCCGCGAACTCCGGCGTGCGCATCGTGATTGATTTCGCGGGCGAGGGATTTGGCGAATCTCGTCTCGCCCCGTTTGCGTTGCAGCGTGGCGCTACTGCAATAGCTCTCGTGCTCCTGTTCCAAGCGCGCGTCGCGAACACAAGACTGGTTCGCCGCCACGGGCGTCCACCGATTAACGCCAGTTCGATTCGAAGCATCGATGAGAGAATGGTGCAAAGGTAATGAACGCACCGGCGATGAAACCTATCAACGTTGTTGGATTGGTTGGAGAAGTCTTCGGCGTTGCGGCACGTCGCGCGCTGGTCGAAGCCACCGTTGTCGTAGGTTCTGCTCGTCAACTCGCGCTAGTGGAGGATCGTCAACCGGCTGGGGTCGAACATATTGAATTGCGAGGTGCGCTACCGCCGCTTTTTAACACCATTGCCGAGCGCGCGCGCGCCCAGCATAACGTTTGCGTGCTCGCCTCAGGTGACCCTGGGTTCTTCGGCATCGTTGGTGCGTTAAGCGAGCGTTTTGGTCGTGAAGCGCTACGGGTGCACCCGGCACCTTCGTCCGTGTCGTTGGCTTTCGCTCGGTTGGGTCTCGCGTGGGATGACGCGGTGGTGGTATCGGCGCACGGCCGAGCATTGGGAGACGCCGTGACCCGTGTGATGGGTCCCAAAGTCGCCCTGTTGACTTCCCCGGAAAACCCACCCGAAGTCATAGGTCACGAACTTCGCAGGCGAGGTCACGGGAATTGTGAGGTATTCGTTATTAGCCGGATTGGCCAGCACGACGAAGCAGTGAGCCACACTGATCTTGAGGGTCTCGCCAATGGTCGGTTTGACGCATTGTCTGTTGTGGTGTTGCTTGGACTCGGTCATTTATCGCGCAAAACGCCTTTGTCGTGGGGCCTTGACGACGCATCGTTTGAACAACGCGACGGCATGATTACCAAGGCCGAAGTACGGGCCATGGTGCTGGGTAAGCTTGCGCTCCCCGAACGTGGTGTCCTTTGGGACGTCGGCGCCGGATCCGGCTCCGTAGCGGTTGAGTGTGCTCGACTTCGCCCTGACCTTCGAGTCGTGGCGATTGAACGTAATCGCGACGATGCCGACAGGATTGAGGTGAACGCGTTGGCGCATGGTGTTGTTGTCGAAGTTGTATGCGGTGAGGCGCCCGCGGCCTTCGAGCACATCTCCGACCCGGACCGTGTATTCGTGGGGGGTGGAGGACTGGAAGTACTTCTCGCGGCACAATCTCGTTTACGTCCGAACGGCACCATCGTTGCCACGTACGCACTTATGGAACGCGCCGTTGCTGCACAGAAGCAGCTGGGCAATCTGGTGCAGATCTCGATATCGCGCGGTGTGGCCACTGGAGACCTTGGAATTCGCCTCGCGGCAGAGAACCCGGTCTTCGTCTGCTGGGGACCATCGTGAGGCGAGGACGTCGCCACGAGGAGCGACTAAGCTGGCTCTTCGGATTTGAGCGGGGTCGGTCAGCCCCAGAAGACGCCCGTTTGATCTAACTCGATCTCGTTGAGGACCTCGTCGATCGAGCCGGGTTCAACGCCTCAATTGTTCACGAATGACGGTCGCCAGCGCGTCAGCGGACAACTCGGGCAGTGCGATGTGACGTGCGCCCATGGCGTCAGCCAAGGAAATTGCGAGTCCCAGCCGTGATGGTCCATCCTCGACGTCGAGTACCCAGGTGGGAATTGCGAGTCGACGCACCTTGGCCGCGGCGGTCATCGCGGCCCGCAGCGGATCATCACCCTCCGCGGCCGCAGTTGCCCGTCCATCTGAAATAAAGATCAGGAGCGGTTTGTGACTCGGTGGCGCTACCGTCGCCACACTTAGGGCACTTTCAATTCCCGCAGCGAGTGGTGTGCGGCCCCCAGTGGCTAGCTCCGAGAGCCGAGCGCGAGCTATCTCGAGACTCCCAGTCGGGCGAAGCACGACCGTGGCCTCGTCACCGCCGAAGGTCACCACGGCGACGCGGTCGCGTCGTTGGTAGGCGTCGAGCAACAAGCTCAGTACGGCGCCCTTCACTGCTTCCATTCGTCCCTCGGCGCCCATGGAAGCTGACGCGTCCACCGCCAAGATGAGAAGATTGCCGACTTTCTCTTCGCGAACCGCCTCGCGCAAGTCACCTCGAGACACCAGGGGCGTTCCTTCCGGGTGACGGTTTGAACCGATCGTCGTCGGCGCGTGCGCGGATGTAGCGAGACGTGTCGCGGCTGCTCGCACGCTCGCCCCAATCGCGACGTCACGGACCACATCACCCGGCATTCGATCACCGATTAAGCGCCCGCGTGGCGACTCCATCATCGTGCGGCGACCACTCGATGCTGTACTCGACGCCCCTCGAGGGGCGTCGAGTGTCACGATACGCGTGGGCGAGTTAGGTGTCGCCGATTCACGTCGATCTCCGCGTGTGGGATCATCAGAAGATTCGTCCGGTTCGCCCTCGGTCTCGTCGCGAGGTGGCCGTTTATCCAACGCCTCGTCGATCTGGCGCTGTTCGATGCCGGGGTCGTCAAGGGGCGAGCGACGACGGCGGTGCGCCAGGGCCAAGTGTGCGACGCGACGCACATCCTCGACCGTCGCCGTGGCCCGTCCCTCCCAGCCGGCCAAGGCGGCCGCAGCTCTACAGATCACCAAATCGGCACGCAATCCTTCGCTACCGACGGCGACACATAATTCACTGATGCGGTGCAGCAGTTCGGTGGGGACATCGGCTGGTGTTGTATCGGCGATTCGAGAGGCCAATTCCTCGTCAGCGTGCGACCACAATGAACCGAACGTACCCGGGTTGTCGTCGAAGGCTAATCGGCGTTGCACCGCGTCGACTCGTTCGGCGGGGTCGTGACTGGCGACGACATCGACCGCTAGGCCGAATCGGTCGAGCAGTTGGGGACGTAAGTCGCCTTCCTCGGGATTCATCGAGCCAATCAATACGAATCGGCTGGGGTGCGACTCGGAGATTGATTCTCGCTCCACTCGGTTGACCCCGCTCGCGGCGACGTCGAGTAAGACATCGACCAGATGATCGGGTAAGAGGTTGATCTCATCGACGTAGAGAACACCGTTGTGCGCGTCGAACAACAAACCAGGGTGAAAACGGCGTTCACCAGATGTGAGCGCCGCTTCCATGTCGAGTGTTCCCACTACGCGGTCTTCGGTGGCGCTCACCGGTAATTCCACAAATCGAGACTCACCGGGTAGGAGCGCTGCTAGGCCCCGAGCCAGCGTCGATTTTGCGCTGCCCTTATCACCGCGCAAGAGAACGCCGCCGATGCGGCGATCAAGTGCGTTGAGCAGCAACGCCATCTTCACGTCTTCTTGGCCCACGACGGCACTAAAGGGAAAAATTGCCTCTGGCTTCATGGCGTCGGAGTCCTGGTCATCATCGCCGATTGCCCTACTCAGTTTTCGATGGGGATGTCGTGGAACACACTGATGTCACTGCGTAACTGGTGATGTCCGACTGGTCGTCTCGCACGACCGCGTTGGGAAGTCTCAGCGCATGCGCGGCGTGGATCTGAGGACTCGATCCGATCGGGTCGCTAACACGGGTGGTCACTCGGTGACACCTTGCTGCGAGCGACGGTGCGTATTCATCGCGCCATTGTAGTCTCGTCACGAGTGAGAATTGTCGGGTATCAGGTGTGGTCGAAGGCCATGAATCACGAAGTACCGCATGTCGTGATACTTGTTCGAGGCCGTCGGGGTACAGAAGCGTGACGTGTAGAGGTGCGGACTAAACTCGGTGATAATCAGTAACGTCAGTTGATGCGAACTACTGGTTTGCATGGATCGGTCGACGCTGATCCGGGGAACGCAGTGCGTTGCCGTGGCCGTGGCACCACTCCCTCGGTGATCATCGTCGGGGATAAGTGGCGACGCGCTCGTTCAGGAGCGATATGTCAATTTGCCATGAATTCAGTCTCGACGGTGTGCTGGTTTTCGCGTTCCCCGCTCCACAACTCGCAGAATTATGCTTGGTCGTCACGTCTAGGACAAGAAGGGGATCCAGCAATGGCAGTAGTCCGCAGCGGACGTCCGGCGTTTGACGGCGTGACCTTACGAGTTGGTAGTACCGATACTCGAGACGTGGGCGTCGGGAGACTCTTGGTGTTCGAAGCACCTAGCGGCGATATCCGATGGGAGCAGAGGTGACCGTCTATCTCGTAGGAGCCGGGCCAGGTGACCCCGAGCTCATAACTCTTCGCGGCGCTCGCTTGCTGGCATCGGCCGATGTCGTTGTTTACGATCGACTGGCTGAACCCTTACTCTCATTGGTCGGCTCTCACGCAGAGCGTATCGACGTTGGTAAAGCCCGAGGTGTGTCGCCCGTCAGCCAAGAGCAAATTAACGCGATCCTCATTGAGTGCGGACGTCGGTTCGAAAGTGTTGTGCGGCTAAAGGGCGGTGATCCGTTCGTGTTCGCTCGAGGTGGCGAGGAACTCATCGCCTTGAAGTCGGCGGGTATCGCGTGTGGCGTCGTTCCGGGAATAAGTTCCGCACTCGGGGCCCCCGCGACTGCTGGAATCTCCTTGACTGTTCGCGGCGTATCGCAATCGTTCACTGTCATTACCGCACACGAGGACCCCCGTAACGTTCCGCAAAAGCGATGGGAGGCTCTCGCGGACCTGGGTGGAACAATTGTCGTTTTGATGGGTGCTGCGAATATTGGGGCACTCGCCGCTCGACTCGTTGATGCGGGGCTAACCGGAGAGACTCCCGTCGCCGCGATTTACGCAGCGGCGACCGATGATGAACAAATCTCGATCTGGTCGTTGAACACCGTCGGTGACGTGCAACACGTTGCCCCGACGACCTTCGTCATTGGCGAGGTGGTGGGGCTTCGAACCGCACTCAGTCATTCAAGGAACTCCGAGTTTTTATAGCGATTTTCGTTTCCGTGATGTTTAACGACACCCGTAAGCGTCAATGCGGTCAACTGCGCTGGCGAGCATTCGTCTGCAGGGATCTTCGCTCGACTTGGTCCCCGCAGCCCTCCCCTGGTACTCGTGAGGGGTATCTCTCGTCGGGGTCGCTCAGGAGAAGGTTCCGATTGGTGTAGCTGCTCGACCTCCCGGGACTCGACCGCGATAGTCCGCGCTCTCGATTCGCGCGCGTTCCTCAGCGTCTTTATGGGCACGGACCTATCTACCGTCGAGTCATTGATATGAGGCGTTCCCGCTAGCATCAGATTTCTGGCCACGTCTGCCATCGATTACTAACGTTCGCGAGGAGATTTAAACGTGACAGACGAGGGGGCGGGTACTGGGAATCCTGTAAGGTCCCATCAGTTACGTCAGTCATTTCACCTCGGAGACCTCATTCGTCTCTCGGTGTCGAGCGTAGGCCCCCTCTTTTCCGTAGCGGCGACCGGCGGGGTCATGGCCGCTCAAGCGGGTTGGTGGACGTTACCCGCCATTGCGATTCTCGCCGTGCCTTTCATAATCTCGAGCTTCATTTTTCGCTTGCTTGGTCGCCACTTTCCCCACGCTGGTGCTTCCTATCATTGGTCCGCCCGGGTGATTGGTAAGGGAGTCTCGCGCTATCAAGCGTGGATCCTTATCCTGGCCTACTTCTTCTCCATCCCCCCTATAGCCATTCCCGCGGGTACTTACACGCTGGCGTTGCTTTTCCCGGGCTACCACGTGTCGCCCGCGGTCCAGATGGCCGTCACGCTCTTCTGGATTCTCTTCGCTGCCGTACCTCTACTGCTCGGCGGGCGGCCGACCGTCATCCTCACCCAAATTTTCTTCGCGGTTGAGATTATCGCGCTCTCGATTCTGGGGATCGTCGGAGTGCTTCGATGGCATCGACTCGCCGTGCCGATTCACTACAGCGCGCCGCCAATTGGTGGCATCATGATTGTTGCGGTAGTTGCGGCGACCATTCTCGACGGGTGGGAAATCGACAGTTATGCCGCTGAGGAGTCGCAGCGGCCCCGCGAATACTCAGGGGTCGGCGGCATCATCGGTGCGTTCAGCGCCTTGGCCTTCTACGCGATTCTCTATCCGCTGATGTTGGGAGAGACGCCTCTACATTCGCTGGCCAACTCGACCGATCCACTTGCGGTTTGGTCGCATCGCCTCATCCCGGGAGCGCCGTGGGCGATTCTCATCCCCGTCCTGCTCTCAACTGCGGGCGGGCTCTGGCTCACCAGTTTCATTCTCTCACGGGCCCTCTTCGCGATGGGTCGCGAGCATTTGATTCCCGCGAGCTTTGCCAGACTCAACGGTCGACACGTGCCATACGTTGCGATCATCACGTCACTCTGTTTGGCGGGCGTTGTCGTCGCCATCCAACTCTTCGTGTCATCGCTATCGTCGTTCTTCACGCTCGTTCTATCCTGCGCGGGATTCTTCTTGATGGCCGAGTTCTTTTTGGACTCCGTTACCGCAGTGGTCTTCCTCACGGTGGGTCACAAACGTTCTGACGATGTCGAATTCGGCGGGCATTCTCACGGCTTGCTCCTCGTGGGGGCGCTCTTCTCGAGCGTGATTATGGGTGCCTTAATCGTTGCGTTTCTCGTCTACGGTCCCAAGGCCATTGGTGGTGGCATTGACGAGATCGTGTTCTCCCTCTTGGTCCTCGGTCTCATCTTCGTTTGGTGGACCAAGAGTTATCACTCGTCGATTTACCGGTTCGTCGGGTTGAACGTGCCCGCACCGCCCGAGGTGGAAGTCTGACGCCTGCACGGTTCCATGCCGCGATGATGGTTCCACGT
Source organism: Actinomycetes bacterium (assembly GCA_021777285.1). Next base: position 25,885 of record JAJYDR010000013.1, read on the forward strand.
TCGAATGACGATTGATTCAGTTCTGACGCTTGTTTTGAGACCGGCGCAAGTGTTGAGGGAATACGACTCGTGCATGAAGCGTCAAGGAAGTCGCCGAGGGGAAGTTCTTACGCAGACGCTTGCCGTCGAACGGTCTTGCACGTTCCGGGCGAAAGAAGATGGCGTAAACCAAGACTGTCGTAGAAACAATCGGCTGACCCAACGCTGGGTCGGCCTCACAAGATGATCGCATCTATCAACTCGTTGTGACGTAGTGGGCAAATGCTTCGCGAGTACCTGGCACGGGCTGCTTTGGCCCAAGCTACCCGAAGAACACGGACACTAGAACTGCCATTGATCGAGCCCTTCCTCAATTCCATATTTGTTGGAAAAAACTCGGTGTTCCAGGGACCTTCTGCTTTGCCAACCTAGTCTCTCCAAGTCGGGTAGCTCCTCGAAATGCGTCACGGGGCCGAAACAAAGCCAGGCAATCGGGCGGACATTGGTTGGAAGGTCCATCAGTTCAGAAAGGAACTCTTCCTTGTAGAAGGAAACCCAGCCAACGCCCAGCCCCTCGTTAGTTGCGGCAAGCCAAAGGTTTGCGATGGCCATACATACCGAATACTGGCCCGCGTCATCGATGGTGTTTCTTCCCAAGACCACGGGACCATCACGCTCCGAATCGTACGTCACCACGATGCCGATGGTGGAGTCCAGAATTCCCTCGATTTTGAGCTTGCTAAAGGTTGACATCCGCTCACCTTCAAGAAGGTTCTCAAAGGCAATACGCTCCTGTTCCACATGGTCGGCGAACCGTGTACGCAGTGCCGGGTCCTCCACCAGAATGAAGTCCCACGGTTGACTCATCCCGACACTTGGGGCTGCATTGGCGGCACTCAGGATACGTGAAAGAACCTTGGGATCCACTGGCTCACCATTGAATTGAGCCCGAACATCCCTGCGGCGATAAATTACTTCATAGAACTCTTCACTGATCACGCGAACCACCCTGTGACGATTTTACATTGGAGACGAGTAAGTTAGCAGGCCGGACTCAACGCGAAGCATGAGACATAATCGCGCAGGATTTGCTCCGTGCGGATAGTGGCGTGGATCTGCCGAACCGCGCATCCTGGGTATTCCAGGTTCTACGGAATACCGGCACTTCGGAAAGTTGTTCGCGTACAGCCAAACGTTCGCACCGCGTATAATCCGAACGACCGCCGCCGAAATGTCTCCGTTGGCCACGCATGGTAACGACATCAGACCCGCAAGAGATCCGAAGCCGACAACGCCAAAAGGTCGAGGATGTCCGGTTTAGTTGTGGAGAGGCCGAATAACGCCGATCCCGAAATAATCAACGTTGTTCGCAGATAGACGGCGTGTATCTGCGACGCGCGCAGCCGAGTTGGCGCTGTGCCCGATCACTGCATCACCCCGACGATTCGTCTGATCTTGAGCGGAGCCTTATCGTTTCGTTCTGTCCATATCCACACCGTGTAGTGCGGCATCGGTTCAACGGGTGGCCACGAACACGTTGACTCGGTCAATTACCAGGAGCAGCGCCTGGTCGCCGACGGCACGTGCCGTGCGTATGACAAGAACATAAAAGTCTGAGTCACCGGCCGTCTCGTACTGAATCTGGAGCAGCCTGACACCGCGGCGACGGCTGCGCGCACAGTATCGACGACGCCGAGTTCACCACACAGCACGATGTCCGTGACAAGATACACACCGTCAGCGAACGTCGGGCGACCCATCATGCGATCTTGACTCTCGACTGGATCTCGGCGGCGTTGACCGCAGCCAACGCGTCAACAAAAGCCTCGGTGAACGCGCCAGGATCGTGCGCGTTCACCGCCACCAAATCTGCCGCGATCGTCTAGACAGTCGTGACCGCTGCGGTCACCGCTCCTAATGGCGCGTACCCGAACGTGCGGTAGGGGTGCCCGTTACTAGCCCGCAGCACATCCGTTCCGTCCGTGACGAGTTCAGGTAAGCCAGGTACTGCGCCAATGGAATCGTGGGTGTGGACGTGAAGAGCAACATCTGACGCGTGTTTCGTGCGGCTCACGGAGCCCATACTTCGCCCGCCGGCTCGAAGCCTGGCCAATAATCTCTGAAGGGTTCGCTCTGATTGCTGATCGCGGATACTTCAGTAACTTCCGCACCCATGCCGTGCGCACTTGAAGAACGTTGACCACATCGACGGGATCAAGAACTCCAAGCTGCATGGTGGGCCGTTTGCGTAGTCTCGAACATCGCGATTCGTCACTCGGCGTGGATGACACCGACATTCATTAGTGCCGCTGACGCGTTTTAGACGAATATTCCTGCCGTGGTCCGAATAGTCGTCATCACTGCGGTCGCGCCTCTCGCGGGTAGGTGGTTTGCGGTGAAACTCGTCACCACCGTACGTGTCACGCGTTGGATGAGACGTGTGACCTCGGGTAGTTTCTCTAGAAAGGTGCAGGCGCTAGCCGCGTCCGGCTTGTGGTCACCGTGCAACGCTACGGTGTGTCGATGACGGGTTCTGACAGATAAACCCTTCCGCCCGATTGCCGGAACGCTACCGACTTCTCTTGCATCCCAACAATGATCTGCTGCTGGGACAATCCTCCGAACTCCTCGCGGATGTCTTGTGAGATCCGCATCGAGCAGAATTTTGGTCCGCACATCGAGCAGAAGTGGGCCGTCTTCGCCGCTTGCGCCGGGAGCGTCTCGTCATGGAACGCCTCTGCGGTAACCGGGTCAAGGGATAGTGCGAACTGGTCGCGCCACCGGAACTCGAAACGCGCCTTGGACAGGGCGTTGTCACGTTCGTGAGCGCCAGGGTGGCCTTTCGCCAGGTCGGCGGCGTGAGCAGCGATCTTGTAGGTGATCACACCCGTTTTGACGTCGTCCTTGTTGGGTAGCCCCAAGTGCTCTTTCGGCGTGACGTAGCAGAGCATCGCGGTCCCGTACCGTGCGATCTCGGTTGCGCCAATCGCGGAGGTGATGTGGTCATAACCGGGAGCAATATCGGTGACCAGGGGACCGAGGGTGTA
>JAJYDR010000129.1 GCA_021777285.1 Actinomycetes bacterium
GTGACCGACGTGTGGGGCGTCATTCACGTAGTAAATCGGCGTGGTGATGTAGAAACGACCCATCCGACCAGCGTAACGAGTCAGGAACCCCGCTCCGAACGGATCTCGAGCGCCATGTCGTAGGCGATCCGGTGCGCCACTCGCAGCTCGTCAGCGACGGCACTGACGGCGTCGCGGACGGTCTCGCCCGCGACGAGACGACGCTCCAGGGCCTCGCGAACGGCCGTTTCGGGGACCGCCGCGGGTGGGGCGCCTTCGAGGACGACGACGACTTCACCGCGCACCTCGCGCTCGGCCCAGTGTGCGGCGACCTCGCGCAACACGCCGCGCACGAGCTCCTCGTGCAGCTTGGTCAGCTCGCGGGCGACGACGACACGACGGTCACCGAACAGTTCGGCGAGTTCGCCCAGCGTCGCCACGAGGCGCTGGGGCGACTCGTAGAAGACGATCGTTCGCGCCTCGGTCGCCCACTGGGCGAATCGGGTCTGACGGTCCCCACCGCGGCGCGGCACGAAGCCCTCCATCACGAAGCGCTCAGTGTCAAGACCACTGACCGACAGCGCCGCCACCACCGCGCTCGGCCCCGGTGTCGTCGTGACGCGCAACCCCGCCTCGGCGACGGCGGCGACGACGCGTCGCCCGGGGTCGCTGATCCCCGGGGTTCCGGCGTCACTCACGAGCGCGACGACCGCCCCCGAGGCGACCCGCTCGACTACCTCGACGCTCTCGGTCATCTCGTTGTGCTCGCGCAGCGAGCGCAGACGACCCCGGGGGGTGAGCCCGAACGCGCTGAACAGGACCCGCGTGCGCCGGGTGTCTTCGCAGTAGACGACGTCGGCGCTCGCCAACACGGCCCGAGCCCGTGGGCTGAGGTCCTCAAGGTTGCCAATCGGCGTCGCGACGACCACGAATTCACCGGGACCGCCCACTGGTACTTGCATCGATCCGCCTCCGTTTGGCTACCGGGTCCCTGTCCGTACTACGATTGTCCCCTATGTCGAAGCGGACCGTGAAGCGCAAGTTACGCGCCAAGAAGAAGGCTAACCACGGCAAGAAGCCGAACTGCGGCCGCGGTTAGCGAGCACCGTCCCACGTCAGCCCTCGTCGAGCGATTCTCTCAACGAGCATCGACGGACGGTCGCTCACCAGCCCGTCGACCCCCAGGTCGAGCAGTCGATCCATCCCTGACTGGTCGTTGATCGTCCAGACGTGGACGGCCACGCCCGCGGCGTGGGCCGAGGCGACGAACGACTCGTCCACGATGGTCACATCGCCGTAGGTCTCGGGAACCTGGAAGGCGGCGGCTGGCGGCACCACCGGCTGGCGTTCACGCCTCGAGAAGAAGAACGCGGCCGTCTCCTCGGTCGCCGCTGACGTGGCGACCGTCGGGGCCGCACGCCGAAACGCCTCGATCGCACGGTCGAGGAAGGACGCGACGATCACGTGCCACGCACAGTCGAGCCGTTCGATCTCGCGCGCGAGCAGCGCCTCGTACGCGACGACGTCGGGCGCCGACTGTTTGATGTCGAGGTTGAGGAGCACCCCGGGCACGGCAGTCACGACCTCTTCGAGCGTGGCGATGCCAAAGCGCCGGTCTTTTGGAGCCCGGCCACGCCACGGGTAGTCGCCGTCCGAACGATCCGGCGACACCGTCTCGCCGGGCGCGAACCAGTACGCGTTGTCGAGCTCGCGGAGTTCCGCCAGAGTCATCGCTGCGATCGCGCCGCGTCCGTTCGTCGTGCGATCGACGGTCTCGTCGTGGCAGACCACGAGCTGGCGATCGGCGGTGGCGTGCACGTCGAGCTCGATGGCCGTCGCGCCGGCGGCGACCGCCTGCTCGATGGCGAAAATCGTCGAGGACGGTCCTTCAAAGGATCCACCCTGGTGGGCGAAGGCGATCACCCGCCGCTCGAGCCAGTCGCTCACATCGAGTTCGCTCGTAGCTCAGCCGTGCGCAACGCGACCCGATGCTCCATGTAGAAGGCGAGTCCCGGGACGAAACCCGCGAGCAGCATCAACACGAGAAGCCCAAAGTGCAGCCGGGCCTTCAGTGTGAACTGGAAACAAAGCACCAGGTAGATGGGATAGAGCACCACCCCGTGGCCGATGCCGACGACGGTGACGACGGGCTTCAACTGCGTCCACAGTGACAGGTCGACCGTGTGCAGGAGTAAGAACAACACGAGCACGATCAGCGTCGTCCCGGTGACGAACGACATCAGACGATACCGTCGGAATGCCGCCTCCACTAGTGGCCCCAGAGTTTTTTCTTCGACCGTTCCGCCAGCTGCTCGAGGTGGTCGTTGTAGGCGGCGAGCTGGGGGTCCTCCTCGGCGTCACGCTGTCGGGCTTGGCGAGCCTCGGCTCGCATCTTCTCCTCGTAGGCCCGCCGCTCCAACTCGTCATCTTCGCTGACGCGGTCGATGTTGAGTAGCGCATACCAACCGAGCACGCCGAGCACGCCGAAGACCGGCCACTCGATCGAATAGAGGAAACTGAGTGAATTACCCTGAACCGCTCGGCCGACTTGCCACCACGCCGCAGTCGCACTCATCGCGAGCCACGCGATCAGTGCGAGGTGCAACATCAGGGCCTTCGCGCTCAACCACTTCGACTTCACCGCGCCATCCTACTGAGCCTCCCCGCCGTCTGATCCTAGGATGGGCGGGTGTTGTCCGCGGTCACACCCTTCCACTGGCGCGACGCGACCCAATTGGCACTCGAACCGGGTGCGATCGCACTCATGGTGCTGGCGGGGGCGCTCTACGCCTGGGGCCAGCACCGGACCCCGAACTGGCCCCGCAGCCGGAGCCTCTATTTCGCGCTCGGCCTGATCGTCACCTTCATCGCGACCGAGTCGGTCATCGGCTACTACGACCGGGCGTACTTCAGCGACCACATGATCCAGCACCTGGCGCTGATCATGATCGCTGGTCCACTCTTCGCCCTCGCCACGCCCCTCGACCTCGCCTACCGCGCTGGGTCCACCCGCCTGCGCGCCGCGCTCGACAGTCGACTCATGACGGTAATCACCGAACCCATCGTCGCCTTCGCGCTCTACTTCGTCTTCATCCCGGTGTCGCACCTAACCAGCCTGTACAACGAGATGTTGCTCCACGAGTGGATCCACCAGTTCGAGCACCTCGGCTTTCTCGTCGTCGGGTACCTGTTCTTTCGCGTCGCTTTCGGGCTCGAACGCGGCCGAACGATCCACCCCGGGCTTCGCCTCGTCTTCGTCATGGCCGCGGTACCCGTGGACACCTTCACGGGGCTCGCGCTCGCGATGTCCTCGCACAACCCCTTCTCGGCGTACCAGACCCTCGCCCCAATCGGTTCGACCCCGGCGTCGGTGCTCGCCAACGTACAGTTCGGTGGGGCCATCATGTGGATTGGCGGCGACGCGCTCATGCTCCTCGCGTGCATCCCCATCGCGGTGGCGTGGGTGCGCTGGGAGACTCGACGCACGGTCGAACTCGACGCGCAACTCGACGCCGAGGGACGCTGAGCTACAGCAGGCCCGCTTCGATAGCCATCGCCTCGAGGTCGGTTTCGGGACGAGCCCCCAGGTGCTTGATAATCTCGCCCGCGCAGAGTGACCCGAGTTCGGCTGCCTCGATCGGGTCTGCCCCGAGCGCGAGGCCGTAGAGGAAGCCGGCAGCGAACATGTCGCCCGCCCCGTTCTGGTCGATGACCTCGTCGACCTCGCTCGCGGGGACCGATACAACCCCGTACGCGGTCAAGACCTCGGCGCCGAGCGGTCCACGGGTCACGACCGCGAGCACCCCGAGCTCGTCGAGGGCTTCAAAGGCGCGCTCGAGGCTGTCGACCTGGAAGAGGGCGAGGATCTCGGCCTCGTTGGCGAGCAGCACGTCGACGTGATTGGTCACCAGCTCCAAGAAATCCCGGCGGTGGCGCTCCACGCAGAACATGTCCGACAGTGAGAGCGCGACCATCGAATCGTGCTGGTGAGCAAAGTCCACCACCTTCTGGATCGCCATCTTCGCTGGTGGCAAGTCGTAGAGGTAGCCCTCGATATAGGTGATCTCGGAGCGGGCGATCAGCCGTTCGTTGATGTCGGCCACGTGGAGCCGGTTCGAGGCGCCGAGATACGTCGCCATCGTGCGCTGCGCGTCGTCGGTGATGAAGACGTGGCAGCGACCCGTCGCACCCTCCTCGGGAGACGCGATCGCGAGGTCCAACTCCACGCCCATCGTGCGCAGGTCGTGGGTGAATCGCTCGCCGAACTCGTCGTCGGCCACCTTGCCGATGTAGCCGCAGGTCCCCCCGAGCGCCGCGATCCCCGCGATGGAGTTGGCGACCGAGCCGCCCGACATCTGGATAGTCGGGCCCATCGAGGCGTAGAACGTGTCGAGCTGGTCCTCGCCGATCAACGTCATCGACGCCTTGACCAGGCCCAAGTCGTGGTACACCTCGGCTGAGTCACGCGCGATGATGTCGAGCATGGCGTTGCCGATGCCCGTGACGGCGAGCCTCGTCGGGCCCGGCTTGACGCGAAGTGAGACGGGTGTCGGAGGAGTTGTCACTTAGCGAGCGTAGAAGATTTGGCTCTAGTGTTTCCAACTATGACTTCTGCCAATCCCTTCCGCCTGTCACGCTCCATCGTCCCCCACGCTTATCGGATCTTCCTCACCCCCGACCTCGCCGCGGCGACCTTCGTCGGGCGCGTCGAAATCGACGTCAACGTCGCCGAACCGGTTGAGACCGTCGTTATGCACGCGAAGAACCTCGAACTCGGCGCGGCCACGCTCACGAGCCAGGGGACGAGCCACCGCTCCGACGCCCCGACCTTCGACCTCACCTACGAGACGGTCTCCTTCGACTATCACGAGACGCTCCCCGTGGGACCGGCGACCATCGAGATCGCCTTCACCGGCGTGCTCAATGACCACCTCTCGGGCTTCTACCGCTCGACCTACACCGATGACGCCGGTGTCACCCACACCATCGCGACCACGCAGTTCGAGCACTCCGACGCCCGACAGGCCTTCCCGTGCTGGGACGAGCCGTCCTTCAAGGCCACCTACCAGGTCAACCTGACCGTGCCGGGCCACCTCGCGGCGATCTCCAACTCACCCGAGATCGAGAACATCGATCTCGGCAACGGCCAGCGCTCCGTACGTTTCGCCCCCACCATGATCATGTCCACGTATCTCGTCGCCTTCGTGGTGGGACCCTTCGAGTTCACCGACGCGCTCGACGTCGACGGCGTGCCGTTGCGCGTGGTCTACCCCGTGGGCAAGGGAAACCTCACGGCCCTCGCCCTCGAGGCCGGCGCCTTCGCGCTGCGCTTCTTTGGCGAGTACTTCGCCATCCCCTACCCCGGTGAGAAACTCGACATGGTCGCGATCCCGGACTTCGCTTTCGGGGCGATGGAGAACCTCGGCTGCGTGACCTACCGCGAGACCGCGCTGCTGGTCGACCCGGCACGGGCCACCAACGCTGAGATCCAGCGCGTCGCCGAGGTCGTGCACCACGAGATCGCCCACATGTGGTTCGGCGACCTGGTCACGATGGAGTGGTGGGAGGGTATCTGGCTGAACGAGGCCTTCGCGACCTTCATGCAGCTGATCTGCACCAACGCCTTCCGCCCGCAGTGGCACATCTGGACCGACCAGGCCGTCATGCGCGACCTCGCGATGCACATCGACGGTCTCGCGACGACCCGAGCGATCGAGTACGAAGTCATCTCCCCTGACGACACGCAGGGCATGTTCGACGCGCTCACCTACGAGAAGGGTGGATCGGTGCTGCGCATGCTCGAGCAGTACCTCGGCGAACAGACGTTCCGCGACGGCATCCGCCACTACCTGACCACGCACAGTTACGCCAACACGGTCACCAGTGACCTGTGGGACGCGCTCGAGACCGTGTCGGGCCACCCGGTGCGCGAGATGATGGACACGTGGATCCTCCAGGGGGGTCACCCGATGGTGACCCTCGCCAACGGCCAACTCAGCCAGGCGCCCTTCGTCTTCGCGGACCCCGCGCACAAGGGGGCGATC